>NZ_JPIM01000055.1 GCF_000735195.1 Chloroflexus sp. MS-G
GATATCCTGGTTGACAAAGGTGAACTTTCCCCCGAAGAGGCTGATCGCTGGCGCAAACTGTTACTACGCAAAGAGTTTGCCGACGATGCCCGGCATCAACTTGCCGACCGGATTGCCAATGTGCCGACGCGCAACGATGTCGAGCGTCTCCATGCCCAGATTGATGCCCTGGCCAGTACAGTTGAACAATTGCTACGTCGTCGTTGAACATCGACAGCCGGCTTGACAATGACCTGGTTCTCAGTTGGTGTATCCAACGTGATCGTTGGGTGATGCTGAATCGCTTCTGTCAGGCTGTTAACTATCACCGTATCGCCCTGGCAGGGCAAACAGTTCGTTGGCGCTGACCAAAACATCGCACGATCCCTGGCTCGCTGGTATACGTTATCGCAAAGAGGCTGGTTATGCAGCGTAGCAAGACAGCTCTGGTTCTTGCCGGTGGAGGTGTCGCCGGTGCCGCTTATGAAATTGGCGCCCTCTGTGCCATTGACCAGGTGCTTGAAGGTTTGTCAGTCAACGAGTTTGATATTTACGTGGGGACAAGCGCTGGGGCTTTGGTGAACGCCTGCCTGGCCAACAATATGTCACCGCGTACATTGATCAGTGTCCTTGAAAGCTCGTTGCTCGGTATTGATCAGCTTGAACCACATCACTTGTACCAGTTAAATGTGGTTGATATGCTGCGTCGGGTGATGCACTTACCTGGGGCGCTGGCTCAAACGTTACGGCGCTGGCTTCGTGAAGGTGGGGAAGCATCGCTTCTTGATTTGATTGAGACGCTGGCTGTTGGCTTACCTACCGGTATCTACGATTCGCGAGCGCTCGAGCGGTATCTGCGGCTGGCTTTTGAACAGCCCGGTCGCTCAAACCGTTTTGCCGATCTGGATCGCGAGTTGTTGATCATAGCGACCGATCTCGATTCTGGAGAACGGGCCGTTTTTGGCTTACCACCGCTCGAGCATGTGCCGATCTCGCTGGCAGTTTGCGCGTCAGCCGCTATTCCGATCTTTTATCAGCCAGTACGAATCGGCGAGCGTGATTATATCGATGGTGGCTTACGCGGTACGGCCAGTCTTGATGTAGCAATCGAGCGTGGTGCTGACCTGATCGTCTGTATTAATCCAATGGTGCCGTTTGATAATCGCCGCCATGCGCCGGGACAATCTATCAGCGAACAGGGTATTCAGCGGATTGGTAATCAGGTCTTCCGCACGTTCATTCACGCCGGTTTGCACTATCATATCAAGCAGGTGCGTCGTCGCCATCCTGAGGTGGATATTATTCTGATCGAACCGTCGCGCCGTGACCGAATCATGTTTGCCGAAAATACGATGCGTTTCCAGACCCGGATGACGATTGCGCGTCATGGTTTTGAAAGTGTGGCCCAGCAGTTGTGCGAACACTATCCCTATTACCGGGCAATGATGGCTCGTCATGGCATTCCCATCAGTGATGAACGGATCAGACAAGACCTCCGTAATTTGGAGGTGGCCGGCGATGATCCTCAGCTTGTACGCGCTGCGTTGGTGACCGGCGGTTTATTGCATCCTGCGCCGGCCGGTCTGGCATCGACGTTAGCCGAGCTTGATCGTTTGTTGTCGCGGCTTGAGGTTGCGCGCTAAGATGATCGTCTATATTGCATACCCCACTAGTTTGAATTTGCAGTCAGCTAATGCCCTGCAAACGTTTACCACGCTCCGCGAGCTGATAGCTCGCCGACCGGATACGCTGGCCCTGATTCCACGTTGGGGGTTTGAACCGAGTCGCTTCAGTGAATTGAATGTCGTGCATCTGCCACGACCGGCCATTGGCAAGCTCTCACGCTTCTACAAGAGTACACTGTTGTACTACCTTGAGCACTCAGTCTTTGCAGCGATGACCGCGATGCGGGTTGCGCCTCAACGTCATCAGGTTGAAGCTGTCTATATTCGTCAGCCGATCATTGCGGCCTGGTGGGCCGGTATCTTCGGCCCAAAGCTCGGAATACCGGTGATTTACGAAGTCCACGATTTTGAGTCACGGAATCCTTCGCGGGCGAAAGAGCGTTGGGCGCGTGGATTACTCGATCTGATTGATCGTACCGCACTATGTCGGGCAACTGCCGTCGTATCACTGACAAATGATTTCCGGTCCCTGTTGGCCCAGCTCGGATGGCGTGATCCGGCAGATGTTGCGGTTATTCCAGATGCTTACGATGAACGAATATTTACACCGCAAGATCGTGCTCAGTGTCGTGCCGAACTTGGTTTGTTACCCACCGTACCGGTCATCGCATACGCAGGCATGACCTTTGCTCATCGCTGGCTTGAGGGTCTTCTCGGTGCTTTACGGGCACTCAAGGCTACCCATCCGACGTTGTGCGGTCTGATACTCGGTGGGCGACCTGGTGAGCGAGCAGCCCTGATTGCACACGCAGTCAGTGAAGGATTACGGGTTGCTGAGACAACAGCGACGCCAGCCGATCTCTACGTGTTGCCGCCACGACCGCAGGCCGAGGTAGTGCGCTGTTTAGGCGCTGCCGATGTTCTTGTCATTCCCGATACCGTTACCGATGTAACAGCCTCGCCGTTGAAGTTGTTTGAATATCTGGCATTGGGTCTGCCGATTGTCATACCGGCGATTCCGGCGTTACACGAGATTGTACCACCACAGCTTGCCTATAGTTTCCCACGACGTGACCTGTCTGGTTTGCAGGCGGCACTCACCGCGGCTCTGAACGAAGGCGACCCGGCGCTGATAGCCGCACGGCGAGCAGTGGCTGCTGAACACACGTATGGCCGACGTGCAGAGCGGATCATTGCGCTGGTTGAGCGGGTGCGGTGAGGTGTGAGAGCTTGCGCAAAAATCCCGATGTCGCTCAGGTTCATACGTAACCCGAAGACCAGGGCAGGGCAACGTAAGGGTTATTCCTTACCCTACGAGCGCATCCTGATGTACAGGCGTAGCGGTGCTGCGCCCCGACCGATCTTCTGCTGCGACAGGATATGTCGGATAGGTTCTAAACCTGACTCTCGACCGGCGCTTGCCAGAGGTAAATACGGCCATCGTGGGTACCGGTAGCCAGGAGTTGACCATCGGGGCTGAAGCTCAGGCAACTGACGCCAGAGCTGTGTTCGAGGATAAGGGGGAGTGGCTGCGATTGATCTATCAACCAAAAACGAGCGCTCCGATCTTCACTTCCTGAAGCCAGCAATGGGATACGCGGGCTACACGCCAGACCGCGCACCGGTGCAGTGTGGCCTTGTAAGGTGTCAAGAGGCAGAAAATCTCGCACGCGCCAGAGGCGAATAGCGGTACCACTACAGGCGGCAATGATGGTACCGGCAGTATTAAAAGTGACGCTGTAAATGAATGTATTAAACCCCTCAATCGGTTTTAACCGCTGATGTGTCGCTGTTTGCCAGAGGTAGATAGCGCCATCGTAACAACCGGCAGCCAGCAATGAACTATCTGGTGAAAAACTCAGTGAATGAACAAAAGGACTGTTAAACAGGCCAATCGGCTCGATCTTCCCTTTTCGGATCTCGTACAGTGTAATCGCCATGCCCCAACCGCCAACCGCCAGATAACGACCGTCGGGACTGAAGCAGAGACTCTCGATAGAAGTGCCGGTTTGACGGATGATCTGTACAGACTGCCAGTCGGTAGTTGTCCAGATACGGACTGTCTCGTCGTCACTTCCGCTGGCAACCAGTGTTCCATCAGGACTGACAGCAACCGCACGCACAGTGCTCTCGTGGCCGCGCAGAGTTTGCGTTTGTTCACCGTGCGTTACATCCCAGACACTGATCGTATAATCATCGTGGCCGGCGATGATCGATTTGCCATCGGACGTAAATGCCAGGCTACGAACCTGGCTACCGGTTACCAGGCGGCGATACTGTGTTCCTACCGGCGTCGGTGATGTCGCACGTGACGGTGTTACTGGTGGGGTGATCGGTGACGCCTGCGATGGAGTTGGCACTGGTTCGGTTGGTGTTTCGGTCGTATCGGGAGGTACTGGCAATGGTTCTGAAGCGATAGGACGTACTGTTACCGGTGTTGCTGGTGTTACCGGTTTTCCGCGCAGTCGGTGCAAGGCTTCACGCATTTCACGGGCCGATTGCGGACGTTGATCGATCAGGGTAGCCATCCCTTGCTCGATCAACCGGGCTAATCCTTCTGGCACATGGGGCGCCAGACTGCGAATCGGCTGAAGGGGATCGGGCTGACCATGGATCAGCTTTGCCATCCGAGTCATCGCATCAGGTGGCAAAACGCCGGTTAGCAGATGGTACAATGTTGCCGAGAGCGAATAAATGTCGCTGCGCGGGTCTGGTTCGCCGTCGCGCATCTGTTCGTAAGGTGCATATGGTGGGGTAAAGCCGTAGACCTTTCGCGACCCTGAGCCGTCAATTCCGGCTACAACCGTCATTCCGCCGCGCGCTAGCCCAAAATCGAGCAAGATAATATCGTGGTTTGGGGTTAATTTCAGATTTTTTGGTTTAATATCTCGATGAATGACCGGTACCGGTCGTGTGTGCAAGTAGTGTAGCACGTCGAGGAGTTGATCGGCCCATTTTACTACCAAGGGTAAGACTTGCGGCGAGGCGAAACGACGACCGAGACGGGCCAGTTGATTGCCCAGGTCTTCGCCATGGATAAACTCCATAACTAAGAATTGACCTTGTGGTTCGATGAAATGATCAATGACCCGTGGTAATGCTTGATGGCGCAAGCGGGCCAGGATTTGAGCTTCGCGTTCAAATGCTTGTCGATATGCCTCATCGTGAAACAAGGTTTGTTTGATGGCAACATCGATGCGCAAGCGGAGGTCGCGCGCTCGATAGACCGCCCCCATACCTCCCTTGGCAATTTGGGATATGATGCGATAACGACCTTGTAAGACTGTTTCTGGTTCAATCATCGACAAATAGTTCCTACGCACATATAGTACAAGACTAGCACGTATTATAACAAAATGTAGGAGCAGCAGTGGGATACTACGCTGCTCCGAATAAAAGTTGAAAATACATTGAGATATACTACAGAACTCCGTATGCTTCGGCCAGGATTTCAATCGGGTGACGGGTTTCTACCCCGGTAGCACCACTGATTTGCCAGCGACAGGTTTCACTATCGCACAAAGCGAGGTTTTGACCACTGGCTTGTACAAAGTCAAAAAGTGGCTTCCCAACGTCCATTGCAATCTGATACTTTTCACGCTTCAAGCCGTATGTACCGGCGATACCGCAACAATCAGCCCGACTCTCATCAAGGTGCAAGCCTGGTACTAAACCTAATACATCGAGTACCGGACGGCCAATGCGATGGGCGCGTAACTGACATGGCGGGTGATACGGGAGGCGACGTTCAATCGAGCGGAAGTCGGTGCGTAATTCACCGCGCTCGTGAAGGTTACGCAAGAACTCGAAGATGTCATACGTACCGGCAGCCACTGCGCGAACATCATCACCGTGGAGACCGAGGAGTTCCGGAGCTTCCTCTTTCAGAGTGAGCGTACAACTGGTGCTGGTACCGACGATGGGTATACCGGCGCGAACGAATGGTAACAGTTGCGCAACGTTGTACTGGTGGTGCTTCTGCGCAGCCGGAAAATCGCCGTTGGAGAGTAAGGGCAGGCCACAGCAGCGCTGTGGTGGAATGATCACCTCAAACCCAAGATGTTCGAGCACGGCCACTGCCGCTTTACCAACGTGTGGTTCGTAGTAGTTTGTGCTGCAACCGTGGAAGTAGACCACTTTAGGGCGTCGACCGGCCACCGTTGATTTCCGACGTCGGAACCAGTGTTGGAACGTGTAGGTGCTTGCTTTTGGCAGTGGAGCGTGGCGGTGAATTCCCAGCACTTGTTCGATGAGCCAGCGTGCGGGCGCAAAGCTCAGCGTCAGATTGACGAGAGGCGCCTGTGGTCCACAACTCAGGCGCCCAACCAATCCAGAACGCGCAATGATTCGGTTACGAAGAGGCATCCCACGCTCGGCGACCATCTGCGCTCGAGCACGGGCATTAAGTTCAGCGATTCGCACACCGGTCGGACAGACCTGATTGCAAACCCGACATCCCGAACAGTAATCAACGGAGGCATCAGGAACCGGCTGCGCGGCATGACGAAAGCGTTGGGCTTGCGGCCCGACATATTTTGGGCCGGGGAAGGCGTCGGTTACGGCGGCCACGGGGCAGGCCGCAGTGCAGATGTTGCACTTAATACAGTGATCGAGCGATTGCGTGAGCGATAGCTCAATATGATCCATGGTGATTGTCCCTCTCGCAAATGGGCTGCTACTGCTGTCCGGCTGCCCAGCCGGTGGCAATTGCAACTCCTTCAAGGCATCCTTCGCGAACCGGATCAAAACCGGCGAGTGCGCTGCCAGCCACCATCACGTTTTCATATACTAAGCGACCGCTGGCATCGAGGGGGCGTAGTGACCGATCAACGCGCACACCACTCTGAAAGACAGGGTGACCTTGCTCAGCCAGAAAACGTGCTGCAAACCAGCCAGATCGGCTGTCGGGTGTCTGAAGGGGTAGGTCAAGAGCGGTTTCACGCAGGTGACCTTCCGGCGTGGCGCGAATGCCACCACCAAGAATGCCACCGGTTGCCAATACCCAGCGTCGGGCCGTATGACGTTGTTCACGGGCTGCCGCTTCACTGAACACAGCCACCAGCGTTTCCTTGAGGGGTTCTCCGCGTTGGACAAATCCACCCAACTGCATTCTACCACCAAGACTGAGCAATGCGTTTTCCAGAATGTGATATAACCGCATACCGGCGACAGAGGTTGGTAGTGTGGGAATCTCGAAGATCAGGGCACCCGCCCGATTCTGGAGGTCGCGTACCACCTCGGTAGGATGCTTCAAGCCCAGAATTGCTGGCATACCAATACGAGCATAGCCGCCCTTGCGCACGAATGCAGCAAGTTGTTCACCAACTCTGGCCCGAAAGTCTGGTTGGTCGAACATGCGTGCCAGGATGACCGGGCTGAAATCGTGTTGGCGACCAGTTGGTGGCAGGGCTAACAATGCTGCTTCGGCAGCAATCCCCTGAGCACGGAGATTGGCGGCAATAAGCGGTGGAAAAAAGTCACGGAGTACGCCAAAACTGGCGATCAGCGTTGGCCGACCATCGCGCAACTGACGGGCATCACCGTTTATCATTGTTGCAGGTGCAAAAGCAGTGGGGCGCAACGCGCCTAAAGCAGTAGGGAGCAGCAGATTTCGGTTGAAGTTGCCAACCATCGGGTAGCCAGCCGCTTCGCAGATAGCCCGGAATCGGGCAACGCCCTGCTCGATCATTGTCAGGCCAACCAGGGCATAGGGGTGGTGTGGACGCTGGTCGGTAAGTTGAATGATACCGGCGATAGGATCATCAACCTCGGCAAAGAGGTCGAGACAGCCGGTCGTCCAGTGCGTTGTCCCATGACCCTTGGCAAGCACCATCACCTTTTCACCGCGTTCGGCACGCCCGATTGCTGCCATCAAACCAGCCAGGCCAGCACCGATGACGATCGTATCATACATAGCAGCTCTCCTGGTGCCTTACGCCTGTACATATTCGGTTGCGATAGCCGGATGTTGGGTTACCAGACCACCCCCCGGTTCGGCCAGTGCCCGCAGACGTTGAATTCCCAGAACGCCATAATAGATCAATTCATCAAGGCGGGCCTGGCGTAACTGATCACCCCACAGGACTGGGGTAAGACCTTTCCAGCGTTCCTGGAGAAAATGCAGTATCGCTTCATTGGTATGAACGTGGCTCAGACCATCGGCACAGCGCCGTTCATACAAAATATTTGCCGTGCGATAGATACACCAGCCACCCTGACACGGCCCCATGCCCATCCGCACATCGCGTCGAATATCGTCGAGATTATGAGCGCCAGCATCGATTGCGGCCTGAATCCGATCACGGGTAACCAGTTCGCATTCACAGATCAGATCACCGGCGGCGTGTTGGCTCTCGACCAGTGCCAGTGGTTTTCCGAGCCAGTAGTGGGGAGTCTGCGCTGCCGGATCAGGTGAAACGGTTACAGTAGCGTGACGAGTGTGCTCAAACTTCGGGATCGGCAGCACTTCACTAGCAGTGCGACAGGGTTGGGTATTGCCTAACCGTCGTGCAATCTCATTCACCGTCTGCTCGGCCATCAGGCGATATGTTGTCCATTTACCACCAACAATCGAAAAGATACCGCTCACGCCGTCACGCTCTTCGTGATCGAGTAACTTGAACGTGCGAGGAATATCACGGTCGCTGGCGACATCTTTGTCTTTGTAAAGCGGACGGACACCAGCCCAGGCACGTAGCGCACGATATTGACGGAAGCCGGGAACGAGCTTCTCACCTTCATCGAGCATAAATTGAATCTCTTCTGGTTCAATCCCGAAGACATCAGGATCGGGAACGTGGACATCGGTCGTACCAATGACGGCTACTGTGTGAATGGGTACAATAATGTCACCATCGGATGGGAGTTTACAGCGGTTCACCACCGTGTTTACCATGCGGTGATTCATCGCCACCATTGTACCCTTGCCCGGTACGACCGTTACCGTTACGCCTGCCAGTGCTGCAATTTTGCCAGCCCAGGCCCCAGCCGCATTTAAGACATAAGCACAGTCGATTCGAATCCGTTCACCGCTACGCAGGTCTTCAACGACTGCTCCTACAACCCGGTCGCCAACCCGGATCAATTCGATCACATTGTGATAGGTACGAATGTCGGCGCCGTACTCGCGTGCGGCCAGCGCTACGGAATGGGTAGCGAGAAACGAATCGGCGGAAGCGTCGGGAACCTCAAAGACCCGTGAAATACGGGGATTGAGGAGTGGTTCACGACGCAGCATTTCGGCGACACTGATCTCTTGCACCGGCACACCGGTACGGTGGCAATTGGCGACGAAGACATCACCATAGCTTTCATCGTCCCACGGTGTGATGACAAAGAACCCAGATGTCTGCTCGATACAATGCGGCATAATGCGGCGCAAGATTGCATTTTCCTGCGCACATTCACGCGCCGATTGCGGGTCTTTGGTCACATAGCGCCCGCCCGAATGCAGAAGACCGTGATACCGGCCAGTTGTGCCATGGGTCAAATCTCCCTTTTCGACCAGCACGCAACGGATTCCACGCATTGCGAGGTCGAGCGCGCAGCCTGTGCCGGTTGCGCCGCCGCCAATCACTAATACATCGGTAGAGATGGTTTGCATCATAAGCTCCTAATCGTCAGCAAGACCGGCAGGGTACAGATTCCCGCCGGTCTTGCTACCATTGTATGCGTACAGGAAAGCGGGTTACTCTACCCAATCGAAGGTGCGGGTGACCGCCTTCTTCCAACCTCGGTAGAGTCGCTCGCGGGTTGCCTCGTCCATCTGCGGCGTCCACGTATGATCGACACCCCAGTTAGCGCGCATCTCATCGGTATTCGACCAGAAGCCAACTGCCAGGCCAGCGGCATACGCAGCACCAAGCGACGTTGTTTCGGCAACCTTCGGCCGAATAACCGGCACTCCCAGGATGTCAGCCTGGAACTGCATTAGGGTATTATTGTACACCATACCACCATCGACCTTCAATGCGGTCAGTTTCACACCCGAATCCTGTTCCATCGCGTCGAGAACTTCGCGGGTTTGGTACGCAGTCGCTTCAAGTACCGCACGGGCAATGTGACCTTTATTGACATACCGCGTCAGGCCGACGATTACCCCACGTGCATCGGAACGCCAGTACGGGGCGAAGAGACCAGAGAAGGCCGGGACGAAATAGATGCCACCGTTGTCCTCAACCAGATTAGCAAGCGACTCGACCTCAGCCGACGAGGTGATCAGGCCGAGATTGTCGCGCAGCCACTGTACCAATGCACCGGTGATAGCGATAGAGCCTTCAAGAGCATAAACGGCAGGCTGATCACCGAACTTATAGCAAACGGTTGTCAACAGACCGCTCTTCGAGGGAACGAGTTTGGTACCGGTATTGAGCAGCATAAACGATCCGGTGCCGTAGGTGTTCTTCGCCTCACCGACATCAAAGCAGGTCTGACCAACCATTGCTGCTTGTTGGTCGCCCAGAATACCGGCTACCGGTACCCCGGCCAGCTCGCCGGTAGCAGTGCCGTAGACCATACTTGACGGCATAATCTTGGGCAGCATCTGCCGTGGAATACCCATAATGCCGAGTATCTCATCGTCCCAATCAAGGGTTTCGAGATTCATCAGCATCGTGCGCGAAGCGTTCGTGACATCGGTGACATGAACGCCACCATTGGGGCCACCGGTCAGCCACCAGGTCAAGAAGGTATCGATATTGCCAAAGATCACATCACCAGCTTCAGCGGCTTCGCGTGCACCGGGAACATTGTCGAGAATCCAGCGGATCTTAGGACCAGAGAAGTAGGTTGCCAGGGGAAGGCCAACCTTGGGCCGGAAGCGATCCTGTCCACCGTCGGCTGCCAATTCATTACAAATCTGATCGGTGCGCGTATCTTGCCAGACAATCGCATTGTAGACTGGTCGTCCGGTGTTGCGGTTCCAGACCACCGTCGTCTCACGTTGATTGGTAATCCCAACAGCGACGATGTCGTTCGCGCTGAGGCCACCTTTGCTCAATGCACTGCGGATCACACTTTGAGTACGTTCCCAAATCTCATCAGGGCTATGCTCTACCCAGCCGGGTCGGGGATAGATCTGTTCGTGTTCTTTCTGGTCGTAGCAAATGACATTGCCACTGTGGTCAAAAATCATACAGCGGGTGCTAGTTGTTCCCTGATCGATTGCGGCGGCATACTTTGCCATAATTCATGACTCCTTTGTCTACCTGTGCGGCATACGGGACACATTAACCTTGTGCTGCACGCTCAATGGTCTCGAGCAGCGCCTGGGCCATCAGATAAGCCGAGGCAGCACCAGGATCACGATGACCAATTGAACGTTCACCGAGGTACGATGCACGTCCTTTGGTTGCTAGCATTGGTTCAGTCGCAATCATACCCTGTTCGCATGCAGCGACAGCGGCACGCATTGCAACCAACAGATCACCGCTCGCTGCATACTGCTCTTTCAGCGTATCGATTGCTGGTGCAATCGCATCGATCATCGTCTTTTCACCGCGAGTCGCTTTCCCACGAGTTTGAATGCCATCAAGCGCAGCGCTCAGTGCAGCAATCAGTTCTTCAGCGCCAATCGTCGCTCGATCCCCAATAGCTGTTCCTGCGCGCAGGAAGGCTGTGCCATACAGTGGCCCACTGGCGCCACCAACGGTGGAAATCAGTGTCATGCCGGTCAGTTTCAGTAGACCACTAATGCTCCGGTCGGTTGCAGTTGGCAGCTTGCTCATCACTGTACTGAAACCACGATCAAGATTGACACCGTGGTCGGCATCACCGATTGCGGCATCGAGCTTGGTTAAATAGTCACGCTGCTCTTTAACCCGTTCAGCGACCAATTGGAGAAAACGTATCACATGATCGGCGGTGATCTGCATAGTTCCTCTGCGTGCGATCTGGTAGCGGGGCAATTTGCCCCGCTATACATACTGATACCTTACATTCCCCAGCGTAGCGCCGGCGTATGGACCGGAGCGTCCCAGAGTTTAATCATCTCATCGTCAAGACGGAGCAGGGTAAAGCTCACACCTGCCATTTCGAGTGACGTGATGTAGCTGCCGACGAGCGAGCGAGCAATGGTAATGTTCCGATCCTTCAAGATACGGGCAAGTTCATTATACATCACGTACAACTCGATCAGTGGTGTACCACCCATGCCATTGACGAAGGCCAGTACAGCATCACCACTCTTGAAGGGCAGGTCTTCAAGAATAGGACCAGCAAGCATCTCGGCAATATCACGCGCCGGCGCCAACTTCTCGCGGCGTCGGCCGGGTTCGCCATGGATGCCGATACCAACCTCCATCTCGTCTTCGGCTAGCTCAAAGCCCGGTTTACCAGCCTGGGGTACGGTGCAGGGGGTCAGAGCCATCCCCATGCTGCGACCGTTCGCGTTGACTCGCTCGGCAATTGCTTTGCACGTCGCCAGATCAGCACCAGCTTCTGCCGCAGCACCGACGATCTTCTCGAGCAGCACGGTCACTCCTACCCCGCGCCGACCGGCTGTCCAGGTGCTATTTTCAACTGCCACATCGTCGTTGGTAATCACACTGGCAACCTCAATACCTTCGGCGGCAGCCAGTTCCGCCGCCATCTCGAAGTTCATCACATCACCAGTATAGTTCTTGACGACGTGCAATACACCTTTCCCAGCGTTGACAGCCTTGGTTGCGGCGAGCATCTGATCCGGTACCGGTGAGGTGAAGACGGCACCCGGACAGGCAGCGTCGAGCATCCCATAGCCGACGAAGCCGCCATGCATCGGTTCGTGACCAGAGCCACCTCCAGAGATAACGCCGACCTTATTGTGTGGTGCACCGACGCGCACGATGTAGTCAGGATCGAAGTGCACCTGGATCAGATCGGCATGGGCAATTGCCATTCCGGCCAGTGCCTCCTTGACGACATTCTCTGGAGCGTTAATCAACTTCTTCACAGGCTTCCTCCCTTGAAGTGATAATGTTAACCGTTCAGCGTGATGCGCAACAGTATCTCACATACCGAGCACATTTGCCAATAAGGCGGCAATTGCACCACCGATAAGCGGGCCAACGACCGGTATCCACGAATACCCCCAGTTGCTGTCGCCCTTTCCGGCGATAGGTAACACAAAGTGCGCAATTCGCGGACCGAGATCACGTGCCGGATTGATCGCGTAGCCGGTTGGACCACCGAGCGAGAGGCCGATACCCCACACTAGCGCTGCGACGAGATATGGACCCAGACCGCTTGCCGGGTTGCCACCAGCAGCACCGTTTTTGCTGAAGATAGCGAAGATGATGAATACCAGCGCGAAGGTACCGATGACTTCAGTAATGATGTTGTTGACCGGATTGCTGATTGCCGGGCCGGTGCTGAAACAAGCCAGTTTGAGGCCAGGGTCTTTCGTTACTTCCCAATGTGAGAGATATGTAAGCCAAACCAGGGTGGCGCCAATAAAGGCACCGATAAATTGCGCCACAATGTGCATCACGGCAGTTCCGAAGTCGTAGCCCCCGCGAATCAGGACAGCCACGGTGACGGCTGGATTAAGATCAGCCCCAGGGCTACCCAAGGCTGCTGCTGTAAAGACACCACACATCACTGCAAATGCCCAACCTGTGGTAATCACGATCCAGCCACCACCGTTGCCCTTCGATTGCGTCAGCAATACGTTCGCCACGACACCGTTGCCAAACAGGATCAGTACCATGGTACCAAAAACTTCGCCCAGAAAGGACGCAGGCATAGAGGGTCTCCTCCTTGCAATACAAAACAGCCAGAACCAGTTCCCAACGAATCACCTTTGATCCAGCGTTCAAGCAGAGAACGTGATGCGCGCCAATTGTTACGCGACCGTGTCCCGTCGCGTTGTACGCTGCTCGTGGCGTACCGGCGCATCTGAACTGGGCGTACACGCCGTCTAACGGGTAGCAATCGGCGACCCGCCCTGCGCACCTCCTTTCCTGTCACAATTTATGACAACACGATGCATTGCACCGTGCAATGCGCGATCCGGATGGGTTTGCTGGCTAAAAATATATTTTGTAAGGTTTTGTGGGGCATACACGAGTGTTGGGAAATCGCCCCTCTTCATTGAGTTGCTGCACGAATATGGTAACAAATGTGGAACAGGAGCGTCAAGCTATGGCTATGCCAGGTACTGAACAAAAGTGTTTCAATATTGCAACATTGGTTGATGAGGTTTACCAGTCCTAGCAGTGGTTAAGTGAGGAGAGGGACGAGAAGAGAAGAAGAGCGAGTGGGAGGGGCATCTTCATCAGCAGGGGCGAGTTCTTCGCTTTTCTTATGGCGAGCCACGGGGCGATGGTGTGCGGCTGAGATGGGCACGGTGCAGGCTGCGCGCCGGAGGCTCGCACTCCCAGGCGACTGTAGGCTGCGCGCCGGAGGCTCGCGCTCCCAGGCGACGGTGGTTATGACACCAAACGATGAAAATTCAGAAAATCTCTAGTGATGCATCCGTCCGGTATCAGTTCGTTGGCGCCGTCGTGATGATGATCGTATCTTTTTCCCTCACAAACAGTTCAGGCAACCCACTCCCCGGCGTGGCAATAATTGCTGGCGGTGTCTGAAAGTGACCGGCGGTTGTTGTTCTGGCAGTAACGGTCAACCGATATACACCGGGGGTTAGATTGACGCCACCGAATCGAACCGTGCGCCGTTCACGCTCAATTAGAGAATAAGCGAGCGTTGCGCCGCTATCTACCTGGATTGGGGTTAACCCCGCTGGTAGCGGAATGGTGACATCGAGGCGAAGAAAAGGTTCTTTGACGATCAGAATGAGATCGACCTGAACAGGTTGATCGATGGTCAGTGGATTGATACTCTGGTGATACCTGAGCTGTGCCTGTATTGCTTCGATTTGGGGATGCTCAGCGGTTGCACGGCGAATAGCGATGAGTGCTGGCCCATTGGTTGGCTCAATGCGCAATGTTCCCCCTCGTAATCGCCAGCGTTCTACATTAGTCAGGGTTTGGGCTTCGGTCAGCCGGTCGTTGTTATGCCATACCGTAACCTCTGCACCATTTGCTGAGAGCATTGGACCCAGTGCCAGCGCTACACGCGCCGCTTCGTATGGTGTCGGCCAGCCCTCACCTTGCCAGCGTCGCAAGAGAGCAGTACGCCAGGTCGTGAGTTTGGGAGCGGTTGGTTGTTCTTCGGCTAATGCCTGAATGATACTTGCACTTACGGCCAGCGCGCTGGCAGGCATTCCTTCGGCTCCTGCCCACGGTAGGCCACTGCCGGCGGTGGTCCAGAATTGAGCCAGGAGTTGGTTTCTGTATTGGCGGAGCCGTAATGCGGTAAAAGCACGTGCGGTTGGTGTCAGATTGTCGGATGCCGGTTCCTGATGGTCGTTGATACCGTGTTTTGCCAGCACATAATCGATGTATGATTGCACATCGAGGGGAAGGGCTGATCGTTCGCGTTGCAGATAACGTATCGCAGATTCGCCTGGCAGTGGGTTCTGTCCATCGCGGCGGTCAATCTTGGCAATTGCTTCGAGCACAAAAGCGGTGATAAACGGATCAGATGGATGATCTGGCCACCATCCCCAACCACCATCAGGATTGCGAAGGGTACGTAATTGACGCAATGAACCATCAATGGCTGTCTGCCAATACTCGACTTCAGTTGTTGTTGAAGCAGTACGTTGTAGTTCGTTACCAATAATGATTGCCGCAGCCAGACTTTCGGCAGTGGGCGCCGTGGTCTGAAACAGGCGTTGTGCCTGGTCGGCCAGCGCAGATCGGGCATTAGCGGCGATGATAATCTCGTGCTCGTCATCTGCCAGACTCAGTTCGAGCGAATCGTTAACCAAACGGGTTTGGGTCGTTTGAGGCAAAAATGACTCGCGGATGACCGGTATCGCGTATTCAATCGGTGGTAAGGGTGCAGTGTCTATCACCTCGTAACGCAGACCGATAAGCGCGACATCGGGTTGTGGTTGTATGTTCCAATGGATAGGCATGACAGTATGCTCCGGTATCGTAACGATTTGTTCGATTGGATCAAGCAGGATGCCGCCACTTACCCAGAGACGAGTGCGTACCGTACGCGCCTCGCGGTCGATATTGCGCAAGATAAGCGTGGCAACGGCAGTGTCATTTGTACGGAGCGGCGGTAAAGGAGTAGCAATTGCTTCAACTGACTGAATGGTATCAATCAGGGTACTGGTTGCTGTCGCAAAACCACGATCATCGATCGCAATCACATTAAGGTACCAGCGTCCCGGTTGCTGCGGGAGACGAACCGAGATTCGGTGTTGCTGATCGGTCGACTCAGGAGTTGCTGGCAGGATAATGCCAGAGAGTCCTTGCCGGAATGATGAGGAACTGGTGAGCGGGCGATTCCAATCATCGAGATTAATCGTCGGTGCATGAATGGGTGTCAGCACCACAAACAGATTTGCCGTTGATGCGGTAGTGGTCAGGGTAAGAGTTGAGCCTGGCAGTACTTCTCGTTGCGACAATGCGATCTGTGGTGGTGATGGTGGATTAATGTACAGGCTCACCGTACTTGTCCACAGATTCACCCCGTCGTCAATCAGTGCGGTAATGGTTGTTAGCGGTGGGAGATCATCGGTGATCGGAAGCAACATCATGTTACCGGCTTGTGCTCTGGTCAGCGCGATACGGGCTGTTTCACCCTGGCCGACAATAAGCAGAAGGGTACCACTGGTCGGTCCGTTTACAAGCAGACGAGCCGTATCACCAACTGAATAGGCGGTGCGGTCGGGAATCAGCCAGGGTTCACTACTGGCAATTCCAGAACCTGCTACCCACAACTGCCGACGACTCACACTCGATCCAGAACGGGCGCTCAGCTCGTAGCGTCCGGGGAGGAGCGGGACCAGTGCGGTCGTTGCCTGACCATTCTGGTCGGTACGTACCCGTCGCATAATTAGTGGTGGATCACCAATCTGACGCCGAACTTCCAGCTCTATCAGCGTATTGGACAGAGGTTGACCTTCAGCGTTCTGCAAAGTAAACGTAATTTTTGCCCGTTCGTTTTGCGCAATGACGGTTGGTGCATCAATAGACAACCGCGGGCTGCGCGGATGAATGATTCCACTTGTGTTTTGCTGGAGTTGCTCGCCGTCGGGTAACTGTGCAGTCAGGTGGAGCTCGTACCGGAGTGGACGGATCAGGTTTTCATCTGCTGGCAGATTAATTTGGACTCGGCCACTCTGATCGGTCGTTGCACTTGATGAGGTTTCACTCGCTGATCCCAGCACTTCACCAGCTATGCCATCAAGTTCAACGATGGATAGGGTTTCGAGTCGCAGGTTCCAGCTTATCACCGCACCACTGATTGGCAGGTTGGCACGGGTGACATCAACCGCGAGACCGGTGGGACGGGTTGGCGTTACGTGGACGGTGGCACCGGTAGTCGGGATAGTAACTCTGATCGGTATCTGATAGATGGTGTCACTGATGGCGACCTGTACGATGTATGTTCCCGGTGCGGTGCGCGCATCGAGCCGCAGACTACCGTTGAGGATACCTTTATCGGATATCGTGCAGGTAACGGCAGTGGCATCGCCAATCACAGTTGCGCCATCGAGTTTGAGTCGACACGCTCTTATACTGGGTAGCGTTAATCGGCCATCTGCCTGTTGTTCGCGAACAATGCCGTTGACGCGCACGATACTACCTGGTCGGTAGCTCAATCGATCGACAGCAAGCAGTGCTTTAACGGGTGGCGTAAGCGTGCCGGGAAGCTGAATACTGCTCAGGGTAATACCGTCGCCTTCGGCTACCGCTACCAGAGTACGACCAGCGCTGCTGCCGGTGAACGTACTCAAACTGGTGAGCGGTACACGCCAGAGACCCTGTTCGTTGCTTTTGCCACTGGCAAGCATTGTTTCGTCGAGATAGATAGTCAATGGGATGTCGTTTACCGGTGCGCCACTTCCACTCTTTGTCACCCATAGCAAGAGTTCATTGGCGTTTGGCAGCACGGTCAGACGCATTGACGAGATGAGCAAGAGCCGATCAACCCGTAATCCACTATCAGTAGTAAGCCGTAAATAGTAGGCGCCGGCGGGTAATAATTCGCCGCTACTGTTTGCGGTAATGGTAAAGACACTGCGTACCAGACTGTCAGGTGGATCGTTCAAGGTTTCACGCCAGACCCGCACCGGCGTTTGTCCATACCGTTCTGGTACAAAACGCGGCCATTCTTCTGGGCGCAGGGAGAGCGCTCGGATCAGGGTTGTTGTGTCAAGCTGATAGAGATACGCCTGAAACGCTCGCAGATTTGTGCGTTCAACGACAATTGCCGGCGAAGCATTGGCTGGAAAGCGTTGCAAGACATCACCGGAGACCCGTAATAGTGGTGGATTGCTGGCTGTTCGTACTGTTAACGATACTGGCATGCGTAACGGGACTCCGCTGCGATCACGAACACCGGCTGCAATCGTAATGGTATAGGTCGTTGCCGCCTGGATTACCGGCTGTAAACTTACCCGATTTTCCTCAACAGTTAGTTTAAACTCGTCTACCGGTGGCTCAAAGCTGAGCCCGGCCCGCAGTTCCGATTCGTCCATCGGTGTGCTAAACAGCAGACGAATCTCTTGATCGGGCATCAGAACCTGACCTTGACCTGGAAATGAGGCCAGTAATGTTGGTTCTGGCTCGACATAAAAGCGCCAACTCTGGAGCAGACGGGTTGTATTCGGGATGCGAAGCTGAACCTGGTAGGTCTGCCCGGGCACCCAGCCGGTGTACGGTGTAAAGGTAACCGTGTATCGGTTATTCGTTGTGGCGCTGGTGAAACTACCACTGATTGATGGCGTAATATCGAGCGCCGTGCTGAGCAGACGAGTATCAATAGGAGCATCGAACACCAACACCAATGGCTGTTGCGGGTTTACCCAACGCGCTTCCGGCGGAGGTGTCTGTTCAATCAGGTTCGGCCAGGGTGTAGTGAATTGCCAGTGGAATGACTGTCCTAATTCGATACCCTGTGCATTGCTGAAGGTACTGTCTACTGTGAGAGTATATGTTGAAGCTGCGGTAAACGCGATGGTCGGCTGAAGCAGCAGCGTTCGTTGATCAAGCCATTGACCGCGCAGTGGCCAGGGTGGAGAGATGCGCACTGGTTGGAGAGAAACCGGTTGTTCGATAGCATCAGCAGAAATCATTGGTTGACTAAAGATGAGCACGATCGGTGCATCGAGTCGGCGTGGGGCGAGGGCAGTTTGAATCGTTGGTTGGGCTGCGGTAACAAATGATACATCGAGCGGCTGTGCCAACGGTCGCCACCACCGGCTCTGAGCAGTAGAAAAAACTTGTACCCGGTAAGTAGTGGCCGGTTGGAGTGCCTGATTGGGAATAATGCGCAACACGCGCATATCTTCCGACCATTGATATGAGCTATCTAGTGGCGGATCAATACGGAGTGAGCGCACGACCGTGAACGGATTCATCGGTGTGCTGAACACGAGTGTTATCGTACTGCGCGGATGTACCGCACTGCTCTGCGGCAACGGATCACGCAGTTGAACTGTTGGGGTTTCAACCCATGGGGACAACGGCGCTAGCCAGCGTATGACCAGGCCACCTAGTAATGTGATCACCACCCCACTCAGGAGGATCATCCAGAGATGGGCTAGCGCACGAATCCTTCGCTGAATGCTTGCTCTCATGCGAAGTAGAACCTGGATAAAATATGCTCACTCGTGATGCTGCATAGTGCTCAGTATACCATTGCCGCTTCCAGAATGCGGTCGCGATGGCGATCCATCCACTCAGCCAGCCACTGTCCCTGTCCTAGTAATTCAAGGTGATATTCAGGTTCGGCGTCTGGCGTGCTGAGCGTTCGGCGCAAATTTCCCTGTAGCCAGATGACTTCGAGTATCGCCGGTAGTGCCTGAGCTTCGGTGCGCGATAGCGGAACAACTGCATTATAGGCTTTGAGAAAGAGCCGTACTCGTTCGAGATCGAGTGGCGCCCGGTACACTCCCCACATTGGCCAGTTGGGGGGCGGCGAACCGATCGCCATATCGACCAGTGCATCGGCAATATCGACCAGGCGTGCATCAATACCAATCTGGTCATAATCGATTAAGGCCGCTACTGCATCACCGCGAAAGATGATATTATCGCGATGCATGTCGCCGTGGATCAGCAGATGTGGTAAAGATTCGTAGGTCTCATCGCTCAACTGATGGCATAACTCGGCAATTCGTCGCTCGTACCAGTGCAGTGGGAGCGTTAAATCACCGAGTATGTCACGAGTGATCAAGCGTTCGGTCAGTCCACGTAAGCTGGATGGTAAATAACGCGGTGCTGATGGTGGTGGTGGTTCGGGAAAATCGGTAACAGCCCGATGATAACTACTCAGGACCCGACCAACATCGCTCAGTTGTCGTGGACGAGCGGGATCGAACTCATCGCCGACGATGAATATGCTAAGCTCGTAGACTTGTTCATCGATGATCACCATTGTTTCGCCATTCCTGGTTGGCAGGACACGTGGTGCGGGAAAGCCTCGTTGTCGGAGCCATTCGAGTAGGCGGTGACGTAGTTTGATCGTTTGCAAGCCACTGAAGCGCCGGTTACGACGGAGCACAAAGCGTCCGAAGCTGGTCTCAACAATCGCTGTTTCATTGATCATACCGTGACCAGCGGCGCGGCTCGACCGTAGCTCGCCGACATCGTAGTGTGCCAGTACGCGGGCAATATCTTCATGAGTCAGCATCTAGCTCCCTCATCGTCAGCTTCCTCCTGTATTGTACCATCGCGAGGATCAGTGACATACAGATGTAGGTGTAGACGAATGAGACGCCAGGAAGAACTATTTACCAGGTTTCGTTGGTGTCTATCCGAAATATCGGTTGGCGAAAGAGGGTCGGTTCGCAAACCGCCCTCTACGGACAGCATCGGGTTCCGCTCGATAGTACTGCCCGCCGCCTGTTGGGATGCATCGGTCGGGGCGCAGCGCGCTGCACCCTTCTATCAGGATGCGCTTGCAGGATAAGGGATTATCCTTATCCCCACGCTATGCGATTGCAAGAGATGAAACCGGTCGTGGTATACTACAGGTATGGCAACAGGACAAGGATCAGGACAACACACCATCGTTCGGGTGCCGCTCTCAACCGGTGCACCGTTGGTTGAAGCCAACTTTGCAGCACGATCCGGTCAATTCTTGGTTGAGGCGCAGATGGGTGGGCGAATGGTACGGGCCCATCTCGCCGACAGAGGTCGTTTGATTGATCTCCTGGTTCCGGGGGCTCGCTTGTTACTCGCGCCACGTGAGGAAATTGGCCGGAAGACCGCGTTTCAGGTTGTAGCTGTCTATCAAAATGGTGATCTCGTTTCACTTGATAGCCAATTACCCAATCGCCTAGTTGCTGCGGCTTTGTCACTCGGTGCGCTCCCACAGTTTGCCCGTTATTCACGTGTGCAGCGTGATGTGCAACTGGGTCCCCATCGCATCGATTTTCGCCTGAGTGAAGGGCTAGACACCTGTCTCTTAGAGGTGAAGTCAGTTACTCACCTTATCGAGGGTGTTGCCGTCTTTCCCGACGCACCGACCGAGCGTGGTCATCGTCATCTCGAGCTGTTGATCAATGCGGCCCGTAACGGTCAACGGGCAGCCGTGGTGTTTATCATTCAACGTTCTAAAGGCTGTGCGTTTGCTCCTGATGAAACGATCGATATTGATTTCAGTAGTGCACTACGGCTTGCACGCTCGGTAGGAGTGGAGGTGTACGCCTACAGTTGTCCTGTCTCGATCACCGGTATCACGCTTGGTCGCGAAGTACCGGTTTTTAACTCACTTACGGCGGTACCACTTGATGTGCGGCGTGGCTGTTGACGATCTGTGAGGAAATTTTCCGCGGGTAGGTGGCGCCATCTGTTTTGCGTTATGCCGCGTCAGTATTTCGTTGTGAAATTGGGGACGGTTGTTCATCTGACGTTCCATTGCGTTCCTCGGTTCTTTGTCGTACAAAGACTCACTGAGTATCGGTTAACAGCATCGACAACGCCTCATTCAGCACCTGATAACCTTTTGGATTAATGTGAAGCAGATCAGCACGGTATGCCTCGGCTACATAACCACTTGCGTCGGCCAGGATCGCTGCACTGTCAAATATGATCACATCCGGCGCACTCATTGCCCGTATAGCGGTATTCACCTGCTCAATCGCGGTCTGAATCCGACCCGTCCCCGGATCGAGTTGCTCGAACAGATTAGGGCCGAGCGGAAAGATGGTCGTGAGGATTACCTGACTGCCATCGGTTCTAGCCATGTCTACCATCGCACGGAGATTCGCGATAGTAGTCTGGACGATTGACTCAGCATCGTTGGCTAACAATGGCAGCGCAACCAGATCATTTACCCCTACCTGAATGATAACCAGCGCTGGCTGCAAGGGACTGACGTGCATACGATACCGAAGCAACGATTGGGTACTGGTGTGCCCAGGAATACCCCGGTTGATGATGGAAAAACCTGCCGGTGCTGGCCAGGTAGCCGCTCGTGAGTCACCGAATATCACAATCGGCGCCGTTGATGATGGTTCATTCCGGATCATATTCAATCCAATCGGATCGAGACGGGTAAGGTAGAAGAGTCGTTCAAAGTGACGGGCCCGCTGCCAGACGACGAATCCGCCAATGCAGGTCATACCTAACAGAACGAGGCCGAGAAGACAAAAACGATGGCTCAAACGCACACCTCCGGTCTGGTCGTTGTCCTACCTTCTTTTTACCACAATGGATGCCAGATGTCGTCACCGGAGTCGGTATGAATATGCTCTTTCCGCTCTCGTTTCGAGAGCGGAAGTGGGCGAAGGGCACGTTAGAGGTTTTCGGAGTTCTCAGCTTTGGTTACTGATAACCGAGTGATACCGACGAAGATCACACACTTGCTGGCAATGCCACCCGATATGTACACAGTCGCCTTGGGGCCGCGGGTGTTGGCCCATACTCCCAGTTCAAGCGAACATAACGTAGTCATTTGGTCGTCGCAACCAGCGCTGGGAGGCGTGCAGCACTCATCGCGATCACCAAACAGGCCATGCTGCTGACCAAAAAGACACTTCCCAACCCAAAAGCGTCTACCACTATGGTACCGATGAGCGGAGCAACTGCACGGGCAGCAGAAACAATCGAGCTATCCAACCCATAAACGGCGCCTTCATTGCCGGCTGCTGTGTAACGACCAAGTAGTGCGCTTAATGAAGGTGTGATACCGCCTATCGCTGCCCCACTGAGCGCCTGCAGGATGAGCAGTTGCCAAACATTTGTAACCAGTCCTTGCGGCAAAAAGGCGATTCCGGCCAATATCGCACTCATCATCAATACCTGTTGATGCCCGATCCGATCACCGAGCCGACCAAGCCAGATCGCTGTTGCTGTTCCTGCTGCCGAAGATACTCCAACGATTAGACCAGTGTACGCACTGACCGGATCATTTGGATGAAGCAAACTGGCAATAAACAATGGCGCAAAGGGGAGCAAGATGGTTTGGGAAAGGCTGCTGAGGAAGCGCATACCGTAGGCCGGACTGATGCCCGGAGTGCGGATGATCGTCAACCAGCCTTGCCATATAGCCAACGGTTGCTGTTTGCGAGGCGTGGAAGGCCTCCTATTCCCACGCACGCCAATCGTTACCAGAATACCCGATATGAACAGGAGTGCGGCAGTGGTGATGAACGTTGCGCGAAAGCCAAGGGTTTCGGCCATTATACCACCGATCAGTGGGCCGGCTGCCGTTCCGCTCCACAAACCCATTTGCAGTGTTCCCATCGCAAAACCCATACGTTCGCGTGGGGTGACCGTTGCAACCAGCGCATTAGCCGCCGAAATGGTACCGGTAATCAAGCCCTGAATGGTGCGCAACAACGTTAATTCTTCAGCCGAGCGTGCAAATCCCATCAACAGCAAGATCACAGCACCACCGTACATTGCCCGTTCAACCATCAGTTTGTATCCGAACCGGTCGGCCAGTGATCCCCAGATCGGCGCTGCAATCGCCATTGTCAAGGCCTGAAGCGAGAAGACTAATCCTGACCATAGGGCCACCGTGCCAACCGTAGCCACACCGAGGTACGCGACATAGAGTGGAAGAAACGGAAAGATGATGGAAAAACCGATTGCGGAAAGAAACTGGGCGGCAAACATGATCCAGAGAATGGTTTGCCAGCGGTTGGGCATCTGTTGCGCAGTATTCATCTTGAACATCGCTCCACACCAGGCGCTCTCCATACCCTCTCATCTGTCACAGGGAGGGAAAATACTGCCTGGTTCAACACAACGCTTGACGAGAGATTCCATGCGGTACTGGAATCAAAACCAGTATGGAAGTATTGACAATATCTTCTTCGTCGGTAGGGGCATGCACTCACGCAAGTTGGGGCAAGACCCTATTGGCGAAGGCTGTTAAGCGGTCGAGATCATCGAGGTCGAGCCACTGCACCATAATGCGCTCAACACCGACAGCGGCAAAAGCCGCAATCTGCTCAACAATTTCGTCGGCCACGCCGACCAGAATCCCGCGATCTTGCAATTGTGCACGGCTGCGGCCAGCCAGTAACCGTTCAACTTCGCGCTCATCACGTCCGAACACCGACCCTATCATGAGCGAACGCCGTACCGCGTTGCGTGGGCGGCCCGCCGCGTCCAGCAGCGTGTCGAGTCTGGCATTGAGTTCGGCA
Organism: Chloroflexus sp. MS-G; assembly: GCF_000735195.1. Taxonomy (GTDB): domain Bacteria; phylum Chloroflexota; class Chloroflexia; order Chloroflexales; family Chloroflexaceae; genus Chloroflexus. The sequence continues at coordinate 24,271 of NZ_JPIM01000055.1, forward strand.
AAACGGGCCGGTGGTACAAACACGGCATTCCATTCATCGGCATAACGAGCAGCAAGTGGTAGAGTACGCCGTTCTCCATTGCCCCCGATGACAATCGGTGGTCCGCCTGATCGCAAAGGACGTGGCAACAGAATTGCTTCCCGCAGTTGATAATACTCACCGATCCAGGTAACCGGTTTATCGCTGCGTAAAAGGCGAGTGATGACCTCCAGCCCTTCGCGAAACCGTTGAAATCGGGGGCTAACTGCCAACAAGTCAAAGCCAAACATGGAATGTTCACGTTCCTGCCAGCCGGCCCCCAATCCAAGCTGTAGTCGCCCACCTGAGAGGTTGTCAACGGCGGCTGCCATTTTTGCCGTCAATGCCGGATGTCGAAATGAAACTGGCGAGACCAATGGCCCGAATTCAATCCGCTTTGTCTGTGAGGCGAGCCAGGTGAGTGAAATCCACAACTCCAGCGATTCTTTTTCGGGAGGATTCGCGTTGGTAAAGTGATCGGACCGGTACAGCCCCACAAAACCCAAATCCTCTGCTGCCTGCACCAGTCGTTGCCAGCGCGGCCAGGTTAGCCCATTCTGGCCTTCAACCATCAATGCTACTTCAATCGTCATCGTGCCTCTCCTGAGGATGTTTCCGCCCTTGCAGTTCTGTGCGGTTTGGTCAGCCAGCTTGCAGTGGCAGGCTGTGCTTATCACTGATCTGGCGAAACCTGCTATAGTATGTATGAGCCGCGTTGCGGCGTGTTGATAGTATACCGCGAAAAATAATTGATGCGTCCATTTTTTGTCTACGGAACATTGAAACGAGGCCAAACGAACTATGCCCGTTTCCTGGCAGGGCACACTGTAAGCGAAACACGTGCCTGGTTGTCGGCTGCTGCTCTTTACACGGCCGGACCGTATCCCTTTCTCGTGCGGGCTGCTGATCTCGTCCCACAAAACGCAACCGTCTTCGGTGAGCTGATTGATGTTCATCCGGCACGCTATCAGCATATTCTGGCATTACTCGATGAACTGGAGGATTACGTTCCCGGTCGTGCTGACAATTTGTACGAGCGGGTGGAATTACCGGTACAGACGGTTGATGGTACGCGATCCGCCTGGGTGTATGTAGCCGGTGCTGCGGTTGAAGCCGCTATTCGACGCGGCGAGTTACGCTTGATCGAGCGTGGCGAATGGTAGTCATCTTTATGATGAATGGAGTGCAAGAATGACCCGACGAATCGTGCAGATCGGTCTGGTGCAGATGCGTTGTACTGCCGATCCCGAAACCAATATGGCAGCCGCAGAGGCAGGTATTCGCGCTGCGGCTGAGCAAGGAGCGCAGATTGTATGTCTGCCTGAACTCTTTCGTTCCCTCTACTTTTGCCAGAGCGAGAACCACGATTTCTTTGCGCTGGCCGAACCGGTACCTGGCCCCAGTACTGAGCGACTTGCTGGCCTGGCTGCTGAGTTGCAGGTGGTGATCATTGCCAGTCTCTTTGAGAAGCGGGCCGAAGGTCTTTACCATAACACGGCTGCTGTCATTGATGCGGATGGTCGTTATCTGGGGAAATATCGCAAGATGCACATTCCCGATGACCCGCTGTTTTACGAAAAGTTTTACTTTACACCGGGTGATCTGGGCTTTAAGGTGTTCAAGACCCGCTACGCCCGCATTGGTGTGCTTATTTGCTGGGATCAGTGGTATCCAGAGGCTGCCCGGCTGACTGCGCTGCGGGGCGCCGATATTTTGTGCTATCCGACAGCAATTGGCTGGCATCCCGCCGAGAAGGCTGAATATGGCGTGGCCCAACATCAAAGCTGGGAGATCATCCAGCGCTCACATGGAATTGCCAACGGTTGTTATGTGGTCAGCATCAATCGTACCGGTCACGAAGGCGATCCTGCGGGTGGCATCGAGTTCTGGGGGCAGAGTTTTATCGCCGATCCGGCAGGCGTAGTTATTGCTCGCGCACCGGTTGATAAACCGGCAGTACTAGTCGCACCCGTTGATCTATCCCGGATCGATGTGCAGCGTACTCATTGGCCATTCCTGCGAGATCGGCGAATTGACGCCTACGGTGAGATAACGCGCCGTTATATCGATGAGGAGTAAACACGATGGCAACCCCCGCTGAATTGGGTTACCGGATGCCCGCTGAATGGGAGCCACATCAGGCCACCTGGTTGTCGTGGCCTCACAAAGAGGCGAGCTGGCCCGGGATCATCGACCGCATCTGGCCAGTGTACGCTCGCTTCGTGGCTGAACTGGCTCGTGGCGAGACAGTTCATATCAATGTAAACGATGCTGCGATGGCCGAGCAGGCGCGGGCTTTCCTCGCTGAAGCCGGTGCTACTGGTGATATTCGATTGCACGAGTTTCCAACCAACGACGCCTGGTGTCGTGATCACGGTGCGATCTTTGTGGTGCGCGATACTCCCAAGGGTCGACAACTGGCGGCTACCGATTGGGAATTTAACGCCTGGGGAAACAAATACCCACCTTACGACCTCGACAATCAGATCCCGGCCCGCATGGCCGAGTACCTCGGTGTACCCCGTTTCTGTGGAGGGATGGTGTTAGAGGGTGGTTCGATTGATGTTGACGGGAACGGATTGCTCCTCACGACTGAGCAGTGTCTGCTCAATCCTAACCGCAATCCACACCTCGACCGGCAGGCAATCGAGCAGCGTCTGCGCGATATGCTTGGTGTGCATACTATTCTCTGGTTGGGCGAAGGGATTGTTGGCGATGACACTGACGGTCATATTGACGATCTGGCCCGGTTTGTGGCGCCTGGAGTCGTGGTTACGGTCGTCGAGGAAGACCCTAGCGATGAAAACTACCACGTGCTGCAAGACAATCTACGGCGGTTGCAACTGATGCGTGATGCCGCCGGGAAGCCACTCACTATTCTGACCATTCCAATGCCGCCGCCGATCGTATTCCAGGGTCAGCGCCTGCCCGCGTCGTATGCTAATTTCTACATTGCTAACCATGCCGTTATTGTGCCGACCTTCAACCACCCCAACGATGTGCGGGCTTGTGAAGTGTTGCAGCGCTGCTTCCCTACCCGTCGGGTAGTGGGTATTGATGCGACCAATGTGGTCTGGGGGCTTGGATCGTGGCACTGTCTCAGTCAACAGGTACCGGCAGCAGCGATCAATTAATTAATGGCTCATGGCGATGGGAAGGGCGAGCGTAAACCTCGCCCGTCGCATGCGGTGACAGGTATGACCGCAGATGACGAGGGCAGGTCGTAACCGCCGCCGGTACAGGAAGTTGCACGTCTCTACATACTAACGACCGGTTACGCACTTTCCCTCGCTGTCTACTCTTCTTTCTCTTCTCTCAATGAGAGTGCGACTACTGCCCAAGAATCTCGCGTATTCGGTTGTGCGGTTCGATAACCAGCATACCCGCTGAGCGGGCCACCGGCATCAATTCTGCCGGTTCCAACACACACAGAAACGGGTTATCACCGCCTAGTGCACTATGATCGGCAGCAGTGAGGCAGAAGAGATCAAACGACCCCATAATGTAGCGGGGCAATTCGAGTACACTATCAGCGCCCGGCGCTACTTCGACCCAGCGATCCATGGTGGGGATGCTCACGACCATTGCATCAGCAGTTGTGTTGCGGATAGTCAGTATTGGCTCACGTTCGGGCGGGATGATGACCGTCGCCGGAATACAGCCGTTGCTACGAATGGTAAGATCAACGGCTGCTGTGGGGGTAGCACAGGCGCCGAGCAGAAATGTCAGGAGTACCAGTATCCCTCTGATAGACATCATATCATTCTGGAGCGGTAGGGGCAGGTTCTAAACCTGCCCCTTTGCATGCAATAGCGTACAAGACGTACCGGCATTTAACCGGCTAACGACACTGTTGAATCACCGGTACAAATACCTGATAGCCGGTATCTGCCAGCGTAGTCGTGTTTGCCGAAAGATCGGGTGGCAGATCGGGACCTCTTACAATACCTAGTGGATTGTACGCTGCCAATCCGGGGAAGACTACACCAAGCTTTGGGTTGCCAAGTCGGCGTACCAGAATCTCACTCAGCACTTGCCGATAGTCGGTCGTAATCTGGAGGTCCTGCCGCTTATCGAGCTGATCGGGATGAAGCCCTGGCCAGGTACCGTAGATACGACGACCATTCACATTTCCACCCAGCACCATCATCACATTGCCGTGCCCGTGATCGGTTCCATTCGACTGATTACGGCCAAGCCGACGACCAAACTCACTCAGTACGACAATAGTCAACCGACTATGGTAAGCGCTCAGATCGTTGTAAAAAGCCCCCAAGCCCTGCGAGAGGATACCGAGCCGGTCAGGTAAATACCCGCTTCCATCACTATTCGCCTGCGCTTCGTGCGTATCCCAACCGCCAAAATCAATCGTTGCCACTTGAAGCCCCAGATCGGCCTTGATCAACTGTGCAACTGTCTTAAGGGCATTACCGAATGAATTGTCAGGGTACGTAATACCACTGGCTGGCGTATAATCCCCCAAGGCACGCATCAGATCGATCACCTGCGTGACACGCCGTCCGGCCTGAGCGAGTGGGTTAATCGAGCTGCGGTTGTACATCTCGCGCAGAACATTGAGGAACGGATAATTTTCTTGAGGTCGATTGTAACGCCAGCCGGTATCTACTTTGAATGCCTTGGGTGACGTAACGGCTACTGCGCCATTGTAACTCAGAAGTGAAGCCGGTGTTGCACTGCTGGCAGCCACTGCCGGTAAGAGGGTCGTTGCACCACCCTGAGTTTGCAAGTGGCGCGTGAGCCAGCCACTGTTAGTCGTCTTATTCCCTGGTGTGCCACGCTCGATGTAATCCATTGCGTCAAAATGACTGCGTGTATCATCGACCAGCCCGCAAGCATGGATGAATGCGAGATGTCCACTATTGTACAGATCACGCAGGTGTGGCATTCGGCTATTAAGGCCAAAGGCTGTAATGCTAAAGGAGGGATTGTATGGTTCAATTCGCAGCGGTGCATTTGCCCCGCTTGTCGGTAATGCCAGCGAACCACGCGCCGTCCGATAATAGTTATCTTCATAAGGACAGAGCAGGCTCAACCCATCACACCCTCCACGCAGAAAAATCTGGATGAAAATCTCGTTGGTAGCCTGCGGTTGAGCCGGTTCGGCAAATGCCAATTGGCCGATGCGGGCAGCAGCCATAGCCGCAATTGCGGCGCTACATCCCATCAAAAATTCACGGCGTGTCCATTGCATAGGTAAGGTTCTCCTCTGGTTCGGTGCTTGTTAACGGAGCCAGAATTCGGGGCTCATTGCCAGTAACTGGACCATCGCCACAATGCGATCACGTACCGCTTCAGGTGATCGCCAGTCAGGTGCACCTGGAAGCGGCTGTGGTGGTTGATTCGGGTCGAAGCCCTGAGCCAGGAAGTCGATCAACAACGTTCGTAAATCGCCAGTCGGTGTGTAGGTCAGCATCCGCTGTAACCAGAAATCAACAATACCCGCGCAAGAAAGACCAGCCGGCGTCTGACCAACAATATCCATTTGAACATTGCCACCCCACGATTGGGCCAGGGTGTAAAAACAATTCCACGTTTTGAGCAGGGCATTCGTATTTGCCCAATACTCAGCGCGGTCAGGATGGCCGGTTGGTGTGTCCCATCCAAACAGCCGGTGACCAGTCTGATCAACACTCCAGAGCAGACCCTCCCAGTAGTTGCCTTTTGTCACATCACCGTTAACCTCGGCCACGTCGTTGGGAAGCGAGGCATTCGTTGCCCGCAGAAAGGCCCAAATTGCTTCTAATGGCCGCCGTATTTTAGCGCCGAACGTGCTCTTCGCTTCTGGTGCAAGTAGAATGGCCTCAACCACGCGCCGAATCTGGTCTGGCGATTCACGGTGTTGCATCCAGACGTTGTACGCGGTATTAATGAGCGATTCCGGTGGATTATCGGCAACGAGCCGTCGGCACAACTTGGTGCAGAGGTGTCTGGCCGTACCGGGATGATAAGCCACCAGACGCAAGAGTTTGGTTCCATCTTGCTCGGCGCCGTTGTTGAAGGGGAAGTTGGGCGCCGGTTCGATGCCAGGGAGGGGAGGTGGCGCCAGCACGGTTTTGGGATAGTTGTCGTGCCAGGAATCCATCAAGTAGAACGCTCCCGTGTTGGGTCGACCGTCACGTCCGTTTGCAATAGTCCATCCGGTCAGACAACGCGAGGCTTCATAGACATCATAGTCGATGTAGGATGCGGCGTAGCGTTCGCTCCCATATTCAACCACCGGGATATTTCCCCGTTGATCGTAGAACTTGAGGTAGTTATCACTACCCAGTGTGTGTAGTTCGAAGAGTTCACGGGCAAAATTTTCATTACCGCCCTCACCACCGCCGGCCTTGTTGCTAACATTGTTGAGGTAGTACATCATCGCCACACTTTTGGTAACCTCGGTCAGCATCGCGTGGAAATTCCCCAGTGCGTGAGTACGGATGATGCGGTCGTAATCTGGCCAGGTAGCGGCGATACGTTGATCGGCTGTGGCGTTCACGTTGAAATGGTTGTGCCAGAAATCAACCATCACCTCAAAGAGCTGTCGACGACTGCACACGGCGCGAATCCAGGTGGCGACACGCACTTCGTTGTAGGGACGTATCCGTTCGGCCCGGGGTAAATCAGGAATAACTCGCTGTTGCCAGAGCGTTTCACGTGAAGCGGATAGCCAACTGAGCGGACGGATTTCATTGACGGTGCGATTGTTATAGGTGTAACGAATCTTAAGCTGAGCCGAGTCAATCCGATTGGTACACGGTGTATCATCGATTGCCGTGTAGTTAAGCTGCTGACGCACCCAGTTGTCAAACCGTTCCTCATCACTGGCACCCGGTGTGGCATCATACATTGCCATCAATTCAGGGCTGGGACCGAACGCCAGTCGGCGCATTGCGATGGTACGGAGCGATGCAGGTTGTGTGTATGAACACGCAGCCACCGGCGCGGGTGGTGTTCCAGTAGCGGCCACTCCCGCAGTGACCACACCAGCAACGAGAGCTACACTTCCTTCCAGAAAGTTGCGGCGCGTAATTTCCATAGCTTACCTTTCAGATACTTGAGTCATTGCTCAACGATCTGAAAAAATTGTAATCTTGACTGGAAGAATTGAAAATCGCCTAAAGGTACTGTCTTTTGCTATCAATTACTACTACCGCTCAATTGAGACTTTTCCAGATTCTTTCCCAGCCGTGCAATTGGCGAGAGGCGTGAAGAGTGAGCAAGATCGGCGGCTGGAAGCCATCGGTTGGCGTATCAGCGCACATCATCCTCGCAAGCTGGGTCGTTTGGCGCCTGCCATTGCCGTGCGCCGACGGACATCCGTCGTTGCACCACACCCCTCTCCCGCAGCGCGGGAGAGGGGCC
>NZ_JPIM01000056.1 GCF_000735195.1 Chloroflexus sp. MS-G
TGATGATGTATTTATGCGCCAGTGCATACTGCACGATAATCGGCGTCGAACGTTCCGGCAACGATAGGTTGAGGCAGCCAACTAGGGTTGTCGCTTGAGATAGATATTCTCGAAACCAACGTTGAACGTTGCTATGCCGCCACTTATCGTTGGTGTTATCGGATTACCGTCTCGACTATACGCTGCTATCACAGTGCTGGCCGGTAGTGAAATCTGCCGCGTTGTAGCGTCAACCGACCAGATCACATCGAGCACAAAGCCGTTACCGCTAAATCGGTAAGCTTCGATCCCGCTGCCGTAGCCGGTGAATGATTGTGGAGGTATGCGGACTTCATTCAATCGTTCGATCGCGACTTTCATTGCGGTGAATGCCGGACGCGGCTGTTGAGTAGCATCCAGTAAGGCAGTTTGGCTCCAACCAGGTCCTTGCAGGGTATACCAGATGTACGACTCTACACCAGCGGCTATTGCCCGCATCGACGAGCGAATCAAATGGTTGGCTTTTGCCTGCTCGAAGACCGAAGAGGCTGCTGCACATGAGCCAGAAATAGACGTATAACGGTCATCACAGCGCAGACCGGTTTCATTGAGAAAGAGTGGCTTATTGATACCGTAGCGTTGCATCACCTCACGTAAGAACGTGATCTTGCCAAGGGTAGCGCCGCCACGTGACAGCCAGACCCCGCCAATGGTTTGAGCATCCTTATCGAAATCAATATGCGCACTATTCACACCACTCCGTTCAAAAAATTTTGGGTAAGTATGAAAGGCCAGTATATCAAAATAGGGACCGGCACCAGCACGCAGTGCGCCTTCAAGGAAGTTAAACGGCTTACCGTCGGTATTGGTTGGCTGGTTTTCCGGTCGTGCCAGCAACAAACCACCGAAGACAACCTTTGCCCCTGGGTCGGCAGCTCGAATTTGTGGTGTGACCTGCATTAACATTCGACCGTAACGCTCGCCGCCGTAGTATTCATCCTCAATAACTCCCCAGCAACCGAAGGGAAAGTTTTCGCTAACTAGTCTGGGATCAACGTCTGGTTCATTACCCAATTCCCAGTAGCGCACGAGATATGGATACTGGCTATATTTTGCGACTACCGCTTGTACGAATGCCGCGAACTCATCGTGGTACTCGTCGAGTATAGCTGCACAGATATGATTACTTCCAGTGGCCCACGATGGGTGATCGTCAATAACGGCCATGACCTGCAACCCAAGCTGATTCGCAGCTAATACCTCTTGCTCGAATTGTTGGAAGCTGGTGGCATTCCAGTTGATCGGACTGGTGGCGGTTGGTTGCGCCTCTCGCCAGCTCAGCGTATTCAAACGCACCCAGTGCGCATTAAGGTTGGCAGCTTGAGTTTTGACGTCCGAATTGTAAAGCCAGCCAGTATTTGTCTCAAAGCCAAACGGTCGGATCGTGTTTGTCGCAACTAGGGGGAGGTAGATGGTGGAAATGCTTGTTGAAGGTTGTGCTGTTACGGGCAACATAACGACAGTAAGCCATACTGTGAGCAAGACGAGGAGACGATGGCGGTACAATGGATTCCTCCTTTCAACGTTTTCAAGGCTGATAGTGAATGGCAGGTAACCAGGTTGTCAGACAAGTCTGCTGCTGTTCGACGCTATACGAATTGCTCCCTTCGAGCACTACTCGAATGCGACCATCATCATGCTGCTCAACCATAGAACTACGACCGCTAGACGACCAGATTTCAATGCCGTTTGAAGTGATAATTAAGGAGTTGACGGTAGTAGCCATAGGATGTCTCAAGTGTGTGATAGTGTTGGTATTGTCACTTCACGGAGTTCGCGCTTCGTTCCATCCCATGATACACATAGTAAACCAGACGGCAAGGGAATAGTTCCAGTAACCGGTTAAACTTCTTAGCAAACTGGTTCTATTGCAAACGAGTTATTTATGCTCCGTTGGACGAGACTGATCAAGCTTATTGAAGATCGGGCTAAGCTGCTCGGATAAGCTGTTTTTCACCGTTTCACTCAACCGTTTGTGGATTCTAAACAAACGTTGTTTCAACCAATAGATGGTTACAATCCAGGCAGGAAAACTAGATAGAATGATAATCCAATCTGCTTGTTGTTGGGTAAACAGGCTATAGATATGAGGCTCTAATATCAGTGTTGAATATGTTAACAACATGTATCCAAAAGCTCCCAGAGTGTAAAATTTCAGAAATCGAAAATCTCTGCTTAAGATAGCAAATGGTACAAGCCACATAAGATATTGTATAGAAAATGCGTGAGTCCCGGCAAAGAAAGCAAGAAGTATCGTTAGAATTCCTTCGTGTGGCATCTCGCTTCTTGCGCGAATTATCCAAACCAAGCCAAGGATGCCGAGTGTTAAGTACCGACCATTCTCAATGAACAACAAAAATAAAAAGCTGAGATTAGGATTAAGAACCGCAATCATACGAATAATAGAAGTGTAACCCCATACTCCCACGCCGTGGTTATATCCGAGAGCACGGGTAAGAACATCTACTAAATTTGATAGAAATAGGATTATATATAGGATAACACCAGTGAGAGGAATTGTGAAGGTAGCACAAAGAAAATAAAATTTCTTTCTCCAACCACTGATGCTCTTTACTAAAGAAAAGATAGCTAATACCGGCCAGCTTTTATCAAGAATTCCCAATCCATGCCAAAAACCCGCTATTAGTGGTGAACGATCAAGCCAATAGATTGCAAGTAAGATGCATAGAGTGGGAATAGCATCGAACTGGCCATGGTATGCAGACACAAAGATAGCTATAGGATTTAGAGCATACAGCAAACCACTATGAAGAGCGATCTCGGTTTGATTACTTCGATGAAAGTACCTAAATAATATTATCGCTATTCCCACGTCTGCCATTATGGGGGCCTGTTTCACAACTTTTACTAATGAAAGTTGGAAGTGTTCAGAGAACCACACTGAAAAGGCCATCCAGTACATTTGTAGTGGTAAGTATGGATAACGCTTAACAAGGTCAGGATGACTGTAGACATCTCCACCCTGCAAAATGACACTACCTACCATGCGATATGAATCGATATCATACATTGCCCCCATAGGTAACAGAATGCAGGGTATTTGCCTGGATATGAAAGCAAGAGAAGCGATCAATAGACAAGCTGTTAGCGGTGACAGTTTCTGTTTCTGCACAATAGGCCAAAATTGGAAATATGCCAGGAGTATAACTATAGCCCAAAGCACGCTTATGAGAAGAGACATGCTCATGGTGACAACTCCGCAATCATAATATCTTTAAGTAGAAAAACAGTGTCTAAAACGTCTGTAGTCTCAGAGCGAAGCAATGAAACGGCTTCCATTCAGTGTGTCATTTCTACTTGAATACCTATCAGTAAGATGCCGTTCATCTGCGGGTATCTTTCTCCCAGGTGGTAGATTGATCGCCTTGTGTGCAGGTAGGCTCTACGGAACGGACTACTCGCTGCTTTCATGTATTCCCACCTTCACCCCCACTTCCGTCAACCAGCTCATCATTTCCTTAAAGTAATGCTCGCGCACCGGTTTGGCAGAGAGCGCCAGATCGTGGATACCGCCTTCAATGGCAACCATAGTCACATCATCGCCCAATTTTGGGCCATCACGGCGCATGTGGGCAATATCGAGCACGACGTCAGCCCGCTGAACCTCTGGGCTGCCGGCTATTGGCCATGCCGAACGGGCGGAGTGGGCAATGAAAATCGGGCAGCGAATACCGAGTCCACGCCGGAGTCGCCGCTGTGCCAGTAAGATAGCACGTGCTGTGCCAGCACGCATTGGAATACCGTTGACCGGCTTCCAGCGCTGGTCGAAATCCCATTCACCGCCCGTACCGCGATAAATGCTCTCGCCATACACTGAAGAGAGCTTGCCAACTATTCGCGAGGGCTGAATACGACCGATAAGCATCACCAGCGGGATTGATGCGCGTGTCAGGCGATCAATGAAAAAATCAAAGAATGGACTGTTGAGCGCCAGAGCACTAATCCGATCACGGCGTTGGCCTTCAGCAGCGTAGAGTGCGGTAACTAACCCACCAGCCGAATGACCGTGCAGTACGATCCAAGGTCGCTGCTGCTCAGCATCGATCACGGTGATGGCGGCGTCGAGAAATGGATAAAAATCGGCGATATTGCGGTAAAAACAGGGAATCTGTCCCGGATCGGTCGCTCGTCCGTGACCGGGGAGATCTATCGCGTAGAACGCATAACCATGGTCACGGAAGACATCGGCAAGGTGAGCTTGAAAAAAGTAGTCAGAATATCCGTGCACGTAGAGAACAGCTCTCCCTTGTACTGGTGGATTACTCTGGCGGATCAGCATAGCTCGACCACTGACCAGGTTGATTGATCGTACTTCAAAACCGGATAGCACAATATCAGGAACCCATTGCTGTTGGATATCAATCGCTGTAGTCATTTCCTGATCCTGTTTACAGTGCGGAACGGCAGTTGTTACTGGAGAAAGATAACAACTAGGTAGTAAATAACTGGTCCGGTAAAAAGAATGCTATCAATGCGATCCAGAATACCACCATGACCGGGAATAATAAATCCGGAGTCTTTGACGCCGACCTGTCTTTTAATGAGCGACTCGGCGAGATCACCCAGGGGGCCGAAGATGCCAGCTACGACACCCAGAATGACGGCTTGCCCTAAAGTAATCGGTAGCCCTAACAGTGGGACACAAAATAGGGCCGTTGCGATAGCTGCTGCCATCCCACCGGCGAAGCCTTCCCAACTCTTTTTGGGGCTGAGTGTTGGCGCCATTTTGGTGCGCCCAAAAGCTCGTCCAACGAAAAAGGCACCGGTATCTTGCAGCCAGGTTATGGCTAGCGTAAAAAACACCCATGCTGCACCTGGTGGGATGTGGGCAAATGCAAGCCAACCGCCCTGCAGCGGTTGTTCAAGTTGACGTAATAAAAGATAACTGCTGAGCAAGCCACCAACGTAATAGGCGCCAGCCAGTGTCAGTGCCCAACTTAGCAGACTGGTCTGGCGATTGCGGCGTGCAATTTCGGTAATCAGCGTACCGATAATCGCCACGAACATTGCCGCCAGCATGAGATCGATGGTTGTCAGCGGCTGAAAAAACGTTGCGGCACAGATCAGCCAGCCAATCGTGAGACCCTCAGCCAGTCGTGGTTGATAACCACCGTGGCGAAACATTGCGAACAACTCACCAATCGCCAGCGAGGTAGCTACACCAGCCAGCAACACCGTCGTTGGCGGCCACCAGACACCGGCGATAATCAGTGGTAGCAACACAACGACACTTGCAATACGGATGGCAAGTGCATTAGTTCGGCTTGGGGAGCCCGCCGAAGCGGCGTTCGCGCCGTCCATAATCAAGAATTGCCTGATGCAAATGCTCGGGTCGAAAATCGGGCCAAAACACTGGCGTAAACCAGTACTCGCTATAGGCCGACTGCCAGATCAGAAAATTTGAGAGTCGTCGTTCTCCGCTGGTGCGAATGATCATATCAGGATCGGGTAAACCATGGGTTGAGAGGTGAGCACTGATGACTTCATCAGTAATTTGATCGGCGGGAATACCGCTAGCAACGATAGCGCGTACCGCATCAACAATATCAGCCCTGCCACCGTAATTAAACGCAATCGCCAGTGTCAAACCGGTATTGTGACGAGTGAGTTCGATGGCATAGTTGACCTTCTCGCGTAGATGCGGACTAAGGCCATGAAGACGCCCCAGATGGCGCAAATGGACATTCTGGGCATGCAGATTTTGAATCTCACGGTCAATGAACTCGCTCAAAATTTGCATGAGCCCCTGCACCTCGAGCGATGGTCGATTCCAGTTTTCGGTCGAAAAGGCGTACAGGGTCAGTACCTGTACCCCAATGCGAGCACATTCTGTTACAATTGGGCGGATATTCTCTGTTCCGGCACGATGACCAGCGAGGCGCGGTAAGCCGCGTTGCTGCGCCCAACGCCCATTGCCATCCATAATTACCGCAATGTGTCGCGGAATCGTTGCACCGGCCAGTACACCATCCTCGCTCATACAACAGTGCCTCTCAGTGACGACCCTAGACTGCCATCACTTCTGCTTCTTTTTCGGCTCCGATCTGATCAAGCTCGCGGACACAGCGATCGGTCAACTGCTGAATGCGATCTTGGCCGCGGTGTAGTTCATCTTCGCTAATCAGCTTTTCCGCTTCTAGCTTCTTCAAATCATCGATTGCGTTACGGCGTTGATTGCGTACCGAAATCTTCACCTCTTCAACTCGATGGCGTACCATCTTCACCAGCTCACGGCGCCGTTCTTCGGTCAGTGGTGGAACGGGTAATCTGATCACACGTCCGTCGTTGCTAGGATTTAAACCCAGATCCGATTGCTGGATTGCCTTTTCGATAGCCTTGATCATAGAAGCATCGTAAGGCTGAATGACGATCAGACGTGCTTCGGGAACACTGATACTGGCCAGTTGATTGAGCGGTAGTGTCGTTCCGTAGGCATCAACATGCAAATGTTCCACCAAAGCCGATGAGGCGCGCCCTGTTCGGATCGACGCCAGGTGATGACGTAATGCTTCGGTTGCCTTTTTCAGGTGTGCCTCATACTCAGAGATGACATCGTTTAGCATCACGCGCCTCCTCGCTGATTACTCACAAGAGTTCCCACGTGTTCTCCCATAACGATCCGCTCGATTGTACCGGGTTCGAGGGCGTTAAAGACGATTATCGGCAGATTGTTATCCATACAGAAGGTAAGGGCTGTACTATCCATAACGGTTAGCCCGCGATTGATCGCTTCGAGATAGTGAATATGATCGAAGCGGGTAGCCGCTGGATTACGGCGTGGATCATCATCATAGACACCGTCAACACCATTTTTGGCCATCAAGATGACCTCGGCGTGAATTTCGGCTGCACGAAGCGCCGCAGCCGAATCGGTGGTGAAATAGGGGTTGCCGGTACCGGCGGCCAGGATGATCACTCGTCCCTTTTCCAGATGATGAGTTGCCCGTCGGCGAATATACGGTTCGGCAACCTCGTCCATTTTGATCGCCGTCATGGCACGGGTATCGAGACCGTGGCGTTCGAGGGCATCTTGCATAGCCAGCGCGTTGATAATGGTCGCCAGCATTCCCATGTAATGCGACTGGGCGGCATCCATTCCCCGCTCGATAGCACGGTGACCACGCCAGATATTACCACCGCCGACCACAACAGCGACTTCTACCCCATGGCGATGAACGCGACCGATCTCCTGGGCGAGGAAATCGAGCATGTCGTAGCTAATGACCTCGCCATCGCTCCCTTTGATCTGTTCGCCGCTCAGTTTAATTAAGATCCGGCGATATTTTGGCTGCTGCATAGAATAACTCACCATTGGTAACGAACCGGACGGTCGTTTCCTGAGAACAACCGTCCGGATTCCTTCTTCCTATGCACCGACCTCATAGCGGACAAACCGCCGGACAACGATATTTTCACCTAGTTTGGCAATTGCCTCTTTGATCTTTTCTTCGATGGTACGGGCTGGGTCTTTGATAAACTTCTGCTCGAGGAGTACCGTTTCTTCGAGGAAGGCCTGCCGCGATTGGCCGCTCTCGGCGATCATCTCATCAGTTACCTCATTGGCGCTGATAAAACGTGGATTGAGCGCCACAATGTGTTGGGCCAGATCGTTAGCCAGTTGCCCAAACTCCGCAGTGCGGGCGACAAAGTCGGTTTCACAGCTTAGTTCGACCATAGCTGCAATGCGTGAGCCGTAGTGAACGTAGACACCGATCAGGCCCTCTCTGGCTTCACGCGAGGCTTTCTTCGCGGCGGCCTCGATCCCTCGCTCACGGAGAATTTCAATCGCCTTGTTGATGTCACCACCGGTCTGTTCGAGAATATCGCGACATTCCTTAATACCGGCGCCGGTGCGTTCACGCAATTCTTTGACCAATTCAATTGATACCGCCACAGTAGTACTCCCTCTGGCTATAATGTCGTATATCCTTCGTGATAGTTCGCATACGTTTGGATCGTGCGACGGAGGGGCTATTGCCCCCCCGTGCGTGTCGGTTTGGCCTGTCAAACCAGGCATTCCTACCTGGCGTGCTCAGATACCAGACTCCCAGCACATTACTGCTGGGTTTCTTCACGCCGACGTATTCCCTCAAGCGCCGCATCGGCAATCTTGCCGGCCATGAGGCGAATACCGCGGATCGCGTCGTCGTTACACGGGATCACATAATCAATTGGATCGGGATCGCAGTTGGTGTCAACCATGGCAACAATGGGAATACCTTGTTTAGCCGCTTCACGCACCGCCAGTTCTTCCTTGCGCGGATCAACAATGAAGACAGCGCCTGGTAGACGCTCCATCCCCTTCAACCCGGCAAACACTCGGTTGAGGCGCACAATCTTCTCTTCAAGCTTGGCCGCTTCTGCCTTAGTCAGACGGGCAAACTCGCCACGGTCGCGCTGTTCTTCCAGATCGCTCAGTAGCTTCAGACGGCGCTTAATGGTTGCAAAGTTTGTTAGCGTTCCGCCCAGCCAGCGCTGATTGACATAATACTGACCGGAGCGGGTGGCCTCTTCCATAACTGCCTCTTGTGCCTGCTTTTTGGTGCCAACGAAGAGAATTTTTTCGCCGCGCGCAGTAAGTTCAGTAATGAACTGGTACGCTCGGCTCAGACCGGCTACCGTCTGTTGCAGGTCGATAATGTGGATTCCGTTGCGGGCGGTGAAGATGTACGGCTTCATCTTCGGATTCCAACGATTGGTGGGATGGCCGAAGTGTGCACCCGCTTCCAACAACTCACGAATCGTAACAACGCGCGGCAATGCTTGTGTCATACCTGGTTTGCTCCTTTTCTGGCTAAAACCCCTCCACCCATTGTGTCTCACAGTCTGGGCCGGTGTACACCGGAGGAGCGACTGTGCCTCTGGGTGTGTGTATTTTGGCATTCCATTATGCCGACGGGCAGTATAGCACAAGGGAGCGCAGGCGGCAAGCGCTCCCTTGATCGACGAAGCGGGATGTGACCTGCCTTAGCGAGAAGAGGGTATAACCGACGCTGTTGGTGTTTCTATTGCGTACCTAGAGGAGCGATTTGAGCACCTCTAGCGCCGCATCGTAGTTTGGTTCTTGACCGGCGACCGGTACGTACTCGCTATAGCGAATGATCCCCTCGCGATCAACGACAAAGACCGCACGTTGCTCGATCCGATACGCGGGAACATAGGTACCGTAAGCCATGCCGAAACTCATATCACGGTGATCGGAAAGGGTCTGGATCGCGTCAGCGTGATTGGCTCCACACCAACGTGCCTGCGCAAAGGGTAGGTCGGCACTAACCGTGATGAAGTTGGCTTGTCCGACCAAGCGAGCTGCCTCTTCGTTGAAACGAGTCGTTTGTTTGCTGCACACACCCGTATCGAGTGATGGGACCACACTAATCAACAGGGGCTTGCCGGCAAAATCTGCCAGCGTGACCGGTTGCAATTTGTTGTTGATCAGGGTGAAATCGGGAGCTTTATCCCCCGGCTTCAGTTCCGGGCCAACGACGGTCTGTGGACCAAAGAAGACGAACGCTTCCGGGCGCTCGATGGTCATACGTTTCGCTACCTTTCTTTGTTATACACGACTCTTGCATTACTAGTGTAGAAAAAGGAACGTTGTCTGTCAATATGGTGAATGTGGCTGTAGGGTTTTCAACGTTCTCACCCGACCTGGCAGCGGTGAGGAGGGGGGAGAAGGATGAGAGGAATGTCCGCAGTGTGTGCAACGGCGTACTGCTGCCCTTGCCGAGGTGGTCTATGGTCAGGTTCCTGGTCGCTCGCCAATGATGCGCGGTAGCACGTGGTCGGGGCGGGTTCCCAACCCGACTGCCGTCTCCAGTATTTCTGCCCGACGCGGGCCAGTGGCCCGCGCACCCAGGCAACTCAGGCACGTCGGAGCATTGCACGGGTTCCATCGCTCCGCTTACCAGGTCTTTTTTTGTCGCCGTCTAGTCTATCAGGTCAAACGCCGTCTCAACAATCGACAGCGGATCGAGATGAAACGCACGGTAGAGATCATCACGGCTTCCTGATTGCCCAAATCGGTCAACCCCGTGGGCGCGTAGGGGAGTGCCGTAGACTGATCCAAGCCATGCAAGCGCATGCGATGCCGCATCGTGGACAGTCACGATTGGCGCTGTGCGTTCATTTGGCGGGAAGAGCCAGCTCAGATCGTTGCCACGCCGCCAGCGTTCGTAGATACGGCGGGCGCTGGTAAGATTGATCACGTTGACTGCCACTCCTTCCCGGCGCAGATAGTGGGCTGCTGCAACTGCTTCCGGTACCAAAACGCCACTGGTTACGATGTGCACTATTGGTGCATCGGGATGATCTTGGTAGTCGTTCCGGTCGATCAACCGATACCCACCCAAGAGGACCTGTCGGTGTAATTCGGTAGCGCCGAGCCGGTCAAGGGCTGGTTGCAGCAGGTTCTGATCAATTGGTCGGGTTGAGAGACGCAGGTAGCTGGCCGAGCCTTGCGGATCGATACATAGACGGATGGCTTCGCGCAAGAGCCATGCGGTTTCCAGGGCAAAACATGGTTCAAAACTGGTTAGTTGCGGTAGTTCTATGCCTAATGAAGCTGTTACTGAGGATTGGTGTGCACCACCTTCAGGGGCGAGCGTGATTCCACTTGGTGTACCAACAACGATAAAGCGAGCACCTGAATAGAGACCATAGATGAAGGCATCAAGCCCCCGACAGACAAACGGGTCATAGACGGTGCCGATGGGAATGAGTGGTTCGCCGATCAGATCGTGGGCAAGCCCGAACATCCCCAACAACATAAAGAGATTCATCTCAGAAATGCCTAACTCGATGTGCTGTCCACCTGGCCAACGTCGCCAACGCAATATCCGGTAGGCTTCAGTTTCAAAATCCGGCTCTTCGCGACGGGCAAAAACACCGGTCTTGTTGATCCAGCCGGCCAGATTGGTTGAAACCGATACATCGGGAGAAGCGGTAACAATGCGCTCACGTAAGCCGGGGAGATCGGCGATGCGCACCAGGAAGCGTCCAAATGTGTCTTGGGTACTGATCATACCACTCGTCGGTACCGTAATTTCATCGGGCAACGGGATCGTCGGCGTTGGCTTTGGTTGTGGTGGTACACCGTAGAGTCGGTGTGCGACTTCGGCACACAGCCTTCCGCCAGGTGAATCGGGTGGGAGACGATCCCATTCGTGGCCGGGTGGAATCCCAAACTGTTCGCGCAATGTCTCGATTTGTTCAGGGCTAAGGAGCATTGAGTGGTTGAGCGGATGACCGGCAATGGGAAGTCCCCAGCCTTTGATGGTGTACGCAAAGATGATAGTTGGCCGACGTGGTTCAGCATCGGCGGCAGCGAATGTCTTGAGCAGTTCAGTCACATCGTGACCGCCAAGATTAGCCAGTGTTGCCGGTAGCTCTGCATCGGGTACTTGATCGAGCAAACGAGCGAGCCGTTTGTCGCCGTTGATCAACCGGGGACGTAGCTCGGCTCCCGGTAGACGGATCAGGGCCTGATATTCTTCGTTACTCATCTCGTCGATGCGTGCGCGTAGGAGATCGCCATCAGGTTGGGCAAAGAGCGTTTGCAGGCGACATCCGTATTTCGCTTCCAATACTCGCCAGCCACTATCGGCAAACAGACGCTTGAGATGAGTCGCACGAATACCAGGTACTACACGATCAAGGCTCTGGCGGTTGAGATCAACAATCCACAGCAGATTATCGAGTTCACTGAGTGCCGGATCGAGCACAGCCTCCCAAACATTCCCTTCATCAAGTTCGGCATCACCAACCAAAGCAACAAAGCGTTGCGTAGCGGGTCTGCCAAAGTGAGCTGCCACGTAGTGCGCACTAAGCGCGGCAAATGCCGGGGCAACGGCCCCAAGGCCAACCGATCCGGTTGAAAAATCGGGCGAATCGGGGTCTTTTGTCCGTGAAGGGTAGGCCTGTAGACCCCCGAATGCACGGAGTTGGGTCAGATAACGAGCATCTAATCGACCGAGCAAATATTGTAGTGCGTGATACACCGGTGAAGCGTGCGGTTTGACCGCAACGCGATCGCCGGGACGTAGATAGTGGAGATACAGCGTTGTTACAATCGTTACCATCGACGCAGATGAGGCTTGATGACCACCGACCTTCACACCATCGTGATTAGGACGCACATGATTTGCATGATGGATCATCAATGTCGCCAGCCAGAGCACGCGCTTTTGCACCTCTTCAGTGGCGCTAATGAGCGCGGGAGTTGGCTCAGTACGGGGCATACATCGCTCCTTGTTTGTTCACGGTATGGGGTTAGGGATCATTATAGCATTAGCTGAAAGAGAAGCGAGAAGGAAGAAATGCCGCCACGCATTCTTCTTCCTTCCTCGTCCGTTGTCGAAGAGGTGAGAGGTTGGTCGGCAAGGTTGTTTACTGGCGAACACTTACCTCATCTTTCTCGTTTTTCGTAGGAGAGGAAATGAGGTTCTCAGCGGCCAGGTAGGAGGTTGAGCGTGATGGGCAAAAGCTTGTTCGCAGCTAGTCAGGAAACAGCTCGTCAACTTCCTGCTGAGCTTGAACGAGTGAAGCGACACGCCGGGTTCGTTGTTCAACGAAGCGGTAAAATTCCTCATCGTAGGATCGCGTTTGCACGACAACCGGCATCGGTACGGCATGGCCTAGCACGAGCGCTTGTTGGCGGGTATCGAGGTTAGCGAGCACGGCACGGAGTCGGTTGCTGCCACCAACACCGGTAAACACGGCATCGATGTCTTGCTCGTCGCTTAACAGCGCTGTGATGCGGGTTCCGAGCTGACTCAGCACTTCGCTATCAATGGATGATGGGCGCTGATCAACGACCAGCAGGGTAACACTGTATTTACGCATTTCACGTGCAATGGTGCCGAAAATCGTCTGCCGCGCCAGGTGCGGGTTAAGAAATTTGTGCGCTTCTTCAATGGTGATCATCAGCGGACGTGGCCGATCGGATTCGTTTTTCGTTTGCAGATAGCGTTCTGTTTGTTCCCGCCAGCGTTGATGGATGCGACGGGTCAGAACGTTGGCAACCAGCATATATGCCAGCGGATCATCGTAGCGACCAAAACTTAACACGACGTGTCGACCGCTCATCAAGGCATTGATTAACAGATCAACAGTCGCGAGATCCGCGTGTGGTTTTACGAAACCGAGCCGTTTGAGTTGTAACGTCTTCCGCTTCAATGCGTTGAGTGAGGCCAGACTGGCGCTTTTCTCTTCAGCAAATCCCTTAAGGGTGTCTTGATCCATATCCCAGAGTTCGGCTAACCATTGTTGACCGTATGTGTCAACCAGCAATTCAGCCGTCTCGGCGGCAGTTGGGTTCAGATTGAGTTCCTCACTCAATAAAAGCACATCTTCTGGTTCAATCTGATCGTAACCAATAGCGATCTCGCCATCGATAGGATGATGGCGGTCTGTGCTACCGGCAAGGCTGTACACCACCACCTTACTCCCAAAGAGTTGCCGCAACCCCTTCACAAAGGAGCTTCCCTCTGAACGAGCAGTCCATCCGTATTCGTTGTGCATGTCGAATACTAAATTAGAGGCTACATCGCTCAGGATGATGCCGCACAAGAGCAGACGGGTGAGAAAGCTCTTCCCAGTACCACTCTTCCCGAAGACACCGTTTGAGCGTTCAACCAATCGGTTCAGGTCAATACAAACCGGTACGGCCATATCGAGCGGTGTTCCGATCATGAAATGACTGCCCTCTTCACGACCGAAAACCTGGGTGAAATCGGCTTCATTGGCTTCGTACAGGGGGGCGAAGTGGTGTGGTACCGTTCTCACCGGCAGCAGATCAGCACTCCCATCGAGTGGCAGCATCAAACGAAGATCGAGTTTCAACTCGCCATACGTGGTTGTTCCTGTCAGAACACTAGTAAAAAACTCATCGGCCGGTGGCGGATCGAGCGTGACTTTGGGAGTAGTTGCCCCAAGACGCACATCGGTCACCATCGAAAAAAAGGTGAACCGTTGCCCTTGTACGACAACAAACTTCCCGACCCGCATATCTTCGACCGATGTTCCGGCATCGAGTCGTACTGTCAATCCTTCCTGAAGCGAGCCACCGGTGACAACCCCAAGCCGTTGTCGTTGCTGCATGCTAACCTCCTCTATCCTGCCGCCAGAGTCGATCTTAACACATTTCAGGAGATTACAGCTTAGTAATGACACTTAAACATTCAAGAGTATGAGGAAATTCGCTGTATCGCATCGTTTCATGAAGTAGTATTGGGAATAGTGTCAATGAGAGAACCTATGCGCATCCTCATCGTAGAAGACGAAGCTAACGTGCGTTCTTTCTTGCAAAACGCAATGAAGGCATTGCGGCGCAGTGTGAAAATTGATACGGCGAATCATGGCGCCGATGGCTTAAAACTGGCTCGTCGTCATCAATATGATCTGATCATCACCGACTATCATATGCCGAAAATGGACGGCATTGACATGACATTCACATTACGTCAGGAAGGGTACACCATGCCCATCGTGATGATTTCGGCTGATCCGGTGGTTGAGCCATACGCATTGAATGCAGGCGCTAATATGTTTCTGCTCAAGCCTATTCCAATAGAGCATTTGCGGTATATGCTCGATGCGTTTGGGTTGTGAGTTTTGGCACGATTCGTAAGCTAATGGGTGAGGGCAGTGTCCTCTCCTCACCCATCTCTTGTCTATCTGACTCAGTCAAGCATAGCCGGTGTACGGTGTAAGGGCAGGAACCCGGCTGCCTGTTGTTCAGGAGTTGGTAATGCCGACTCTGCCGGCTTATCAGATGCAGCCAGGATCAATGCCCTCTGCGCTTGCAACCGTCGGCCCAATGTAAAAAGCTCGTTACTCAGGGTTAGCCGTCCGTCGGCCATACGAGCTGCCGTCGTTTCCAGCTCGGCACGGCGGAACTGCGTAAACGGTGTCGGATCACCTGCTTCGATCCGTTCAATTAGTTGCTGGCGCAATGCCTGCAATTCTACCGGAACCTGCTGTGCAGCAATTAATAACTCAAGCAGGGTTGGTGACAAACCGGCTTCTAGTTGCACCTCAATCGCTGGCAGATCAAAAACCTCAACCGTTGCAAAGAGTGCCATTGCAACGGTGTAGTCTTGATTATCGAGTGTAATCGCATGCCATTCGCGCCGACATAATTCGGTGTAATGCTGGCGAAAGACACTGCGATCAACCCGCTCACCCAACAGATCAGTTGCCACGCGCAAGGCAGCCTCTGCTCGAGCATCGTCAATTGCACCATCGGAACGTCCACGTGGCCCCAAAAGGGTCTTATCGATGTCGATAAGGACGGCTGTTTGCGGCCAGACGATCCCTTGGTTGGTCAATGCTGCTGCCCATTCATGAACAAGCGCCCAACGGGTAGCATTCGCAACCACACCATCCCAGGTTAATGATGCCGGTGCGACCGGTCGATCAGCACCTATAAATCCATACGTAGTGATCGTACCAATCGCCTGGAGATGTACCGTCAAGAGGCGATCATTCTCGGTATCACCGATCACAACCACTGTCGTGATCGGTGGGCCATTGCGTAAAGCCTGTGCAGCTTGCACTAAGGACAGCATCACCTGAGCATACGCCGCATCGCGTTTGCGGGGGATGGCGTTGGCCGGTAGCCCTAAAATGGCACGCAGTGTTGTCAGACCGGGTAGACTGGTATCGCATGGTTGCAGATCGCGATAGATCACTCGATCATCGGTAAGGTCAGCAATTGTTGCCCACGTATTCATGCCAGCCACCCCTGTGCATGCATCAATTCAGCGTTTAAGATGGAAGCCCCAGCAGCACCACGGATGGTATTGTGGCTGAGGGCAATCAACTTGATATCGAATAACGAACAGGGGCGAATCCGTCCTACGACTGTTGCCATTCCCCGACCGGCATCGCGGTCACGTCGTGGTTGAGGACGATCCGGTTCGTTGCGAACAATGATTGGTTGTTCAGGTGCAGTAGGCAGACGTAGCTCTTGGGGCAGCCCACGGAAATTACTCAAGACAGTCGCTATCTCGTCTGAACTGGCTTTCCGCTCAAGCTCTATCGAGAGACACACGAGATGACCTTCAAGGACTGGCACCCGGTTGCAGTGGGCCGAGGTTGTAAAGCTAGCAGGGACGATGGTCTCATCGCGCAACTGACCAAGCATCTTTTGTGGTTCAACTTCGAGTTTTGGTTCTTCCCCACCGATAAATGGAATGACATTATCGACAATATCGTAACTGGGTACACCCGGATACCCGGCGCCAGAGAGTGCCTGCATGCTGACCAACAACATTCGCCGCACCCCAAAGGTGTCGAGCAATGGTTTGAGCACCATTGTTGCCGGGGTTGAAGTACAGTTAGGATTGGTGACAATTGCACCTGACCATCCCCGCCGTCGGCGCTGAACGGTAATCAACGCCAGATGGTCAGGATTCACTTCTGGTATCACTAACGGTACATCTGGCTCCATCCGATGGTTAGAAGCATTTGAGCAGACGATATGTCCGGCGGCAGCCAACCGTTGTTCGATTGGGCCGGCTACTGTACTAGGTAGGGCAGAAAAGACCAACTGTGCCGGTACATCGGCGTCGGCATCGAGGACCGTCAGATCGGCTACTGCGGCGGGCATCGGGGTATCGAGGACCCATCGGCACACCTCGCGATACTTCTTACCGGCACTACGCTCGCTACCGGTTAATGCAACCACACGAAAGAGCGGATGTCCCTCAAGCAATTGAATAAAGCGCTGGCCCACTGCGCCGGTGGCGCCAAGCACTGCAACGGGAATGGTAGACATTGACAACCTCCTGACAATAGAACACAGTCACCTACATTATACTCGCCCCAAAACGGTTGCATAAACAACAATATTGGTTGCGATTCGTTCATTGAAGTTGTGAAAAAAGTCGGCAAAGGTATGGCATTTTATCAAAGAATGATGTATAATTGCCTGTGATACCTGAAACATTTTTCATTTGCGCCCCGTTCCATGCTCCTCCCACGACGTAGGAGTCGTTTATCAGGAATCTCATCGCGTGATCATGGTCGATCACCGAGGAAGGAGCAACGCTATGATCGATCCTCTCGTCCAACGTCTGCTTGAGCATGTACTCGATACGCCGACGAAGCTACACTTGCTCCTTATGTTTCACGATCATCCGCGCACCGAGCTTACGGCAGCGGCGATTGCCGAGCGGCTCTTTCGCGATATATGGAGTGTACAGCAAGCCTTAGAAGATCTGACCGCGGCCGGTTTTTTGACGGTCGCAAATGTAGCCGCCGGACAACCTGTGTATCGCTACACACCACCACCTGAATGGCACGAAGCTATTCGCCGTCTGGTTCGCAGCTACAACGATCCCATTGAGCGCGATTTGATCCAGCGCACAATTCGCGATCTGTCTGTCTTCGCTTCGTTCCGGCGTAGCGAGCTGGAACGGTTTGAATTCGTCTGAGGTTTGTTCATTCTCTTCCTGGCCTCATCCTGCAAGGGGTGAGGCCACGTGCTCTAAGGCGTCGGCGTATTTAGCATTTCCAGGCGATTGCCGGGCTATCAGGGCTGCAATAAGTGCTTGCAGCCAATCTCTTTTGTTCGCCCCCTTCTCTGTCTGATCAGGCTACGGCCCGTAAGGAAACTGGCCGCTTCCATTCACTAATTCACCCGGAGAATTACTATTCCGTGAAAGAGTAGTAAATTGTACAATTTCAGTCAGCACATTCCCGTAAATATCGGTAATGCGCAACGTAAAGGGACCAGTCTCACCATTCGCGCACTTGCATTCGCGAATAAAGTAATTGTATGTGGTACGACTGAGCTGTACCCATTGATTCTGCGGAGTCAGATATTCCAGTTGAGCAATTGGATTGCGATGGTTACGTACCTGAAATGCCAACCACCATGGATTACTCCCAGCTTTGAGGTGAAACTGCACCGGCCCGCTGAGCATTGGACTGATGACACGCCAGGTAATTGGTACGCGCCCCCAGGCCCTTGGGGCAATGCGATCAAATGCTTCTGGGCTGAGATCAAGATGGTTTAAGCCACATCCCGGATTATCCGGACACATATCGACAATCCGCACAATGACGCTCCCTTGGGGCCCGAAAACTTCGACATACGCTCCACAATAGTCAGCATTGCCATAATTAAGGTAACTAATTGCGGCTACCATACGATCGCCAGGGATCGGGTCAAACAGGCAACTTCCACTCCCATCAGCTTCGAGATAGTACGTAGCCTCTCCGCTTAGCAACGGATTCTGGGCCGGTCGCACGACTAATGGCAGGTGGATACGATAGGGTGGTTGGGCAGATACCGCAGGAATGAACAACGCAATCAATCCTGCCAGACAGAGGAGGAGCAGATTGAATCGTCGGCGAGAGACCAACTGTACGCTCCTGATTGACCATCGCATACGTATCTCCTTTGAGTCAGCGTACCGTTTCCTACTCCTCCGCTTTCACCAACGCTTCCAATCGATCAATGTACGAGGCCATTATGGCAAAGGTACGTTCAATCGGTTCAGGAGAAGCTAGATCAACCCCGGCCCGGCGTAGAACCTCTAAGGGGAAGCGCGATCCGCCCGCCTTCAAAAATTCGTTAATGTAGCGCTCAGCTGCTCCGGCCTCGCCGGCAAGAATGGGGGCTGCCAGGGCATGAGCGCCGGCGATACCGGTTGCGTACTGGTATACGTAGAAATTGGAGTACAAATGGGTTGAAAATTGAGCCCACGTATTGCCAACCCGCCCCCGATCAACAACGACCTCTGATCCGTATCCCTCGGCAAAGAGATCGGCCATCAGTTCGTTGAAAATTGCAGCGGTTAACGGCTGTCCACGTTCGGCGCGCTGATGAATGATCAGCTCAAAGCGTGCCAGTGTCGGCATAACGAAGAAGTAGCGATGGAAGTTCGCCATCGCCTCCTCGATAATGGCGATCTGCGCGTTGCGGTCGGAGAGCGTCTTGAACAGATAGTCTCGCACCAGCGCCTGATTGAAGTTCGAGGCGACTTCGGCCAGAAAGAGTCCATAGTTCGTATAGATGACGGGCTGGGTACGGCGCGTGTAGTACGAATGCATCGAATGACCCAATTCGTGGGCGAGGGTACTCAGGCTAAAGATGTCATCGTTGTATGACATCATAATAAATGGATGCGTACCAGGCGCACCGGTTGAGAAAGCACCGGCACGTTTGCCACGGTTCGGATAGACATCAACCCAGCGCTGTTCCTGTAGACCACGCCGCATGATCTGCACGTATTCAGCGCCAAGAGGTGCCATCCCTTCGCAAATCCACTCAATTGCCTGCTCGTAGGGTACGACCAGAGGTGTAGCCAGCGGTGCTTTAGTATCGTAGACGTGTAACTCGTCAATGCCAAGCGCGGCCCGACGCACGCGCCAGTAGCGATGCCAGACCGGTAAATGGCGTTCAAAGGTAGCGATCAAATTGTGGAAAACTTCCAACGGAATAAAGTTCGGCTTTAACGCTGCTTCCAATGCCGAAGCGTACCGTCGTGCACGGGCGATAAACACGTTCTGTTTGACCCCGGCGGCCAGACATTGGGCCATCGTATTCTCAACGGCAATATGAGCATCGGCATAGCCTTCCCAGGCATTCTTACGGAGGGTTCGGTCGGGATGCGTAATCAGCGCATTAATCGTTCCCTGCGTAATTTCATGGGCTACGCCCTGGCTATCACGGGCGGGCGGGAAATGCAATTCTGCATTGGCCAGCACTCCATGGATCGCACTGGCTGCTGCAAATGGATCACGTACCTGCCCTAATAGCTCTTCAATCTCAGCCGAACGAATATGTGCTGCACGGGCGATCAGCCGCTCGAAATAATGGGTATAGGTTGCCAGGTGTTCATCACGCTCGGCCCACGCCAGCAGTTGTTCACCACCTATTGCCAGCAGCTCCGGTTCGCCAAATGCCAACGCTGCGCTAGCACGGGCCTGCAACCCAATGGCACGATCACGCATCGCACTTGCTTCGCGGTCGTTGGTATCGACGGCATAGAACATTGTGGCAAACACTGTGATCTGACCAACATTGCGGAGAATGGCTTCACTCAACCCCAGGAACTCGTTGATCACGTGCGGACCTTCTCGCAACCGACCGCGAAACTGAGCGGCGGTTGCAATCATTGCATCGGTTTCATCTATTGCTGCCTCCCACGCTGCCTGTGAGGGAAAGATACTGTATGGATCCCATTTGTAGCGATCAGGAATTGCGCTGCGTTCCGTAATTTTCTGCATAGGAATGTTCTCCTCTGTACGATGACGGTTCGCAGGTATTATACTCGTTTGTGCTACATTTCAGTGGATTTGTTCCTCGTTTCCGCTTGCGCAACCGTTCGCGACTCAACCTGACCCTGAGCACCGATCTGAAACGGACTGAGTGGCTGCAAACTGCAACTGGCGCAGAGTCTGGTTACTGCCGGTAATGCGGTGGGAGCAACGAGCAGTACAAGCCGATCATGGGGGGCAAAGACAGTGTTTCCGTTGGGAATGATGTAGCCTTCGTCACGTTGAATCTGAACAACGAGCAGACCGCGCGGAAGATCGGCGTCGATCAGCGATTTACCGACCAGTTCTGAGTCGGGAGGGATGTACGCTTCAAGGATTTGGCTAGCACCACTTACTTCGGGAACGAAGAGATGACTGTCAACGCTTTCGGCTTGTGTGGTCATCACACCGAGGCGACGAGCCACCCAGCGGATCGAAATCCCTTGAAGGAGCACCGATATGAGCACGATGAAAAAGACGAGATTGAAGAGGAGTGGTGCATCGGGTACCCCGGCCAGGAGAGGAAAGGTTGCCAGCACAATGGGTACTGCACCGCGCAATCCGGCCCAGGCGATCACAAGGAGTTGGGAAAGCGAGCGCCGCCACCAGCCTATCGCGATGATCACCGAGATCGGTCGAGCGACAAAGACGAGCCAGAGCGCCATAGCCAGGCCTTGCCCGGCAATCGCCGGTAGTTGTGATGGAAAGACGAGCAGACCTAGAACCAGGAACATGGCAATCTGGCAGAGCCATGCAATTCCGTCATGAAAACGCAGAATAGAACGTTTGTGAACAATGTTCGCATTGCCCAGCATGATCCCGGCCAGATAAACTGCCAGGAAGCCGTTACCGCCAATAATGGCTGTAAAGCCGTAAGTAAGGAGCGTTAGCGCCATCGTCAGCACAACGTACAGCCCTTCTTGTTGTAAGCGAATGCGGTTGATAATCCAGATCATGATTCGACCGCATGCGTATCCGCCGGCTGTACCTAACACCATCTGAATAATGAACAGAGGGATTAGTGTTAGCAGTGATGATTCAGGGTTCATCAGCAGTTGGGTCAGGCCGATGGTGAGAAACACCGCGATAGGGTCATTACTCCCCGACTCGAGTTCGATCAACGGTTCGAGTCGGTGTTTGAGATGAATACCGCGTGAACGCATGACGTTAAAAACCGCAGCCGCATCGGTAGAGGAGATAATCGCTCCTAAGAGCAGAGCAAGCGGCCAGTCGAAGCCAAGAATAAAGTGCGCACCAATCGCAGCGATGAGCGTACTGACCAATACCCCAACGTTGGCAAGAATTAATCCTTCAGTGAGGACCGGTTTGATGATCTTCCAGTCCGTGTCTAATCCTCCTGAAAAAAGGATATAGACAAGTGCCACCACACCAATAAGCTGAGCCAGTGCGGCATCGGTAAAAACGATGCCGCCCGGTCCATCTGAACCGGCCAGCATCCCAACAGCCATAAACAAGATGAGGGCTGGGACACCAAACCGGTTTGATGCTCGTGTTGCGGCGACGCTGATCGCCAGGAGGAGTCCAGTTATAAGCAGTAATGGTTCGCTTGCCATAGGTATTCTCTATGCAGGTAAGAGTAGCATAACATAGTCGGGGGAACGTCGGAGAAGTGGCGGTGAGTTTATAGTCGTTTGGAGTGGAAGTGCGGGGCAACGGTTTCCTGCTTCCACTCCACAGTCGTCTCGGACCTGATCGATTGCACTCGACAAAGGAACAACATGACGCTTCGTGCCGGTTATGCCAGTCACCGTAGCGGTGGGGGCGAGCGTAAAACCCGCCCCAGATGGCGTATTTGACGAGGAAAGGGAAGGAAGTTACCTTGTGTGGTGAACAAACATGGAATAGCGCAACGTTACCAACCCAGCACCAGCGCAAAGATCAGTGGTGCCACGATAGTTGCATCTGATTCGATGACAAATTTAGGCGTATCCACTGCCAGTTTCCCCCAGGTAATCTTCTCATTTGGTACAGCACCTGAATATGAACCGTAGCTCGTGGTTGAATCACTGATCTGGCAGAAATACCCCCAGACTGGAACACCGTCGCGTCCTAAATCTTGATGTAACATTGGCACTACACAAATCGGAAAATCACCAGCAATACCGCCCCCAATCTGGAAAAAGCCAATTGAGGCTTCTGCCGAAGTGCGGGTGTACCAGTCGGCCAGATCGATCATATACTCGATACCGGTACGTACTGTGTGGACATTCTTGATTTCGCCGGTAATACAATGAGCAGCATACATATTCCCGGTTGTCGAGTCTTCCCATCCCGGAACGTAAATTGGTAGGTTCCGCTCCATTGCGGCATACACCCACGAGTCGCGTGGATCAATCTGGTAATACTGTTCGAGTTTACCGGTGCGCAAGATGCGATAGATAAACTCGTGCGGGAAGAAGCGTTCACCGGTTCGATCGGCCTGCGTCCACTCATCGAGCAGGGCTTTTTCGAGGCGCCGCAACGCTTCTTCTTCAGGAATGCAGGTATCGGTCACTCGATTCATATGGCGTTCCAGCAGCTCTTGTTCTTGCTGCGGACTCAGGTCGCGATAATGGGGCACTCGCTCGTAGAAGTCGTGGGCGATCAGATTGAAAATATCCTCTTCCAGATTGGCGCCGGTGCAGGAAATCGCATGTACTTTGTTCTGCCGGATCATCTCGGCCAGGGAAAGGCCGAGTTCGGCAGTGCTCATTGCACCGGCCAGGGTAATCATCATCTTTCCACCCTGATCGAGATGACGGCGATACGCCTCGGCGGCGTCAACTAATGCAGCCGCATTGAAATGCCGAAAATGATGACGAATGAACTGGCTAACCGATCCTTTGGTCATTGCTGTATGTCCTTTCTGCTCATTTGTCCTGTTGCATCTTATGAGGCACTGTATGCTCACGCCTGCTGATTATAGCACCTTCATCCCTTCCTCCCGTTACTTGTGAGGTTTTCCACTTGAAACCAAGGGATAATTTACCAAAACTTTACAAAAAACTTAACCTGTGCTGAAAAAGGATTGCTACAATCATCTCACCGCGATATGAGATGCATAACCGGCATGTTGTATACCAGCCAGTGCACTGTTGTTGCCAACCATGGAATGTGGCACCTCTCACCAGGTTTGTGAGTAGTACTGGTATGGTCAGGAATGGTCGGAGTGCATCGTCTGGAAGCAGCAGTGTAGCACGTTAAAGGAGGTCCTATGTCGGATCTAACGAAGCTCCCGGTGGCGGAGCGCAACCGTCGGTACTGGCAAGAGAATCTGCGCCTGATCACCATTCTGTTAGTGATCTGGTTTGCCGTTTCGTATGTGCCAGTCCTGTTCGTCGAAGCATTGAATAACATCGTCATTGCCGGTTTTCCGCTCGGCTACTACATGGGCAGTCAGGGATCGCTCATTGTCTTCGTCGTCGAAATTTTCTACTACGCTTACGCAATGAACAAGTTGGATGCCAAGTACGGTTTGAGTGATCGTGACCGCTAATAAAGTCTTTTCATCTTCAAAGGAGGAGAACTGATGTCTGCTTCAGCTCAGAGCCAGAGCGTTTTTCGTAACCGGTTAGCACGCTACTACGGTTACTTTACGATTGGTTTTATCGGCTTTAGCCTGCTAATGTTGCTGCTGGAGGTATTGGCCGGCTTACCCACCCAAATTATTGGCTGGATTTTCCTGTTGCTAACGATGGCCCTCTACGCGACGATTGGTATTCTCTCGCGAACCAAGCTGCTCGATGAATACTACGTTGCTGGGCGTAATGTGCCGGCTGTCTTCAACGGCATGGCCACCGGCGCCGACTGGATGAGCGCGGCATCGTTTATTTCGATGGCCGGTACTCTCTGGCTACTCGGCTACGATGGTCTGGCCTACATTATGGGCTGGACGGGCGGCTACGTGCTGCTGGCGCTGCTCTTCGCGCCGTATCTGCGCAAGTTCGGTCAGTACACAATACCTGACTTCGTTGGTGCTCGCTTCGGTGGTAATACGGCACGGGTTGTAGCGGCCATCTGCGCGATCATTGTTTCACTGACCTACGTTACGGCACAGGTAGTTGGTGTCGGTCTCATCATGCAGCGCTTTGTTGGCGTTGACTACACCATCGGTGTCATTCTTGGGCTGTCGGGGGTGTTGGTCTGTTCGTTCCTGGGTGGAATGAAGGCTGTAACTTGGACGCAGGTAGCTCAATATATCATTCTGATCACCGCATACCTGATTCCGGTAACGGCTCTGTCAATTCAGCTTACTGGTTTCCCGATTCCGCAGTTGAGCTATGGTCAGGCCCTTCAGCGGATTCAAGAGCTGGAAGTTCAGCAGGGTTTGTCGAAGAAGACCGAGTCACCAGTAGTCCCTGGGAAATTTATTACCAGTGGTTATATTCCACCCTTTAACGAGGGCCTTAGCAACGCTGCCGCAGTCGATGCTGTTAAGCAGCTCAACACACAGTTCGGGCTGAATCTGACCCCACCGGCTGCACAAACAATTCCAGACCCTAAGAAGCCGGAGTTGGGTGACTGGCGTGGTACACCCTGGAACTTCCTCGCGCTGATGGCCTGTCTCATGCTGGGGACTGCCGGTCTGCCACATATCCTCATTCGTTTCTACACTGTGCCGAGCGTTCGTGAGAGCCGAATGAGCGTTGGTTGGTCGCTCTTCTTCATCTTCCTCTTGTACTTTACTGCGCCTGCCTACGCTGCCTTCTCGCGCTGGCAAATTCTGGAAAATGTGGTCGGTAAGCAGATCAGTGAGTTGCCCGGTTGGACGAAGACTTGGGCTAGCAACGGTCTGATCGTGATTCGTGACCTGAAGGTTCTCGATGGAGTTGAGATCGGTAAAGAACCGGGCTGGGTGAAGAACTTAATCAATGCCAAATCACTGGTCGTTGAGGATGCGAACGGCAATGGCAAGATCGATCTTGGAGAATGGGAGGACATCGGTGAGGGCAAGGGTCGCGCTGGTGAGATTTCTGGTACGGTGGTAACGAAGGCACGGGTCGATGGCATCTTGCAGCTTAACGAGTTGGGCCGCGCTGCGGCTGATGGAATCGATGGCGACCTGGTCGTGCTCTCGACCCCGGATATTGCTGGTCTCCCCTTCACGATCGGCGCGATGATCGCAGCGGGTGGTCTGGCAGCAGCACTCAGCACAGCTGACGGTCTGCTCGTGGTGATTGCATCGGCGATTGCCCACGACATCTACTTCCGCACGATTAACCCCAAGGCCAGCCTCAACACTCGTATCGTGCTGGGTAAGTCGATGATTGTGGTAGCTGCTGTTATTGCTGCACTCCTGGCAATGCCACGCCTCGCCCTAATCGCCCAAATGGTGGCCTGGGCCTTCTCGATGGCTGCCTCGACATTCTTCCCGGTCGTGTTGCTCGGTATCTTCTGGAAGCGTGCGAATGGCCCCGGTGCCATTGCTGGAATGATCGGTGGTCTGGCCGTTACACTCTTCTACATGGCGAATAACTACGTCAATCCAGCGTTCAATGTCCTTGGCATCTCACATCTCGGCGCCGGTATCTTTGGTCTGCCAGTGGCGATTATCTTGATTGTGGTGGTGAGCTTGCTCACGAAGGAACCATCGAAAGAGATTCAGGACCTAGTAGACAATCTGCGCAACCCGATTACCGATGACGAGGGTATGTCTAAGATGATCGATAAGATGGCGCCGGCGAAGTAAACCAGTTATCTGAACAGTTGGTAGCGTGGGAAACTATTCCCACGCTATTTTTCTTTCCCTCACCGATTCGGATGTGCTATACTGCTGGTGTATGAAGCAGCGCAGTGGTTTTTCAATCGGCATCATAACGTATTGGCTTGCTGTCGTTTTACTGTTCACCATCCTGGTAGCCTGTAGTCCGCTCCAGGTGGTTGATCCGTCACCATCTGCGGTTCCTGCTGAGACGCCAGTACCGGTGTTGCCATCACCGACAGGTCGGGCAACACCCACATTACCCCCTACACCGACGATCATACCCTCGTCTCCGACCCCAGTTATCCCAACAGCTACCGCCCCTGCTCAGACGGCACAGACTCTGCGCCGTGAACCGCCTCTCGGCACCTTCTTCT
Source organism: Chloroflexus sp. MS-G (assembly GCF_000735195.1). Classification (GTDB taxonomy): domain Bacteria; phylum Chloroflexota; class Chloroflexia; order Chloroflexales; family Chloroflexaceae; genus Chloroflexus. Next base: position 26,407 of record NZ_JPIM01000056.1, read on the forward strand.
TCTACTGGTATAACTGTCCACAGCAAGAATGTGATGCGAGGCAACTACTTGCCGTCCCACCGGGATGGTTGACACCACTTCCCGGCGATCCTGATCCACGTGATGGCTTCAGTTACTCTTCGTATAACTACGACTGGTACGAGCAAGAGCTGCGGACAATGGCAGCAACCGGTATTGATATGGTCTTTCCGGTGAGCTGGGGCGATCATCCGCATCCGTGGTTTCGCAATGATCGGCTTGATCTCCTGGTGCAGGCCAACGGTGTGCTTGAACAACCTCTGGCAATCGGGATGTTTCTCGATACCACCGCCCAACAGGGAATGTATCAAGAGTTCCTTGGCCAAGGGTACCGTTTTGGGCCTGATGTTCCACGTCTCCCCTTGCGTGATCCGCGGAGCGGTTATTTCTTCTACAACCTGCACATTCGCGATTTCTTCAACCGGGTACCACGCGAGATGTGGGCCACTATCAATGGACGACCCATCATTATTACTTACACTGCTCTGTGCTGTGATAATCTGGAGCTGAGTGGTACCTTGTGGCGAGCGGTGAAGGATGCATTTCGGGCCGATTTTGGCGTTGAACCCTGGCTGATTCTGGAAGAGACCTGGCTGAATCCCCAGGCATTAGCACCGCCATCTGGTTTACCGGATAGTGCACAAGTAGCTGATGGTGTCTATCGTTGGGGGACGGCTCTGCTGGGGCCGTACACTGGTGAGTTGCGTGGGTTCAAGGTAAGCAGTGTTGGCCCTGGTTTCGACAATTCACGCATTCCGGGAGTACGCGAGCCGCGCATTCAACCACGCGATGAGCCACCAGGCGGTGGGTCGGTGGAACCCGGAGCATTCCTGCGTACCAGCCTGGCGGCTATTCCCCGCGATACCGATCTGGTGTTGATCGAGACGTGGAATGAGTGGCCAGAAAATACCGCTGTTGCGCTGGCAGCCTATACCGACCGTGAGGGTCGTTCCCTTCCCCCCGATTTCTACCTTCAGATCATCCGTGAATGGCGTGCGCACTTTACCCCGTTGCCGTAATGGATAAAGACAGAAAACATTGCGGGTAACGTTTCCCTCTCACGCCGGTCAAACACTGGTACAATACCATTATGAAACAGGTGTTTGCCTTGTGCGCCTAGAAAGATTGTTCTATGAGTTGGACGTTTCTGACCAATCACGCTTATGTTCTGCTGTGTATTACCCGTAATCCGCGGGCCACGGCTCAAGAAATTGCACAGATGGTCGGCATTACCGAACGTGCTGTGCAACGAATTCTTCACGACCTGCACGAGGAAGGGTACATCTCGCACGTGCGTGAGGGTCGGCATAACTACTATACGATCTATGGAGATCGTTCGCTACGACATCCAACGTTGCAAGGAATTACGCTACGCGAGTTGTTGGCAGTGCTTGCCAATGGTGCTGTTGTTGCCGGGGAATGAGGTAGGAAGTGGGGATTATCGTTTCGAGAGTGTTTGAACGTACTCTGCTCGATATTGAGGGAGAGACGCAAGATTGAGCGCAAGCGGATGCGCATATCTTCATTCCGCGCACGCTGCGGTTATACGAACAGCCTGACTCAACCTCTGACACTAAGCCTGCTAGGTTCTGGTAGCTGCACGAGCGAACATACTGGGGAAACTGGCGGGGCTGGCGCGACTCGAACGCGCAACCATCGACTTAGAAGGTCGGTGCTCTATCCATTGAGCTACAGCCCCGCACGCCCATACTATACTGCAAAATCATCGATTCTGGCAAGAGATCTCTGGTAGAGACTGTCTCCTCTGCTCCCACCGGGGGCAAGGAAAGGAGAGGCATGCCCTCCTCACCTTCCCCCAGTCTCCTCCCGAAGCAGGGGAGGATGGTGACCTACGGGTACGGACAGGTATGTTCGGTAACGACGCGGCATGGGGCGGTTGGGAATCGCGCCACTTCTCACACCTCGCACCACCTCTATCGGCTATTGAAAAGCTCTGTGCATCCGAAGACTCAGTTCGCCGCAATCTGCTCGAAGCTAAGCTGGTAATTACGGCTCGTTACATCACCTAAACGTGCTGGCCAACGTCCGGTAATTGCCTGCGTAATTTTGCCAGCGTGTTCGTGACAGTTCTCGATAAAGAGGGTATAACGTTGCTGAATACCGGCAGCAACCGTACCAGCTAGATATAAGCCAGGAACATTGGTTTCCATCGTTGCCGGATTATAAACCGGCACCCGATTCGGCCCTTGCAAGATGACGCCTGCCTGTTCAAGCAAACGTTGATCGCCACGAAAGCCGGTCGCCAGCAGCACAAAATCGGTCGGATAGTAGAACTGTTCAGCCGTCGGTTGACCATCGTCATCGGTATGCGCCAGCAGTACACCGCCCGTATCAATTGCTATCGGGCTTGTCTGCGCTAAAAATCGAATTGTTCCAGCTTCAACCTGAGCCATAAAGTCTGGCAGCAACCAGTGTTTCACCCGATTGGGATCAAGTTGCGCACGTCGATACGCCAGTGTTACCTGTACACCCGCTCGCCAGCAACGTAGTGCTGCCTCAACCGCCGAATTCTTCCCGCCGATAATCAACAACCGACGGCGAAAATACTCGTGCGGATCATGGAAATAGTGGCTTACGTGTGGTAGATCTTCACCGGGAATACCGAGCCGATTCGGATAGTGCATATCACCGATTGCCAGTACGACTTTTCGAGCCTGATAGCGCCGTTCACCACTGATTGGTCGAGTAATCAGCGTGAAGCCATCCTGATCACGTACCAATTCAGTAACCGGCTCGTAGGTGTGGACATGGAGATCGAACAACTCAACCACCGAACGCAAGTATGCCAGATACTCTTCACCGGTAATGCGCTGCTGATGGTTATTCTGAATTGGTACACCGGCAATCGCTAAGCGTTCGGTGGTGCTGAAAAAGTTCGTATTCCGCGGCCACCAGGTCATAGTATAGCCGATCTGATGAGCATCAAACTGAATATAGTCAACACCAGCCTGTTTAAGACAGACTGCCAGTTCAAGCCCGATTGGCCCGGCGCCGATAATTGCTACTTCATGTGACGCCGTTAGCGGTAATTCCTCATATCCTGTCATCTGTTGCCTCCATTTTATAACTGTACTCGTGCCACATGTATCATACCCGTAATTGAGCGTGAGAAGCGAGAAGGGCAATGAAGAAAAGGGAGAGCGGAGGAGTGTATTTCAAATGAGGCGTTTTTAGCGTTCTCAACTTCGATGTATCGTCGGTGACCGAGTTGATCACCCGCGATTATCTGGGGGAAATGCCCCCGCATCGCCTTCCTCCTGGCATCCCACCGTTGGAGAAGGCGTCCCCCTCTCCATCACCCCATCCTGATTTCCCTCCGGGTCGGGTGAAGATGCGTTCAAGTGCCTGGGGTATGAACACCATCGCTGTGCGTGCAATCGTCAACGAGAGCCGATGGATAGTAAACAGCACTTCGCATGAAGCACTGTCTGGTATGGAACGGAAGGTGCATACACTGCGTATCGCATTCATCTGCACGAACATGAACCTGGTATGTTTGAAAACCATGGATGAGCACACGAACACCCCGCCAGGAGAATTGAACCCGTGCTGAACGGTATAGAGACGGGCATAATCGGCCAGACGAGAAACGTGAGGTTCGTCAGAACCGGAAGCTGTACGCTGTCGCATGCATTGCAGACGGGTTGGGAATTGCTTCAATTCTGCTCACTCCTCAATTCTCTCCCTCTCTCTTCACCTCGCCACTGCCTGGAAAGAGAAAGCATGTTGAAAATTCCTATTGACACAAACGTTCTAATATGATATGGTAATGATAGACGACGAGCAGGTACGTGCAAGGAAGAGGAGGATACGTGATGCTGACCTCAGTTGATATTCCGCAGGCTGATCTCCTTTGGGATGTAGCGCGTGTAGCTGAAGCAATTGCACGTGGACGAGTGACGGCTGAAGATATTGGTGCCTACATCGGTGCAAAAGGTCAGCGTCAGGGACTCTACTACATGCAGGCTGCTCGCATTATCGGGCTGATCGAGATCGGCGAACAGGCTGAAACAGCCCAGCTCACCAAATTTGGTCTCGCTTTTGTCCGCTATAACCGCGCCGATCAACGTGCTGCGCTACGTCGCCAGTTGTTCCGCTATGAACCAACTCGATCAGTGATCGCTGCTTTGCGGGGCGCTCCCGAAGGACTTACCCGTAACGATGTTGCTCGTATCTTGCAAAAGCTTGCCCCACTTGCCGACTCAACAGCTCAACGCCGTGCTTCAACGGTGATTGCCTGGTTGACCGAGATTGGGTTGGCCGACTGGCGTGACAACCGGTTGTTCTACTGTGGGCCTGCGTTACCGGTTACCCCTTCGGTGATGCCATCAAATACGGTCTCTTTCGCTACCGGTGCGTAAGCGGTGTAGCGAACGCCAGGGTGCGATCTTGCCGTGTATCTACGCAGCATTTTTGTTACCGCTACAGCACTAAGGTCAGGGCTGGTGTGTGAGTTAATCGTACCCAATACCGTATTGCTCGCTCAACCCTTACGATATACTCGTGCCAGACCACATCGCCAATTATCGCCGTTATCGTGTTCGTCACCGTATTGGTTGCTCTCACCTGTCCGGTGTTTCCTGCATCAAACGGTAGGGCAAACACAGAGCAGCACGCACTGACAGCGTGTGTTCATTATCGTCACAAGGTTGGTCTTTTTCGACTATTATGCTCTTCATCACAGGCATCGGTTAGAGTGGGTGTCAAGTCCGTTTCAATCTCATCCAACCATATCCGCGAAGGGGAAAGATGCGGGGGAGCAGGTTCGTGCCGTAGTACGAATCTTGGCTGGCTGAAGCATGGTGAATCGGCAAAGATCATATTCAGCGCCTTCAGTTTCCGGTGCGTGCCGTAGCACGAGTCCCCCTCCACCTGGCGCATTGACCATGCCCACGCGGCTT
>NZ_JPIM01000057.1 GCF_000735195.1 Chloroflexus sp. MS-G
GAGGCCGATCGGCATGCGCAGCAGGAGCGGAAGAAGCGCCTGCGCGGAGTGCGCCCGCTTGCGCGCGCTGGGGCGGAGCAGGACAACCCAGCGGCGACCCTGGTGGGCGGGGATGCGGTCGCCATCCGCAGCACGCTCAGCGACGATGGGCCAGCCCCGCTCGATGCGCCCGGATGGCGGTTGCAGGAGCGTCTCAGCCAGATCCAGCGCAGTATGCAGGCGCTGGCGCAAAAGGGGGATCGCGTCCGCTGCTGACCAAACTGCTCCGACTGGTCGAGCGAGCATTGGACGCGACCGCCGCGCTGTGGGCGCCAATCCGACGCGCCGACACACGGGTCTGGCCGGCGGCGACGGTGCTCAACACTGGGGCGGGAGTGCCAGCCGACCGGGTGCAGGCCGCCTCCCTGCGGGTGCGACGACGGATGGGACTGGGGAAGCGACACGGTGGCACGCTGGAAGGTGCGCTGACGCACGTCCTGAAGGGGACGCGCAGCGACGCGCCGGGGTTGTTCCACTGCGATACGCATCGGGACATCCCGCGCACAAATCATGGACTGGCGCAGTGCTTCGGGCAGCATCGTCATCACGAGCGCCGTACGACTGGGCGGAAACGGGGGACGCCCGACACGGTGTTGCGTGGCCCAGTGCGCCTGATAACGAGTGTCGCCAGCCGGCTGCAGCGCTGGACGGCCGCTGAGTTGGCACCATCACATGTCGCTGCCTGGCGCGAGGTGCGCCAGGCGGTGCGGGCACGCTTCGCCACCCGTGCGCAGGGTCTGCGCTTCCGCCGCGATCCGGACGCCTATGTGCGCGGCCTGGAGCAGCAGTTTCTCACCTCAGGTTTGCCGGTCTAGATAGGAACATATAGCGATGATCGTTCAAGCACCTTGTTATTCCCCAATTTAAACAGACGCATTCGGTGCGTTTGTTTGTACTACGATTTGTTGCAAGGCAAGAACGGGCGATTGGCAAATATTGATAGATTTCTTGGAAGTGGGTTTCAACCCGAGCGTATATTTGTGATTGCTTTGTTATGCGGTGATACTGGTAGTGGACTATTTCTTGATATTGGTTATTTCTTGAAGAATATGTTTCCTGAATCGCTAGCACTTTGCATCCTGACCGTTCCCGAAATATACCCGTCTGCATCCCACTTCTCAGATTACTTCAGGGGCAATGCTTATGCAGCGATAAGGGAATTAGAACATTTTTCCAGAAGCCATTACGAATTTGGTCCCGAAAATTATCGTCTTGTTTTTGACGGTGTGAATCCATTTTCCGAATACTGGGTAGTTGGCAACGAAGAGTTCGCTGGTTCAAAATCTGATTTATCAGCCTATTTTACAGAAATTGCACGAATTATGACTGAAAAAGTTGTATTATCAGGTTCTTTAGATGACAAAGCAGTGTATTTACCGTTATCAGAACATATCCAGTATTGGAAGTCTTGGGAGCAATCATTTCACAAGGTTATGAGCGACGGCGATTTTTCGCTTTATATCAGTCGTGAACTTGAATAAAAGCGGCATAACACCGGCTTGCAGTTGACGCCGCTCCGCTGCGCTTCGCGGCGGCTGAAGCGCAAGCCGTTAGGCTGCTTATCTGCTATCAAGAAAGTGCGCAAAAGTGCGCACACTTCTCTTCCTGCCCCGACGTGTCTTGTTGACCACCGTCGTCTCTGACAGGCGTGACTTTCCCGACTACGGCGGGGGCCATCCCCGCCGTAGCGCCGCCATTACTGGTCGGACTCGCCACGGGTAGGGCAGTTACGGTTGCCAGCCGTTTCAGGTTCAGCGCTGCGTTGAGGTCACGGTCATGGTGCGCGCCACATTGCGCACACACCCATTCTCGATCGCTCAACGTCAGCGCCTCGTTCTTCCAGCCACACTTGAAACAGAGTCGGCTACTTGGATACCAACGATCGGCGATGATGAGATGAGTACCGTAGCGTTTCGCCTTGTATTCCACCTGCGAGCGGAACACACCAAAGCCAACGTCAGCGATGGCGCGGGCGAGTCTCTCGTTCGCGAGCATCCCTTTGACGTTTACATCCTCGATCACTAACGCTTGGTTTTCGCGGCAGAGTCGAGTCGTGAGCTTATGAGTAACGTCCGCTCGGAGATTGGCAAGGCGGGCGTAGAGCCTTGCCAATGTCGCAGCGGACTTCTGCCGGTTGTTCGAGACCGGCAGGCGCGTTCCTTTGGGCAGGCAGGCATGGCGTCCAAACCCCGCCATCTCTTTGGCGGCTTCCAGCTTGCGGCTGAGACGCCGACTGCGAATCTTGAGGCGACGCAGCGCCGCTTTGAGCGGCTTTGGCGCTTCGATGACTTCGCCGTTGGAGATCGTTGCGGCAGCCTTAACGCCCAAGTCGATGCCATTGACATCGTGCGCCGTGCGACGCCGATAGCATTGCGCATCAGGCACTTCGACCTGTATTGCCACAAACCAACGATCCGCCGTACGCGAGACCGTCGCGCCCAGTATCTTTCCTTTGAATCGCAGTTCCTCGGTCATGGCGACGTCGCCGATCTTGGGCAGACGGATCGTCTTGCCGTCCAGACGGAACTTGTCGTTGGCTACGTAAAAGCTGTCGCGGCAGCGCCCTTTTTTCTTGAAGCGCGGTGCGTGCGCCTCTTTGCCAGCCTTGAGGTCGGTGAAGAATCTTTCCCAGGCTTTGGCGAGATGGGCAAACGGCTGGGCGTGTGCGTCCCGGTGAATGTCTCGCAACCAAGGCCGTCCGTTCTCATCGAGCCACTGTGGGTCGGTGTATTTGATGGCGTTGAACTGCTTTTTGAGCGCCATGGCGTTCGGCTTGCCGCCTGCTGCGTATTGTTTGTTCCATTCATTGAGCGCCCAGTTCCAGACGCGCCGCGCCGTGCCGCAGGCGCGCTTGAAGTAGTCGATTTGCTCAGGAGTCGGGCAAAGAGCGATCGTGTGGGTTAGTTGCATTGTTGGGCCTGTTTGACGCCATGTGCATCCTGTTTCAGCGCTGCATCCACCTGCTTTCGATCGTTCCTCACACCGTATCGCCGAGACGAACAACCGTGCACGATGGTCATCACGTCTTGCACCATTTCCGGTTCGGGAGACAGCCGTTCCTGGGTGAGCACCAGCACGTCGCAGCCATGGGTTTTGGCGTCATGTTCGAACCACTCAACGCCGAACCGGGTGAGGCGGTCCCGGTGCGCGAGGATCAGCATCGTGACGTCCCGTCGCCCGATCGCGTCCATACGGGCCAGCAACCGCTTGCGCTTGAAGTTCAACCCGCCGCCCACTTCCTCGATACCCTCGACCCCCGCCAATCCCGTCGCCACCACGACCTCTTCCAGCACGTTGCGCTGATTCGCCAGGTCCGGCTTCTGTGCTGCACGCGATACCCGACAGGAGGCGACCAGCGTGGTTGGCGCATGGTTCGCCTGCCGCAAACCGATGACCTCACGGATTTGCGTCTCAGGGGAGAGACGGCGGTTGCTGTCCGTTCGGGCCACCGGAATCAGCCTTCCTTCGCGTTCCCAACGCTGCAACGTCTTGACCGAGACACCAAGGAGTTTTGCGGCTTTCCCTGTGCGCATGGTGTTTTCCATGAGCACCGTTATACACTATCGCGTACTATAAGTCAAGCTAGAGTCCGGCTCCCTATGGGGCTCTAAACAGATGATTTCAAGAGGTTGTTTTGGTGATGAGTGAAACTACGACCTTGGTCTTACCGCTTGCCGTAAGAGAATCTCATAGTCTCTATCGTTCCAAGATCGACTCTTGTGCAAAAAGGTTGAACGTTACCAACTGAAACATGAGGTGGAACGCCGCTCAGGGGCAAGGAAGAAGCACCGGAAAAGCGAACCAATCATATCTGCCGCCGGTGCCAAGGCATTTTCTGCTTGACGGCTGCTCTGTTCTTTCGGTCCTCCAGGCCATTCCGCCTTTTGCTACGCCAGCAGGTAACGGTGCATTGGCCGCATGGTGCTCACGGTGGCCGAACCTATCACCATCCCGGCAGCCCGGAACACCCCTCGTACCGGCAACGTGCCTGCCGGAAAAGGATGCCTGACGCTGCGCACAATGGCTTCGATAGCGGCACGCAGATGGTGTCCGAGGGGACAGTCGGCTTGGGCGATTTTCCGCCGTTGTGCACGCCGCAGAGCGGCCTGGTCGAAACGCAACCGGGTGTCGGGTTGTTGCTTGTACGGGGTCACCGGGCATGTCTCGCGCAGTGGACAGCTCTGACAGGTCGCTTGCAGGAAGCGGGCCAGGAAGGAGGCCTGCTCTGCCGAGTGCGTGCCTTCGACCGTGTGCCCGTTGGGGCAGGTCATCTGTTGCGGTTGACCGTCTGCAGCGCAGGCACCCGCGAAGTCGTGCAGGCCCAGACGATGTTCATCGGGAGTGCGTCCGCGCAGCGCCGTCTGAATGTGCGTGATGCCCAAGGCATGCAGCAAGGCATCGGGTTGCTCGTTGACAGAGGCGCCGTCTGTGATGGCAGCCCGCAAGCCGGTGCGTGCTTGCAAGCGGGGAGCGGCTTCCAGCAGCACCTGGGGGTCGTCAGTGTTGGCCGGTGCAACGTGCGGATGCGTCATGAGTTGAACGGGATTGTCTGGGTCGCCAGGCTGGCTCAGGTGGGCGGAGAACCCCGGCACACGTTGTCCGTGTTTTGCGCGGTAGGCCGCCTCCAGGTCGTCAGGCGATTGCGGACGGGAAGCGCTCAATTCGTCTCCCTTTTTGCCCTCCAACCGCTCGGCGACTACCCGACAGTGTTCCACGCCCACCCGCGCCGGTACGGCGTAGGTCGGGTGGGTGTGATCCTCCGCTTCCAATGCGCTCACCAGGCGGCGCATGTCCGTGCCGATGCGCTGAAGCTGTTCGGCCAGGTCTTCCGTCTTCAGGCGATAGACGTATTGCCCGGCATGCCCCTTCAGATCGGGCGCAAACAACTCCGCATCGTGCCGCTGGTCGGCTTCCCCCACCATACGATGCACCCGCTGCAACACCGTCACCAGCAGGTGCACGCGTCCCATCCGCCGAATGTTGGAAGCCAGCAGCGTGCTGTCCATGCGCTGGTTGCCCGTCTTGCGCGAAAAGGCATGGATGTGAGCGTCAGTCCCCTGCGCGAAGGCCTAGTCAAGGAGATTGACGCCGGTTTCCTGCATATAGCGGCTGAGACGTTCGCGGAAGGAGTACAAGGTGCGCAGGTCAACATCCCCCGCGCTCAACTGACGTACCCAATGGCATAGCGCACCAGAACGTCGAAGCAGGCGTTATCGTCCAATTCTGCATCCGTCTAACCGTTGGCTGCTTTGAGAAATTCCAGCGATACCAGCACGGTGACTGGCACATGCGGACGCGAAGGCAGGTCTGCCTACCACCCTTCGCAGGGCGTTTCATCCAGACGGCAAAAGAAGTGCTGGGAGAAGGTTTCCGCCCAAGAGTTGTGCAAGCGTTTGCGCAGCGGCTCAGGCAATTCATCCACATGGCTGGGGAGAGGGATGTGCAGGTGACGGCTGTTCTTGCGGAACATGACGGCTCTCCGAGAGTTTGGGTTGCCCGCATTATATTAAGGTTTGCCCATTTTGAGGAGGGTATTCGGATAAAATTTGTCGACTCGTTTTTGCAGTGGAGTCATTAGTTAAAATACCCGATGCGTAGGTGGTTGAGATGAAGAATAAAAAAACAGGATTGCTGACCAAACGCTAGTGGTTACCGTGTACTCACAGCAACATGATGGCAAGTCGCTCCGATACATGAGGTTATACAGAGCGTTTGCCCTACTTGAAATACTAACTGACCATTCCCCTCGAATTGAGATAGGTTGTTCACCTGTTGCCTACTCTTCGCGGAGAATATAACCCACACTACGCACTGTATGAATCAGACGCGGTTCACCATTCGCCTCGAGTTTTTGCCGCAGATAGCGTACATACACTTCGAGGATATTACTCTCACCCCCGAAATCGTAATTCCATACCCGGTCGTAAATAATATCGCGGGTGAGGACCTGATTGGGATGGCGCATAAAGAGTTCGAGGAGATCGTACTCTTTCGCAGTCAGTTCTACCCGTCGTTCACCGATACGTACTTCCCGTGAGCGGGTATCGAGCGTTAAGTTGGCGAAACGCAACACATCTTGCGATTGAGCAGCTTGCCGACGGCGCAACTGGGCCCGAATCCGTGCCAGTAATTCCTCGAAGGCAAACGGCTTTACCAGGTAATCATCGGCCCCGGCCTCAAGGCCGGCTACCCGATCGCGCACGGCATCGCGTGCTGTGAGCATAATGATAGGCACATTTGAATCTGCACGGAGTCGACGAGCGACCTCGAAACCATCAACGCCCGGCAGCATCAGATCAAGTACGATCAGATCGTAGTCAATCGTAGCTGCTAACTCTAAACCGCGTGTGCCGTCGAAGGCCACATCGACCTGATACCCTTCAAGACTAAGGCCCCGACGCAGAAATGAGGCTATTTCAGTCTCATCTTCAATAACTAAAATTCGTATCATACTCGTAGTATACGCAGACAGAGCAGGCTCGTCAATGCGGTAAGGTTGTGTGGGATTTTCAAAGTTTTTTCCCGCCTGACAGTGGTAGGAGCGGGGATAGGGGTAAGTGGTAGGGGCAACCCACTCTGGATAGCGACATACTGATGCGACGAGCGATAGTTCCTGGTCACGCACCACAAGACCTGAGCTAGTGGCCCGCACTCTCGGAGGTAGTAAGAGTGTTTTTCAGACACGATCTATGCTGTAAGGTATATGCCTGCATCCTACTCGTATCACGTCTTGTTCATAGATGGGGAACGGAAGAAGACGGAAATTGGACGTCCCTTTTCAGTGGGGGGCTGCCGCACCTTATCCTTCCTGTCGTTTTTGACTGGGAAGGAATAAGGTGTGGCTCGCCAGCACATCCTAATGCGGCTCACTATCCAGTTCGTTGAGAAAATCCTCTGGATGCTGCCGAATCTCCAGACTACGCTGCTCGATCTCTCGTCGTAACTCACGGCGTAGACGGGCTGCCATCCAGCGCCGTCGTTGTTCGGCAGTTTCGATCCGGAGTGGTGGAACCGGGCACGGACGAAACTCCTCGTCAACAGCAACCATCGTGAAGTAGCAGGTCATTACATGACGCTGCGTGCGAGCGGTAATGTTTTCGGCGACCACTCGAATCCCAACCTCCATCGAGGTGTTTCCAGTATAGTTGACCGAGGCCAAAAATGTAACCAGCTCGCCGACATGAATCCGGGCCCGAAAGATGACTTGATCTACTGAAACGGTGACAACATAGCGCCCAGAATAGCGTGAAGCACAAGCATACGCTACCTGATCGAGCAGTTTCAGAATATGACCGCCATGCACATTACCGGCAAAATTGGCCATATCCGGTGTCATCAGCACAGTCATTTGCAGAGTGCGAAATTGTTCAGTCTGTGACTGCTCATGAGAGGATTGCATACACCATCCCACTCCCTGGATCAGGTATGAGTTTACTACTGTTTTTCAAGTATACTCATCCGAGATACGAGACGGTCATGTTCATGTTGCCTGGTGCCGGCTTTTCAAAGAGCAGAAGATAGTAGCGCCATAGACCGGCATTCAGTGTTCTGGTCTGGGCAATACAGGCTCGCATGGCGGCTATCTGGAGATTAGACTGTAGGCGTAGGGCGTGAAGGATTAGGGCCGCAGGTAGAGTTAATTGCGCAAAATGACCGAGGAATCGTAACGATGGCCCGGCGCTGAGCGTCAGATCATCACGTTGGCGTAACCGTAAACCGGTATGCTCTGCTAACGCAACCAGTTCATCGGCAGTCAGCAGATCAGGCATGGCCCACGGTTGCAACCAGGCCCGTAGTTGCTGACGCTCGGCAGATGTCAGCGTGGAACGAGCGGCAAAGCGGTCGGCAACGATCAACCGTCCGCCCGGACGAAGCAGGCGAATGATCTCGGTAAGGAGCGCTGGTTTATCGGGCGCGTGGCAGATACTCTCCAGCATCCAGATCACATCACAACATCCACTCCGTAAAGGGGTGGCAGCGTAATCGGCACAAAGAAACTGCGCATGACCAGCACGCCGGGCACGTTTTGCCTGTTCGGGTACTATCGTTATGCCGATGACCGGCCCCTGGTGGCTGGCTGCAATGCGGTTGGCACTGGCCCCGGCGCCACAGCCAGCATCTAACAGACACTCACCCGGTTTCAGGTCAACGGTCGCCAAGAGCGTTTCATCAATGGAACGAAGTGCAGCTCGATGACTGCGCGCCTGCTGCCATAACCCGGCATGCATCGCCTGCGACCCACGAATCCAGCCGAACACGCGAAACATCCAGTCGGTCTGACGGTAGAAGGCACGAACAGCTTGATGATGAGCAGACATGGCTATCGAAATGACCAGATACGCACTGTCGAGTCATAACTACCGCTGGCCAGCAGATGACCATCTGGGGTAAATGCAACACAGGTAACACTTTCATTATGGGAACCGAGTTCCCAGCGTAACGTTCCATCACTGATTTGCCAGACGCAAACAACCCGACCGTAGTGGGCACTGGCGAGGTAACGACCATCGGGGCTGAATGCCAGCCCAAAACATGCACCGGCAGGTGTGGACAGAACTTGCAGTGGTTGACCGTCGGTAACACGCCAGATAAAGATCATACCATCGGCGCTGGCACTTGCTGCCAGACTACCATCTGGACTTGCTGCCACGCTAAAGATAGTATCACCATGACCGCGTAGAGCGTACATCAGCGAGCGATCCGCCATTCGCCAGATGCGAACTATTCGATCATAGCCGGCCGAAAATAGTAACGATCCATCAGGACTAAAAGCAAGACTGTTGATCAGTCCCTCGTGACCAACGAATGTACCAATTGCCTGTCCATCGGTGCGATCCCAGAGGTAGATCACCTGATCCCAACCACCAGTGGCAATCACATGACCTTGCGGTTGAAATGCCACACTGAAACAAGCACCATGGCGCTTTGGGTCACCAAGGTGGAAGAGAAACGTTCCATCTGCGACACGCCAGACTCGTACCCCATGGAGTCGACCGGCTGCGGCTACCAGTTGACTATCGGGGCTGAACGCTATCGCGTTGATCTCACCGATATGACCGTTGATCGCCTGACGCAACTCAATATCGGGTAAATTCCACAGCCGGAGCATCCCATCCCATGATCCGGTTGCCAGTATCTGTTGATCTGGGCTGAACGCCACACTGCTTACCCAGCTTTGCACCGCCAGTATCTGATATAACAGCGGCTGTTGCGATACCCTTGCCGGTGGAATCGGTTGTTCAAGCTGAAACAGCCGATGATGGACGGCTAACAACTGTCGGCTCGGTCGCAGCGCCAATCGTTCTGGTTGGCGTAACCGTCGTCCAACCAACAAACCGTATTCACTATCGCGCAATTCAGGCGCAATCAGCACCTCAAGAGTCATGGCATCGACGGTGAGTAAACCGGCTTGAAAGAGTAATTGCAGATCGGCGCGCAACAATAGCGCATTGTGCGGTTCGAGTGGCCCCTGGGGATCGATTAACGTTGGTCGTAAGACAGCACGAACCTGACAGCCACTAATCGCACAGGTTCCATGGTAAGCAACCAACAATTCACGCCACAAAACATCGAGTGCCGACGAAGCGGGGTCGGCTGGTGTAGCGAGGAATCGGCCAGGAAATGATTGCTGCTGCATTGTCGTGTCGGACTTCCATCATACAAAACGGCACTGTTCCCACGTGGTAATCATCAGGATAGTGCTCATAGATAAACTACGGCTGTGTACGACCGATTGGCAAAATAACTTTTCTTTCAAGTGGATGAACATTGAAGTATCACATGATCGATGTACGACATGCCGACAAGCGAACAACACACTCAATAATAGTAATAGTAAGAGCGTGGTGTCATGACAATTTGCCTGTGCCAGATCGGTACGCGCGATGGTCATTGCCTTGATCCAGCCTGCAATGGGGAAGGCCGACGAAGATAATGAGCGGTCATCGCGCCTGATTCGGGATACCACTTAGGCACGAAATTGCTCTTGGAGCTACGAGAGAAACGGATTCCCGGCTGTCTCGCCATTCAGTACCGGAGGCATGCATATCCAGTGCTACCCTGTTGGCGAGGAAAATGGCGAAGATAGCAATCTTAAGATTTTTTTAACCACCTGGATACCGTCACGAGATCCGCTGGCGTATTGATATTTACCAGAGAGCGGCACTCCGGATCAAATTGCTGCCAGAGTTCAGGGCCAGGATCAACCCAACGCAGCGTCGTTAATACTACTTGTAAGCGGCGTTCACCGGCGGCAAAAGCCCGGCGTAGCGGATCGAGGGCACTCTGCCGGTAGATAGCCAGAAGTGGTTGCGGTGATCCTGGTGCTCCAGGATCAGTTGGCGCCAACACATCACCAACAAACGGCCAGTGTGCCAGGGCTGAAAGCAGTGCTGGTTCAATGAGTGGCATATCAGCGGCAATAACCAGAGCTGCCGGTGTGTGCATTGCCTGGAGCCCGCTGATCAGACCGCCAAGGGCACCACTTCCCGGCTCTTCATCGGCGACGATGCGAGCCGGTAGATCGGACCACGCGGCGCCGTCGTTCATCACGACGATAGTCTCAACACAGAGTGGTTTGAGCAAATCAACGGCGTGCCCAAGCAAATGCGGTCCCTGATCTCCCCACAATCGTAATCGCCGCTTGTCGGTGCCAAGACGACGACTGCGCCCGCCGGCTATCACAATGCCACTTAACGGATGATCAGACATATCAGCGGATGTTCAGACACAGACAGATGGTAATCAGGAGCCAACTTTACCGAGTGAGGCCAGAAACTCGGCGTTGCTCTTAGTCTTGGCCATACGGGTCAACATCAGCTCAGCGCCCTCATTTTCGCCAAGCATACTGACCATCCGGCGTAACATCCAGCTCTGGCGCAACGTTACCGGATCAAGCAGAAGGTCTTCACGGCGTGTTCCTGAGCGCTGGATGTCAACGGCGGGGAAGATACGCTTCTCGGCCAGTTTCCGGTCGAGGTGAAGCTCCATGTTGCCGGTACCCTTAAACTCTTCGTAGATTACGTCATCCATCCGTGAACCGGTATCGACCAGACAGGTTGCGATAATGGTCAGTGAACCACCATCTTCGATATTACGTGCCGAACCGAAGAAACGCTTCGGCGGGTAGAGTGCTGCCGGGTCAACTCCACCAGAGAGAGTACGTCCGCTTGGTGGCATGGCAATATTATAGGCGCGGGTCAAGCGCGTTAGTGAATCCATCAGGATAACGACATGGCGGCCATGCTCTACCTGGCGCTTTGCTTTTTCGAGCACTAGTTCAGCAACCTTAATGTGTTGTTCAACCGGTTCATCAAAGGTAGCGGCAACAACCTCGCCTTTAACCGAACGACGCATATCGGTCACTTCTTCGGGACGTTCTCCAATTAAGAGCACAATAAGCTGAATATCGGGGGCATTGGTCGTCACCCCATTTGCAATCGCTTTCAACAACATTGTCTTTCCGGCCTTGGGTGGGGCGACGATCAACCCACGCTGACCGCGTCCAATCGGTGCAATCACATCAACAATGCGCGTGGGTAAAATGTTTGGCTCCGTTGAAAGCACAATCTGCACATTCGGGTGAATGGGAGTCAGTTGTTCAAAGAGGGGACGTTTCTGCGCCATCTCTGCTGGCAGACCGTTGATCCGTTCAACGTACAGCAGGGATGGGTAGCGCTCAAGTTCTTTTGGTGGTCGAACCCGGCCTTCAATCATATCACCGGTACGCAGATTGAAGCGTCGGATCTGCGATTGAGCGACATACACATCGTCTGTGCTAGGACTGAGTCGCGCATTGCGCAGAAAGCCATGCCCATCCGGGACAATTTCTAGCAGACCAGCGCCCTGGGTGGTCACCGGTTCTTCAAGAACAGCGGTTGCTACGGTTGATGTAGTGGTGATGTCACCTTCACCAGATGACACCGCGTCACCATTTACCCGTCGCCGACGGCGACGAGTTCTGTCTGTTGTGTCAGAAGTTCCTGTAGTCATAGATTTTTCTTCCATCTTGTGATACATTACTCCTCTTTGTGGGATTGTTCAGGCGACTGTGCAGCTTCGCCAGATAATGTACCCGGTAGACGATCTGCCGGACGTTCACGATATCCAAGCGCTTCAAGGCGTTGACGAATCTCTTCGATCCCTTTGGCGCCCAGATTGCGGATGCCCATCAATCCACGATCATCAAGGCGCAGTAACTGACCAATGGTGTGAATATCCGCTCGTCGCAAGCTGTTGTAAGTACGAGTGCTCAATCCCAACTCATCAATTGAACGACTGGCGATCTCGTCGGGGATAGGTGGTGGCAAATGTGCTGGTTGCTCCACTTCTTCCGGCTGACTCAGGTTAACAATACGCCCGAAATACTGAGCCAGGATTTGTGCGGCATGGCTCAGAGCGTCACCCGGCTTGATTGTGCCATCGGTCCAGATTTCGATAATCAAGCGGTCGTAGCCGGTGAGTGGATCGTCACCAACCTCTTCGACCAAAAAGTTCACCCGTGGGATTGGACTGAAGAGAGCATCAACGGCGATTTCGCCAATCGGCATCCCGCTCACCGTATCCGCCAACTGCACGCCACGTCCACGCTCGACAGTAAGTTGCATCTCAAGGGTTGTGTGCTCGTCGTCAATCGTACAGATATAGTGTTGCGGGTTGACAATTTCTACGGTGCTGGGCGTATCAATATCTCTGGCGAACACAGGTCCAGGACCTTGTTTGACCAGTTGGAGCGCAACGGCGCGATCACTGTACGAACGGAGGCGAATTCCTTTGATATTGAGGACCAGTTGTGTCCCATCTTCTACTACGCCGGGGATGCTGGTAAATTCATGAATAACACCTGTTATCTTAATTCGGGTAATGGCCGCACCAGGGATAGACGAGAGCAGTACCCGACGGAGGGCATTCCCAAGCGAGGTGGCATGTCCCCGTTGTAATGGTGCAATTGCAAATCGACCGTAATTTTCGGCTGCAGCGATTAGGGTAACGCGAGGGGTGATAAGCGATAATTCAAGTGTTTCCATATTCCTGTTCCAGAAGACTCCGCAGCTTGGATCGCACCGGTTTCACATCTGCCGGTCTGGCGTGTTCAACAAATGATGCGCCTCGCCAGCCCAAGGCGTTTCGGCTCCATCAACTCAACCACAGTAACGAGAACGGGAAGCTGTGCTTACAGAGCGCCTGTTCGGCGGCGCTGTAGCGCAGTTGGTGGCAGAAATGCTCCCCAATGTGCGCGTGACCTTATTGTACCGGTGAGAGTTACACACTGTGATGGTCACAGACTCGTTATATAATACCACAAATTGTGATAAACGTGGCAATACAAGGAGTTGCTATGTTGACAGGCATTCGCCGTGAATGGCTTATAGCGACTCTTATTATGAGTGGTGTGAGCTGGATTTTGATCAGTCGTCCGCCGGATAATCATACCATGTCCGTTAGTCCACGAGCGGGTTTTATCGCGCCTGCGATTGTCTTGCCACAGCTCGATGGTGAGCTGGTCAGCTTAGATGCGTTCAAGGGACAGGTGGTGATCGTCAATTTCTGGGCCAGTTGGTGTGGCCCGTGTCGTGCCGAGATGCCAACACTCGAACGATTATACCAGATCGAACAGACACGTGGTCTGACAGTGCTAGCCGTCAACAGTACCTTCCAGGACGATCAGACGAATGTAGCGCAAATGCGACGCGATTTAGGTCTGAGCTTCCCAATTCTGCTCGACTACGAGGGTACGGTCGGTCATCGCTATGGTGTGCGCATGTTACCGACAACCTTTATCATAGATCGGCAAGGGGTGATTCGGCAAGTTCTGTTTGGTGGGCCATTGAGCGAGGCGAGCTTACGGAACGCTGTTGAACCGCTCCTGCGTGAAGAGTGATCGGGTTGTTTCGTTCTTAACGATGCTCGCTTGACCACGAGCGAGCAATGTACATCTATGCTTCCAGTCGTAAACATTGGCCCATTTGCCTTATACACGCCTGGCTTGATCTTCTTGCTGGGGAGCTGGTTGATCGTACAGGCAGTTCGGCGTGCTGCATTTACCCAGGGTCTCGACGGTGAGCGAATGGAAATCATTGTCGTCATTGTCCTCGTCAGCGGGATAATTGGCGCTCGTGTAGGCTATGCCCTTGCCGCATGGCCGGCTTACGTAAACGATCCTTGGGCATTCCTATCTCGTGATCTGCAAGCGTTTTCGTTGCCGTATGGAATTGTCACTGGTGTCATTGTTGGTAGCTGGCAGCTCTGGCGTCAACGTTGGCCACTATGGGTCGTTCTCGATACTCTGGCGCCGGGAGTAGCCCTGGCTGCCCTCACCTATGCCCTCATGCAATTCGCCAGTGGTGATGGTTACGGCTTACCCTCAACAGTACCATGGGCGATTCCACTTTGGGGCGAATACCGTCATCCAACCCAACTGTACGCCGCGCTTACTGCGCTAATAGCGCTGATCGTCTGGCGGAAGAATTATCGCAAGCCGCAACCCGCCGGGAGTCTTTTTCTCAACGTTTGTGCAATCCTGGCCGCCGGTACCCTGATTGGTAATGGCTTCAGCGCAGCCGACTGGCTCTTGCCGGGTCGGGTGAGAGCATCACAAGTTATTGCGCTGGCAGTCCTTATCTTGATTATCTGGGTTCGGCCTAAAATAACGCTGCAACCAAAGATCCAATAACACGATATACTAACAGCAATATAATCTCTTCTTTCCAGTAAGAAAAGACCCATGCGAGTACTGATCGTCGAAGATGAATTGATTATCGCTCAAGACCTCAGCCATACTCTGAAGCGCATTGGCCATTCGGTGATCGACGTCGTTACAAGTGGTGAGGATGCGCTCAGATCGGTTGAACGTCAGATGCCCGATCTCGTCTTGATGGATATTCGTTTGAGCGGAAGCATGGACGGAATTGAAGCTGCCCGGCGGATATACAACCGCTGGGGGATTCCAGTTGTCTTTCTCACCGCTCACGCTGACGATCAAACGGTACGTGAAGCATTACTGGCCGAACCATGGGCATATCTCCTGAAACCCTTCGACGAACGCGAACTCGAAGTTGCTATCACGGTGGCAGCGTATAAACACCGCTTGGAACGCCGTCTCAGATCAAGTGAGCGCCATCTGCGTACTACACTGACCAGTATTGGCGATGGGGTGATTGTCACCGATCCGCAGAGTCGTATCACCTTCGTCAATCCGGTAGCCGCTCGCATGCTCGGTATCAGTCCCGAGGAAGCTATTGGCTGGCCGCTGGCCCGTGTCTATACCCTGGTCGTCACCAATACCGGCTTACCCGCAGATAGCGCCGCGAACAATGCTATGAGCGATCTCCCAATGCCAGTGACGTTGTTGACCCGCCATGGTGAACAGTTGTTGGTTGAACACACGGTTACGCAAATTACTGGCGATGATGGGGTTAACGAGGGTGTGGTGATTGTGTTTCGCAACGTGAGCGAACGACAACGCGCCATTGATCAATTGCAAGAAGCGCGCCGACAGTTGCATCAGACGCAACTTCAGCTCGATCAGTATCGGCAGGCAATTACTACCCTGGGATCGCTGGCGTATAGGCTGCGGGAATCCCGCTCACCTCAGCAAGTCTATGCAGCAGTGATCACGGCTGGCGCAACGCTTCTGCCTGCGTACCGTGGGACACTTCTCATCTACCAGCGCGATACCGATCTCGTTCATCCTGTGGGGCATTGGGGTGAACCACTGGTTCACCGACCGGTGCCGCGTTGCTCTTGTTGGGGAGAACGGCGTTGGGCGTTGAGTATGGCTCAAGATGACCATGTCTGTCATTTCATCCCAAACGGTCTGCTTGGTGAGCGAATGTGTCTTCCGATTCATCAACAGAACGAAACTGTTGGGGTGTTGAGTCTGTATCATCCCGATCCCAGCGATGGTGGTAGTTATCAGTTGGCGGCTGTTGTTGCCGATCTGGCCAGTTTGGGTCTGAGTGCTCTTGCCGACTGCCCTGGCACCGATTCGTTATCATCGAATGATGCCTGAGTTCAAGACAGAGCGTACCGAAAGTACGAAGATCGCATCTACGGTATGGGTAAAAGACTTAGTATCTTTAATCGCTTTTGTCACTCGGTAGATATATCAATATTCTCTGTGATAAAGATTATCTGTTTGCAGTAACGTCACCTATGATATTGACTATCGCATCCCTGGTCAAACATTGCTACTGCCGATGCAGAAGATCGCCGTCGCACGCTCAGGCAGCAGAACTCTGGATTGGCACGAGATTAATACCCCGGCGATCAGCAGGGAGTTGAGCCAATGGACATAACTGATCAACCAGTAGTACCGCTGTTACGGCTATACGTCGCCGGGGCCACCAACCGTTCGACCCGTGCCATTACAACGGTACGACGATTGTGCGAACGGTATCTCCCCGGACGTTATCGGCTTGAGGTGATAGATGTGTATCAACAACCTGAGCGGGCACGTGAGGATCATATCATTGCTACGCCGACTCTCCTGATCGTTCACCCCGGTCCACCAACTGCCTTTATCGGCGAGTTACGTCCGTCAGACTGGCCGCGCATCGCTGCGGCATTGAATATTTTGACCGACGAAGAATGATGGTCTGTTGTACTTCCTCAAGCAGATTCAGGAGTGGTTTGGCAAAAGATGGACTCCCATACAATCGTTCCTGAGCCTGCATGAGCGTAAAGAACCTGAGCATAACCGGGAAGTACCTATGGAAAACGAACCACAGATGCATCCATCAGAGATCGCCCGTCTGCAAGCGCGCCTGGCCGAACTTGAAGAGCTGATGCGTGCGCTTCAGATGGGGGAAGCTGATGCAATAGTGATTGATGGCCCAAGGGGACCGCTCGTATATACCTTGAAAGGCGCCGAACATCCGTACCGCGTCCTGGTGGAGACAATGAATGAAGGTGCCCTGACCCTACTCGCCGATGGGACGATCCTCTACTGCAATAGTAAGTTTGCCGAGATGGTTGGTCTGTCGCAAGATCAACTTACCGGACGCTCGCTGCTTGATCTGGTGGCGCCAACTGATCGATTGCTCTGCGCCGAGCTGTTAGCTACCGGCGCCAACGGATCAAGCAAGGGGCCAATTACCTTGCAGGATGTGAATGGCGGCCAACGGCCGGCTCAGATTTCACTCCGTGCCTTGAAGAATGAGACCGAAGCGAATATGTGTGCGGTTGTAACCGATCTCTCCGGGCCGCAAGCCGTGGCGGCGCAACTTCGCGCAGCCCTGGCGGAAAAAGAATTACTCTTACGAGAAGTGCACCATCGGGTGAAAAATAACTTGCAGATTGTGTCCAGTCTTTTGCGCTTACAGGCAGAAAACATCAGCGATGAACGGGTAAGCGCAGCAGTGCAAGATAGTCAAAATCGGATTCGAGCGTTGGCCCTCGTTCACGAGCAATTGTACCGTTCAGAAAGTCTGGCCCACATTGATATTGGTGAGTACCTGCACAATATTTCGACCAGCGTCTGGCGTTCGCTCAGTATGCGGGGTAGCTCGATTCGGCTGGTGAGCGAAGTCTGTCACGGGGTTAGTATTAATATCGACCAGGCTATTTCGCTGGGCTTGATTGTGACCGAACTGGTCTCAAACTGTGTAAAACATGCTTTTCCCGAGCATAGTAAAGATGGTGTTATCCGACTGCGGGTAGCAAAAGAGGCCGACGTTCTGCAAATTGAGGTTGCTGACAATGGCATTGGCATGCCACCACAAGCTGCCAGCAGTGGTAGTCTGGGCATGCAATTGGTTCATGGTCTCTGTCGGCAACTCGGTGCGACGCTGAATATTCTCACCGACCAGGGAACAACGGTTACTATTCGTCTACCCATTCGGCTAGAGGAGCCACAAACTCATAAGGCATAGCCCGGTTGTGGTCAAGAAGCAGATCAGTTGGGGCGCAGCGGCGCTGCGCCCGTACATCTATCAGGTTTCTCCGTCGTGCCGTGAGACGATTATTCAGACACTCTCTAAGTACAGTTGATACGGTTGGAACGCTGGGAATTGACGATAGCGATCCATACGATCAGGGGTGTATACACGCAGCACTGTTCTGCTTCCAACGCAGTGCTGTACTCACCTCACCTGCCTGGCCGGTCATTCTCGCAGACGCACCTCTAATGAGTGCATGGCTGCCATCAACTGTTCTTGACGAATCGCAGCCGTGACATCACCCCGGGTACGTTCAAGCACGGCCCGCAGCGCATCGGTAGCACGGCGAAGCCCGCCGGTAATTGCTTCGGGATAATCAACCGTGATCAACGCACTGTAGACATCGTCCATGATCTCCAGTAACTGTTCGCCCCGTCGCACCTCGCCTCGCCGCAGACCGTCGAGGATGGCGCGTCGCAATTCGCTGGCGGCCTCGGCCAGACCGTTGAGATAGGCAGCCGGTTCAACCCCGATCATCTCACCGGTCGGCGGCTCTTCACCGGCCAGAAACGCAACGACTAGGTGGGCCTCGGCGTACTCTTTCAACGCATCTTGCGTATAACCGGCATAGCGCACTTCAGGTGCACCAACCGTAGCGTCATGAAGCTCGGCTGCTACTTCACCGGCCATTGCCAAAAGCTGGCGAGCAGTCGCGAAGTCTCCGCGATGCGCCGCTCGAATGCTGTTGGCGCTTTGTCGTACTAATATTCGGGTCGCAGTAATCGCTCGTTCCCGTGCATTGTGAATGCTCTCAAGCTGCACGACGCATCCGGCGACGATTTGTTCAATACTCATACCAGACCTCTTCCATTTCTTGTGTGGCAGCTATTATAGCAAAGCCGCGTGATGAGTGAGCGATTGCAGCGAGTTTCCAACCTATCGCAAGCTTTTACTCACTGACCGCCGGTGCACGTCGCCAGACAAAAATGCCCTGCTTCAGGTATGCTTCGCATCGCGAAGCACAGTATCTTCGTTCGCATCCCAGGCTAGTACCCGTGCTGGTGCCCCATCAGCATCGGCTATTTTAAGGGGTAGACAGGCAAAGGTATACTGTACTCCGCAGCGCAGGGCGGCGAGGTTACAGAGGTTCTCGGCGATCAAACAATGGGCTTGCAAGAGAATAACGTGGGCTGTGTCGCTGCCATCCACTGTTGAATCAACGTTTGGTGCATCGATCCCGATCAGGGTAATGCCACACGCTACCAACGTGCTGGTCAGGTCTGCGCTAAGGTACGGATGGTGGAAGTAGTCGTCGTTTCCCCAGAAATCTTCCCAACCGGTACGGATCATCACCATCATTCCGGCTTGAAGCCGGTTTCCTGCTAATACCTCTGGCCCAATTGGTGTGTTTGCCGCATAACCACGGGCATCAATAACGATCCCCGTCCCGATTAGTCGCTCTGGCGGAATTTCATCAACGCCGATTCCGTTGGTGAACCGGTGTCGCGGTGCATCCAGATGGGTACCACTGTGACTACCTAGACGCAGCGTGCTGATCTGCCATGGTGGTGCGAGTAAAGGCGTGATCGCTACCGGCGGATCACCCGGATAGACCGGCATTCCTGAGCTGATACAACGTGTCAAATCGTAGATCATCGGCGATACTCACTGATCGGCTGTGCTACAGGCTGCTGGGTGGTTATCAATCTCCCAGCCTCCGGGATAATCACAACACTTTCGGGACGAAAACCGATCTGTACAACCTGACCGATACTCGTATCGAGACCGGTATATGCGGTATATGGATGGGCAATCTCGATCATTGTTGTTCCAACCTCCACCCATATATGATAGAGCCGACGACCGGGCCGTCGTTCAACAATCCGGCCCGACAGAAGATTATGATCGACGAAACGAGTCAGCGGTCGATCAGGATAGACTAGACGAATCTCTTCTGAACGGACAAACGCCGTTACCTGTGATCCGACTGTTGGCGCCGGAGAAGGACACGTCGCTTCAATGCGCACGCCATTCCAATCAAGCCAGAGCCGATTCAGTTCCACAGCAACCACCTGACCCTTGATCATATTACTCAGTCCCAACATGCGGGCCACACGTGTATTCGCCGGAAAGCGACATACGGCATCAAGCGTACCAATTTGTTCAATCTGACCTTCACGGAGAATGGCGATACGCTGCCCAACGGCAAACGCATCATCAAGATTATGGGTGACGTAGATCACAACCAACCCACGCTCGGCCTGGAGTGTACGCAAATCGGCGTGCAACTGATCGCGCACCGGCTGATCAAGCGCCGAGAATGCCTCATCGAGTAGCAAAATTGGTGACTCGGTTGCCAGTGCTCGTGCAATCGCCACTCGTTGTTGTTGTCCACCTGATAATTCATGCGGTTTCCGATGGGCCAGATGGGCCAGGTTCATCCGTTCAAGCAGCTCGTAGGCCTGTCGCCGTCCCTGTGCATCGTTACCTGTCGGAAATGCTACATTTTCCAGCGCTGTCATGTGGGGAAACAGCGCATAATGTTGAAACACGTAACCTACCCGTCGACGGCGGGGCGGCAGGTTGATCGACGGGAGGCCGGGGCGTCGTTGAAAGAAGATCGTCTGATCCAGAATGATTTGCCCCTCGTCAGGCGTCATCAGCCCGGCAATCGCTTGCAGAGTCTGGGTCTTGCCTGCTCCCGAAGGGCCAAACAACACGAGAATTTCGGCTCCGACCTGCAATTGGATTGCCAGGGTCAGATGGGGAAACCGACGACGAATATCAACGTACAATTGCGGTTGCTTCCTGGTCATTCTGTAACACCTCTGACAGTGGAGTTACTGCTTCTGGTGAACGTTCCAGTCTTCTCACCCACCATAATCCGACAAACGCAATTGCCGTCATTACCAACACCATCAGATTAGCATCCTGGTACCGTTGGGCCTGCACGGCATCGTAGATCGCAATCGGTAGCGTCTGAGTACGACCGGGGATATTCCCGGTTACCATCAGGGTCGCGCCAAATTCACCCAATGCTCGTGCTGCACCCAATACAATACCGGCGATGATCCCTCTTCGTGCCAACGGTAGTGTGATCTGCATCAGAATCCGCAGCTCACCGGCGCCTAATGTACGCGCTGCCTGTTCTAGTCGCGGATCAACGTTTGCCAGAGCAGCCCGACTACTCTGAATCATCAGTGGTAAACCGACCACAACAGCAGCTACGACTGCTGCTGGCCATGAAAAGAGCAGTCGTATGTGAAACCATTCGACCAGTGGACTGCCACGTCCCAAGGCAAGGAGCAGATAATACCCAACAACACTGGGTGGCAGGATTAACGGTAGCATAAGGATGGTTTCAAGAATAGTTTGACCGGGAAAGTTCGTTCGTGCCAGCCACAGAGCCAGCGGTAGTCCGATGGATATAATACACACGGTTGCAACCGCCGCTACCTGAAGCGAAAGCCAGAATGCTGACCAGTTCATAGGCTATCCTCAACGTTCGATGATCTCTCCAGGGAGCAGAAAGCCGTATTTCCGCATAATGGCATGACCTTCTGGGCCAAGCACAAACTCCACAAAGCGACGTGCCGATTCAGCGTGTTGTGTTCCGTTCACCACTGCTGCCATCTGAATGAGCGGATGATCAGGGTGCAATTCGGACGGGATCAGTACCCAATACCCCTCCCTTTGTATACTAAGCGAGAGCGCGACAATTGCAACATCGACATTCCCGGTATCGGCCAGTGTCAATGTCTGAGCTACATTTTCACCGAACACCAGTCGATCTTCGATCTGTTTCCAAATCCCAGCTCGTTCCAGCGCTTCCCGTGCCGCCTGACCATAGGGCGCGTGCTCGGGGTTGGCAATTGCAATTCGACGGTACACCGGATCGGCGAGATCGGTGATCTGTTGAGGCCGCAACGAAGAGTCGGCCCGCGTCCAGATGGTGATCCGACCCTGAGCGTAGACCTTCATCGTTTCCGGATCGACAATCGCTTGGGCAGCTAAATCTTCGACCAAACGCTTATTAGCCGCGAAAAAGAGATCAATCGGCGCGCCCCGTTCGATCTGCTGAGCCAGTTGGCCGGTCGAGCCAAAGTTAAATGCTACCGGAATCCCGGTTTGCGCGGTGAAGAGTGGCCCAATTTCCTGAAAAGCTGGCGTTACATCAGCCGCTGCGGCAACGGTCAGCTCACCGGTATCGGCGTGTGTCGTACCGCATGCGACAAGAAACGGCAGAATGAACAAGACGACAAGCCAGGGGCGCGTCATACCTCCCTCTCAGTTCCGCTCAATCTCGTCTTGAAGCGCTATCTCACGCCAACACGCTTCCAACCAGTGGATTGTAGCCTGTAACTGTCCGGCACGGTACTGCAACACGAGCCGCTCAAACGAGTCGGTTGCTAAACGAGCAATGCGTTCCTCGTTATCTGCTAACCATTGCCGACAACAGGCTAACTGGCGTTCAAGCAATTGGACGACCGTTGACGAACCTTCAAGACGTGCAAAATAGAACTTCGCCAGAAACTCAAGCCGCATATCACGCCCATGTGCAACTGGAGTCGTGACCCAGGCCACAAAACGTGACTCGCCAGCAGGGGTCAGCGAAAGCACCTTGCGCGGTGGTCGGCTCCCCTGTGTTTCAAGCTGGTGACTGAGGTAGCCATCGGCTTCAAGCCGGTCGAGTAAGGCATAGAGGTGACTCTGCTTTACTTGCCAGATAAAGCCGAGTGTATCTTTTCGTTGCAATTGCTGGAACAATTCATACGGATGCATTGGCTGTCGGCGTAATAGGCCGAGTAAAGCCAGCTCGATGGTGAGCGATTGTTTAGCTGAAGCCATTGTGACCTGCTAGGTGCCGGAATATTCATTATCCGGTGCAATGATAGACCCTGACGGCGCTTTATCTGATGAGATTCGATGTCAGGGATGAGCAATTGTCAGGTACCGTAAATATCCGACGGGTTATTTTCAGACAAAATTATCATCTCTTGAGTATTCAGAATGTGAGTATTCTAGCTGAATGACCAGTCAGAGTCAAGAGGATGCTACTGATGAGCAGTTTTAGCGCCTGCCAGGCAGTGTTGACAGCGGAGAAACGGTGAGGTATGAGGTGAGAAGGGCTAACTATCACCGTTGTTGTGGCGATGATGTCTATCACCGCAGCGGTAGAGGCAGGTTCCGAACTCGCACCCGATAGTATGCTACTACACCAGAGGTGGCTTACAGCCGCACACCGCACGAGGCGGGCCAGCGGCTCGTGCACCTAGGCGGGTCTTCAGCATATTCGGTGTCCGTGCTACCGAGAACGCCCGGCTCCCTCACCTTACTGGTGGGAGATGTAGGGAATGCTTAAGGCATCGTTGAACACTCTGCTATCAAGAAAGTGCGCAAAAGTGCGCACACTTCTCTTCCTGCCCCGACGTGTCTTGATGACCACCGTCGTCTCTGACAGGCGTGACTTTCCCGACTACGGCGGGGGCCATCCCCGCCGCAGCGCCGCCATTACTGGTCGGACTCGCCACGGGTAGGGCAGTTTCGGTTGCCAGCCGTTTCAGGTTCCGCGCCGCATTGAGGTCACGGTCATGGTGCGCGCCACATTGCGCACACACCCATTCTCGATCGCTCAACGTCAGCGCCTCGTTCTTCCAGCCACAGATGGAGCACAGTCGGCTACTTGGATACCAGCGATCGGCAATAACCAACCGCGTTCCGTAGCGTTTCGCCTTGTATTCCAACTGCGAGCGGAACACACCAAAGCCCACGTCAGAGATGTCGCGGGCGAGTCTCTCGTTCGCGAGCATCCCTTTGACGTTTACATCCTCGATCACTAGCGCTTGGTTTTCGCGGCAGAGTCGAGTCGTGAGCTTATGAGTAACGTCCGCTCGGAGATTGGCAAGGCGGGCATAGAGCCTTGCCAATGTCGCAGCGGACTTCTGCCGGTTGTTCGAGACCGGCAGGCGCGTTCCTTTGGGCAGGCGGGCATGGCGTCCAAACCCCGCCATCTCTTTGGCGGCTTCCAGCTTGCGGCTGAGACGCCGACCGCGAATCTTAAGGCGACGCAGCGCCGCTTTGAGCGGCTTTGGCGCTTCGATGACTTCGCCGTTGGAGATCGTTGCGGCAGCCTTAACGCCCAAGTCGATGCCGTTGACATCGTGCGCCGTGCGACGCCGATAGCATTGCGCATCAGGCACTTCGACCTGTATGGCCACAAACCAACGATCCGCCGTGCGCGAGACCGTCGCGCCCAGTATCTTTCCTTTGAATCGCAGTTCCTCGGTCATGGCAACTTCGCCGATCTTGGGCAGACGGATCGTCTTGCCGTCCAGACGGAACTTGTCGTTCGCTACGTAAAAGCTGTCGCGGCAGCGCCCCTTTTTCTTGAAGCGCGGCGCGTGCGCCTCTTTGCCAGCCTTGAGGTCGGTGAAGAATCTTTCCCAGGCTTTGGCGAGATGGGCAAACGGCTGGGCGTGTGCGTCCCGGTGAATGTCTCGCAACCACGGCCGTCCCTTCTCATCGAGCCACTGTGGGTCGGTGTATTTGATGGCGTTGAACTGCTTTTTGAGCGCCATTGCGTTCGGCTTGCCGCCTGCTGCGTATTGTTTGTTCCACTCATTGAGCGCCCAGTTCCAGACGCGCCGGGCCGTGCCGCAGGCACGCTTGAAGTAGTCGATTTGCTCAGGAGTCGGACAAAGGGCGATCGTGTGGGTTAGTTGCATCGTTTGGCCTTCTTGGCATTACTCATGACTCGCATCCTGTTTTAGCGCTTCGTCCAACTTTTTTCGATAGTTTCTCAAACCGTATCGCCGAGACGAACAACCGTGCACGATGGTCATCACGTCTTGCCCCATTTCCGGTTCGGGAGACAGCCGTTCCTGGTTGAGCACCAGCACTGCGCAGCCATGGGTTTTGGCGTCACGTTCGAACCACGCAACGCCGAAACGGGTGAGGCGGTCCCGGGGCGCGAGGATCAGCATCGTGACGTCCCGTCGCCCGATCGCGTCCATACGGGCCAGCAACCGCTTGCGCGTGACGTTCAACCCACCGCCCACTTCCTCGATACCCTCGACCCCCGCCAATCCCGTCGCCACCACGACCTCTTCCAGCACGTTGCGCTGATTCGCCAGGTCCGGCTTCTGTGCCGCACGCGATACCCGACAGGAGGCGACCGGCGTGGGTGGCGCATGGTTCGCCTGCCGCAAACCGATGACCTCACGGATCTGCGTCTCAGGGGAGAGACGGCGGTTGCTGTCCGTTCGGGCCACCGGAATCAGCCTTCCTTCGCGTTCCCAACGCTGCAACGTCTTGACCGAGACACCAAGGAGTGTTGCGGCTTTCCCTGTGCGCATGGTGTTTTCCGTGAGCACCATCATACACTATCGCGTACTAGAAGTCAAGCTAGAGTCCGGCTCCTCTCCACGTACTCCTGCTCACCGGCAGAGAAACTCGTTAACTACGACCGATTCAACTTGCGTGATCGGTTTACCCATGGTATCATTTTCGCAATCCAGTAGACGTGAAGTCAATGTTGTGCGACGACGCCATAGTAGGGTAACGTGCCTGGTAGCAATGGGACCGCACGGTTAGACATCACCGGAGGGTCCGGTGTATTTGTGTAACCGTACAGATGATACAGGAGTAAACATGCGCAAACACATCATTTTGGTACTAGCAGGCATTCTCAGTTTCGTATTGGCGGCCTGTGGAGGGCAAGCTCAGCAGGCTCCAACGACTGCGCCGGCGCAACCGGCAACGACTGCGCCGGAACAACCAACTGCTGCACCGGCGCCAACCGCTGCCCCGGCAGCGACATCTGCCCCAGCAGGTGGTACGTCGGCCCAACCGGCAGCCGGCGGGGTGATTGAACGGATTCTCAGCCGTGGCCGACTGATCTGCGGTGTAAACAACAACCCCTTACCCGGTTTTGCCTCGGTCGACTCGGCTGGTGTCTATCGTGGGTTCGACATCGACTTCTGCCGTGCCGTCGCGGCAGCTCTATTCGATGATCCAACGAAAATCGACTTCCGGCCGCTGAGTGCCCAAGAGCGTTTTACGGCACTACAGAGTGGTGAAATTGATGTGCTGATCCGCAACAGTACCTGGACATTAGGACGTGACGGTGCACTTGGTCTGGATTGGGCACCAACCACCTTCTACGATGGTCAGGGCATGATGGTACGCAAGGATAGTGGTATCGAGACGCTTGAAGACATGAACGGGGCAACGATCTGTGTGCAGACGGGTACGACCACTGAGTTGAATCTGGCTGACCAGTTTCGTGCCCGCGGTCTGACCTTCACGCCGGTTGTTTTCCCCGATGGTGATTCGACGCGAGCCGCGTATGATGCCGGTCAGTGTGATGGTTTCACTACCGACAAGTCGGGTCTGATTTCCAGTCTGACGCTGCTGTCGAATCCGGGAGATCATAAGATTCTGGACGTAACAATGTCAAAGGAGCCGCTCGGCCCGGCTGTACGTCAAGGTGATCCACAGTGGTTCGATGCGGTGCGCTGGATCGTCTTTGCGACCTTCCAGGCCGAAGAATACGGGATTACTTCGCAGAACCTGGATCAGTTCCTGAACAGTGACGTGCCGGAGATCCGCCGCTTCCTTGGACTTGAAGGTGAACTGGGGGCTGGTATTGGGTTGCCGAACGATTTTGCAGTGCGGATTATCCGTCACGTCGGTAACTATGCCGAGATCTACAATCGTAATCTCGGCCCTGATACGCCGTTCAACCTGCCTCGTGGCTTGAACGCACTTTACACCGACGGCGGTTTGCTCTACTCACCACCTTTCCGCTAGACGGTAAACGACACACGGTGGAGGTAGAACACCTCCGCCGTGTGCATCTGGTAGGAGAGGTTAAGGCATATTTGTAATGAACTTTGTAAAAGTACTTTCCGAATAAAATAATGGCTTGATTTAAAGTTGGCGTGACAGTCTCGTTTCAAGGAGAACACCATGGCCGTCGGCTCGCCGTCGATCCCTCCGGGTAAGGTAAATATTCCTTTTTATCGTGACACGCGCATTATTGCAGTGATTGTCCAAATCGTTTTTGCTTTTTTGGTTGCTGTTGGAATCTGGTATCTCTACTCAAATATGATGAATGGTTTACGGCAGGCTAATTTGTTACCCACCTTTTCGTTTTTGTCAGTTCCTGCCGGTTTTCCAATTGCTGAAAGTGTTATTGAATACAATCCTTCAATGACATATGGACGGGCGTTTGTTGTTGGGATTTTGAATA
This sequence comes from Chloroflexus sp. MS-G, assembly GCF_000735195.1. Lineage (GTDB taxonomy): Bacteria > Chloroflexota > Chloroflexia > Chloroflexales > Chloroflexaceae > Chloroflexus. Next base: position 27,169 of record NZ_JPIM01000057.1, read on the forward strand.
CAGTACGAGTTGCCGTTATTGGGATCATTCTGGCGACACTCCTTGGCTTAATACTGGGTATTGCCCGACTCTCAGATAACTGGCTGTTGCGAAATGTAGCTCTGGTGTATGTGGAAATTGTTCGTAACATTCCGTTGCTTTTGCAGTTGATCTTCTGGTTTTCGCTCACTCGTCTTTTTCCCCGTATTCAAGAGAGCATCGATGTTGGTGGTCTCATCTTTCTGCATAACCGTGGCGTGACAATGGCCTGGCCGCAGGTCGGTAACGATTTCGATACCTGGATGCTGTGGGTTTATGGCGGAATTGTGGTTGGCGGCATTTTTTACGTGGTGCGGCGGATTCAATTTATCCGTCGTGACCGGCCAGGGGTCGCGTTGCCGTATGCGTTCCTTATTGCGTTGGGGATTGCGTTGCTTGGCTTCCTGGTGACCTATTTGATGAATGGCGTCTGGCCGATAAGCCTATCTGTGCCGGTGTTACAACGATTTAATTTTGAGGGTGGAATAACGATCACGAATAGCTTTGCCGCTCTGTTGATTGGATTAGTGATCTATACGGCTGTTTTTATTGGTGAAATTGTACGAAGTGGAATCCTGGCAGTTAGTAAAGGTCAGCGTGAAGCTGCGCGGGCATTGGGTCTCACGCCTGGTCAAACGATGCGGCTTGTCATTCTGCCCCAGGCACTGCGCGTCATTGTTCCTCCGCTCACCAGTCAGTATCTCAACCTGACCAAGAATAGTAGTCTGGCGATTGCCATTGCCTATCCCGATCTCTTCTATGTCGCTAACACGATTAACAATCAGACCGGCCAGGCGATACCGGTGATCTTGATGTTGATGGCCAGCTATCTCTCAGTTAGTTTGCTGACGTCTCTCTTTATGAACTGGTATAACCGCCGGATCCAACTTGTCGAGCGTTAAGGAGATGCCTGTGGCAACTGAAGTGAGTCGTCCAAGTTCGCGCCGCGCACCACGTCAGCAAATTGGTTTGATCGAGTGGTTGCGCAAAAATCTCTTTTCGACCTGGTACAACGTTATTATTACCCTTGTTCTCCTTTACGTCATTTTCCAGGCAGTTACCAGTTTTGTTTCATGGATGATCACTGCACCAGGGTGGCCGGCGGCGTTTACGAACATCAAGCTGCTGCTGACCTGGACGTACCCGGTCGAGCATCTCTGGCGTCCACAGGCAGTAACGGGATTGGTCTTTCTACTCCTCGGTCTGAGTAGTGGGGTGTGGGGGGGAATCGTTCGGATGGTAACGTTTGGCGCGGCTGCAATCAGTGCTGGATTAGGTGTTGTTGCCTTTACATTCCCCGATCTACCTGGTCAGACTTCACTTCCCGGCTGGCTCTTTCTCTTCCTCTGTGCAGGATTGCTGATCGGCAGTGACCAACTGGCACTTCGGTTGCGCGATCGCATACGCTGGCCGCTGATTATTGCCTGGCTGCTTTCTTACCCGGCTGCAATCGTGATACTGCGGGGCGGCTTTGGTTTGCCAGTCGTGGAGACGAAGCTCTGGGGCGGTCTCATGCTGACGCTGCTGCTGGCAATCAGTGGAATTGTGCTCTCATTCCCACTAGGAGTGCTCCTGGCTCTGGGGCGCCGCAGTACGCTACCGGTTATTCGCATGTTCTGTGTGCTCTACATTGAGCTGATCCGTGGTGTGCCGCTGGTGACCGTACTCTTCATGGGTGCACTCTTGCTCCCCCTTTTCCTCCCCGGTGGTGAGAGTATTGATGCGCTGGTACGTGCAATTGTCGCAATAACCTTGTTTAGTGCCGCCTACCTGGCCGAAAATGTGCGGGGTGGGTTACAGTCGATTCCCAAAGGACAGATAGAAGCCGCCCGTGCGTTGGGTCTGAATGTCTTTCAGACGACCTTATTGATTACGCTCCCACAGGCGTTGCGAGCAGTCGTGCCGGTGCTGGTCGGTCAATTTATTGCGCTCTTCAAAGATACATCGCTCGTCGTGATTATCGGTCTGGTCGATCTGCTGGGTGCTGCGCAGAATATCGTTGGTCAACCCCAATGGCTCGGTACGCCCGGTGGAGTCTGGCGCGAGACGTTTTTGGTCATTGCTGCTATTTACTGGGTTTTCAGCTTTACAATGTCGCGGATCAGCAAACGGATCGAAGATCAGATTGCACGGAGTCGTCACTAGCTTTACTTCATTTCTGCATAAATACCGTTATAGTGTGGCAAGTAAGTTCTACCTGATTCGTGAAAGGATCATTATATGAGTGGGAATGGCAGTAATGATTATATTATTATCTGTGAAAATGTTAATAAATGGTACGGTGATTTTCACGCGCTCAAAGATGTCAGCTTGCGCGTGAAGCGAGGTGAGGTTGTGGTGATCTGTGGGCCATCGGGAAGTGGTAAGAGTACGTTTATTCGTACCATTAATCGGCTTGAGGAACATCAGGAAGGTCGTATTATTGTCGATGGCATTGAAATGACTAACGATATTCGCAACATCGATGCTATTCGACGCGAAGTGGGGATGGTGTTCCAGCAGTTTAATCTTTTTCCACATCTGACGGTGATGCAAAATATAACGTTGGCGCCGATTTGGGTACGTAAAAAGACGCGCAAGGAGAGTGAAGCGAAGGCGCTCGAATTACTCGAACGGGTAGGCATTAAAGAGCAGGCGCATAAATATCCCGGCCAGCTTTCCGGTGGTCAGCAACAACGAGTCGCGATTGCTCGCGCATTGGCAATGGAGCCGCGAATTATGCTGTTCGATGAGCCGACATCGGCACTCGATCCCGAAATGGTTAAGGAAGTCCTTGACGTGATGAAAACGCTGGCGCGAAGTGGAATGACAATGCTGTGTGTTACTCACGAGATGGGGTTTGCTCGTGAAGTTGCCGACCGGATTGTGTTTATGGATCAGGGCCAGATTGTCGAAGAGGGCACTCCTGATCAGTTCTTTAGTAATCCACGTAATGAGCGCACCAGACTGTTCCTGAGCCAGATACTGTGAGCGCCTGATCAGGCGCATTCTGGGCGTCAGTTGCTATCGTGGCGGGGCGATGTATATGTCGCCCCGTCAATATTGTCGGGTGTGGGATAGGGTCTGGCAGCGTTTTCAACCAATCTGGCAGCAGGTGAGGAAAGCGAAATGGAGCGTTTCCGAACCTATACCTATCCCGATGAGAAGATCGCGGCGAGGAACGTGAAATGGGCTGAGCAGTATACGCAGAAGCGGCAGTTTCCGGTTCCAACTGTAATTAGCGACCAGGTGCTATAGTTGTGCACCGATTACACTCGTTCTCGTGTGTAGCGGCGGATTCCACCCCTTTTCTCTGGCTTGTGGTTAAATGGTGAGGAAGTAGGGGGAGAGAGTCTGTTCCTCTCACTCCTCTGCCCTATCTTCTCGCTTCTTTTTCCCCGCAAAGTTTGCGCATGCACCAGTCGATGCTTCCCCCATTATGTGACGCGGGCCAGCAGCGCGTGCACTTAGGTGCCGCCGATGCGCCAAACATATGGGATGGGGGCCGGCAGCATGTGCATACCGAGATGGCTCTCCTGTGGCAATGCTGATCACGTGCACGTCCTGTCACAGAATGCGGGCCAGAGG
>NZ_JPIM01000058.1 GCF_000735195.1 Chloroflexus sp. MS-G
CCGGAGGCTTACGTACCCAGGGGGGGGGGGCAGGCCCGAGGCGGGCCGGGGGCTTGCGTACCATTCATAGGTTCCGTTGAACGAAATGCGTGTTCAATGGTACCATGATACTCGTCGCAACAACCGCCGTTGTTCAGATAGAACCCTTATGGACGAATCAACCAATAGCCGCATGGTGGCAGCACTGCACGACTTTCAACGACTGCGCTGGCGGGCTGATATTGAACATCTCTTGGCGCGCCTACGGGGTCAGTCAGATGATTTGCTGCCGTTTGAGGAAGTTCGCCAACGAGTCCGTGCCAGTGTAGCTGGCGAACGTCAGTTGCGTGAAATTCCGCTCGACGCAATCGTAGGCAGTGTTGGCCGGTACCATGACTTCAACCGCAATTTCTTACCTCGCCGCGACGATGACTGGCAGCGTTGGTCACGAGTGATGGCTGCGGTTGAAAGCTGGCATGGCTGGCCTCCGATTGAGGTGTATCAGATCGGCGATGCTTACTTTGTGATCGACGGCAATCATCGCGTATCGGTAGCACGTCAAATGGGGATGGATCACATCCAGGCGTATGTCATCCCGCTGCAATCGCGAGTGCCGATTGATCCGTCAATGACACTAGAGGAGGTGATCATCGCTGGTGAATATGCTGGTTTTCTCGAAGCCACCCGGCTTGACACGCTGCGGCCCGGTTGTGATTTACGAGTAACTGTTGCCGGACAATATGAGAAGCTGCGTCAACAGATCGAGCATCTTCAACAACGACTGACCACAGCCGATACTGCGTCATCGTTCGTGGAAGCGGCCTGCATCTGGTACGATCAGGTGTATCGTCCGATTGCCGATCTGATTCAGGAGCGGGGGCTGTTACGCGATTTTCCGCAACGAACGACGACCGATCTCTATCTCTGGCTCTGTGATCACCGTGACGAGCTAAGCAAACGATTGAGCTGGGAAATCAGTCTGACCCAGGCTATTGATGATCTGGCAGAAGCACCTGGTCGGGCTGAACAACTCCTTGAGCGGATGATCCCCGACAACCTCGAACCAGCGACACCGGCCGGTGTCTGGCGTCGCCATCGTCGGCTTGATCCGGCATTCTGGTTGTTTCGCGAGGTGCTGGTGCCGGTGAGTAGTCAGCCTGACCAATGGTAGGTTCTCGATCAGTTATTGCAATGGGCTGAACGTGAGCCGATCCGACTACTCGGTCTCCACGTTGTGCGTAGTGCTCGTCAGCGTGATTCGGCTGCTGCTCGATCAGTCGTGCAGACGTTTATAGATCGCTGCGCTACCGCTGGTGTGCGCGGTGAGTGTGCCATCGAGGTTGGCGCCATCGGGCGGGCAATTCGCGAGCGGGCACGTCTGGTCGATCTGATCGCGGTTCAGGTAAACCATCCACCCGGTTCATCACCGCTGGCGCGTTTGGCCTCTGGCTTGCGCACAATTCTGCGTTGTTCAGTACGTCCGGTGTTAGCGGTACCCCAAACGGTTACGCAGGTCGAGCGGTTACTGTTGGCTTACGATGGTAGTCGTAAAGCTGAAGAGGCGCTCTATCTGGCGACATACCTCGCCGCACGCTGGCACCTGGCGCTCAACGTTGTCACCGTGCTCGAAGGAAACGCTAGTGCCGAACAGGTACGGTTACGCGCATTTCGTTATCTCGAACAGTATCAGATTGCTGCCGGGTATATCATCGAACGCGGTGAACCGGCTTCGGCAATCATCCACGCAGCCGCGCAGACTCGCGCCGATCTGTTGGTAATGGGCGGCTATGGCCACCGCGATCCGTTAAGCGATCTGGTTATTGGTTCGACAACTGAAGCATTGTTGCGTGCCCGTCAGTTACCGATTTTGGTCGTTTAGACGGTATGAGTATAGAAGTGAGCGTATGTCTAATGATTCTTTGCCCAGTATGGGTGATGGTTAGCACGTTGCAAAGTGCTCTGTTTTCACCTCATCCGACATAGGGACGGAGGGTAGAAGAAGAGAGGATCAAGGTACAGATAGATTCCGACCCGTCCGTAGCGCATGTGGAGGCCCGTTGCTTTCCGCTCAGATGAACGTTTATGGTACCTCTGGTTGGCTCGCCGATGATGCACGTCAGCAAAGCGGTGTTCGTTCACCTCACTTTCAATGCGGGCCAGAGGCCCGCGTACCCAGACCCGGGCGACCGCGCAGGTCAATGACGTTTATGGTACCTCTGGTTGGCTCGCCGATTATGCATGTCAGCAGAGCGGTGTTCGTTCACCTCACGTTCAATGCGGGCCAGAGGTCCGCGTACCCAGACCCGAGCGACCGCGTAGGTCAATGACGTTTTAAGCGCCTGAATGGTATTCATCGTTGTATCCCTCCGTCCGGTTACAGCGCATTGGTTCTCGTAAGACCAAAAGACATCCCCCCAACACTCCCCCACATTTTCGCAAGACGCGATATAATACAGGATACCGGTACAAAAACGTTTTTCATCATCAGTGAGGAGTGCGCGGTGAGCGTGTATAATCCCAACGATGCCGATTTTGCGTTCACAATCGGGATCGAAGAAGAGTACCAGATCGTCGATCCTGAAACTCGTGAGTTACGCAGCTACATCACTCAAATCCTTGAGCCAGGTCGTACCATTTTACGCGAACAAATCAAACCAGAGATGCATCAGAGCATCGTTGAAGTAGGTACTCGTCCTTGCCGCACAATTAGCGAGGCGCGGGCCGAGATTACCCGGTTGCGCAGCACAATTGCTGGTCTGGCTGCTCGCCACAACCTACGGATCGTGGCTGCCGGTACCCATCCCTTTTCATCGTGGATGCAGCAAGAGATCACACCCGATGAACGGTACCACATGGTTGTCGGTGAAATGCAGGAGGCCGCGCTCCAACTCCTCATCTTCGGCATGCATTGCCACATTGGGATGCCCAACAACGAGGTCGCGATTGAGCTAATGAATGTCGCACGCTATATCTGTCCGCATTTATTGGCGCTCAGTACCTCTTCACCGTTCTGGATGGGACGCAATACCGGTTTCAAGTCGTACCGTAGCGTCATTTTCAGTACGTTTCCGCGTACCGGTATTCCGCCAACCTTTCATTCGGCCAGTGAATTCGAGCGTTACGTACAGTTGTTAATCAATACCGGCTGTATTGATAATGGCAAAAAGATCTGGTGGGATTTGCGTCCTCACCCCTTCTTCGGTACACTTGAGTTTCGCGTCTGCGATATTGCTACCAAAGTCGAAGAGTGTCTGGCGTTGGCCGCCACTATGCAGGCGCTCATCGTGAAGTTTTACACCCTGTTCGAGGAAAATATGACCTTCCGCGTCTATCGCCGTGCTTTGATCAACGAGAACAAGTGGCGGGCCCAACGCTGGGGGCTTGATGGTAAACTCATCGATTTCGGTAAACGGAAAGAAGTGGAGGCGAAGGCGCTGGTGTATGAGATCGTTGAACTGGTAGACGATGTTGTTGATATGCTTGGCTCACGACATGAGGTAGAATATCTGCTCAAGATTGTCGAGCATGGAACGAGCGCCGACCGCCAGTTGCGCGTGTTTGCCGAAACAAACGACCTGAAAGCTGTGGTAGACCATCTGATGACCGAGACGATGGAAGGCGTGCCGGTCATGGCATTTGATCCGGCAATCCATACTCATTGAGCAGCAGTACTAGAGAGGATTCCCTGTATGGATTTTGAATTGACACCCGAACAGCAGTTTATTCGACAGACCGTTCGTGAATTTGCCGAGAAGGAAATTGCACCGAAGGCCCGCTACGTCGATGAACACAGTGCGTTTCCGAGTGAGACTTTTGCAAAAATGGCTCAGCTCGGTCTGATGGGTTTGCCCTTCCCTGAAGAGTATGGTGGCGCCGGTGCTGATAGTGTGAGTACAGCAATTGCAATTGAAGAGGTGGCCCGCTGCTGTGGCAGTACAGCACTGGCATACGCTGCCCACATTGGCCTGGGTAGCGCGCCGATTGCGATGTTCGGCACCGAAGAACAGAAGCGTCGCTTCCTGGCGCCGGCCGCTCGAGGCGAATATCTAGCCGCTTTTGGTCTCACCGAACCACACGCCGGTTCTGACGCTGGCGCGACTCGTACTACGGCTCGCTTGGTGGGTGATGAATGGGTGATCAACGGGCAAAAAATGTGGATCACCAACGCGCCTATTGCCGGTCATATCATCGTTACCGCTGTTACCGACCCCGAACTCGGCAAGAAGGGCATCTCGTCATTCATCATTCCGCGCGGAACACCGGGACTGAGCTTCGGTAAACACGAACCGAAAATGGGTTTACGCGGCTCAATCAGTACCGCCGTGATGCTCGATAATGTGCGCGTCCCACGTGAAAACCTGCTCGGTGAGCGTGGTCGTGGTTTTATCCAATTCCTGCAAGTTCTGGATGGTGGTCGAATTGGCATCGGAGCGATGGCCATTGGTCTTGCCCAGGCTGCATACGAGGCCGCAGTGGCATACGCTCGCGAGCGCACGGCCTTCGGCAAACCGATTGGCGCTCATCAATCGGTGGCAAATATGATTGCAAATATGGCCGTTGATCTGGCAGCCGCCCGTGCTCTCGTCTATGGTGCCGCGCGCTTGAAAGACGCCGGTCGCCCCTATACCCGCGAGGCGGCTATTGCCAAGCTCTTCGCTTCTGAAGCGTCAGAGCGTATTTGTCGCGATGCCATTCAAGTATTTGGCGGCTACGGTTATAGCCAAGAGTATCCGGTTGAACGCCTCTACCGCGATACACGGCTGCTGACCATTGGTGAAGGAACGTCGGAAATCTTACGTGGGGTCATTGCCCATTCTGTTCTCGGCCTGCGCGGGTAACAGCTTGTGCTACAATAAAAGACGCACGATAGCCAGTGTTTATGAGGTCTCAGACGAGGAAGTACTATGACGCAAAGCCAGCCCGAGACCGACCGCGCCGGTCCTGCGATCAATCCGGCTGATTTGCAGGCGCTCATTGCGCAGGGACGGCAACGAGGCTTCGTCACATTCGAGGATATTCAGCGGCTGATCCCTAACTCTGATGAATCGATCGAACAGATCGATAGCATCTACGCCATGTTAGCCGAGGCCGGTATCCCTGTGCAAGACGGCGATGAAGTGGTTCTGGAAGATGAGCCATCATCGCTGTCTGCAATGGATATCGATCTCGACGATGAGTTGTCAGACGCGCTGCTGAGCGATAGTGTACGGCTCTATCTGCGTGAGATCGGACAGGTGCCGCTGCTCACGGCTGAACAAGAAAAGCGCCTGGCGCAATTGATTGAACGGGGTCAGGAGGCGGAACGGAAATTAGCTACCCTCCCGCCCGATAGCCCTGAAGCGGCACGCTTACGGCAGGTTAAAGCGCAGGGTGATGAGGCCCGTCAGCAAATGGCGGCAGCAAATTTACGTCTGGTGGTCAGTATTGCCAAGCGTTATCGCGACCGTGGCTTGCCGCTACTCGATCTGATTCAAGAAGGAAGTCTGGGTTTGCTGCGGGCAATCGAAAAGTTTGATTACAAGAAAGGCTATAAGTTCAGTACCTACGCGACTTGGTGGATCAAACAAGCGCTTTCGCGCGCCCTGGCCGATCAATCGCGGTTGGTACGACTGCCAGTTCATCTGGGCGAGACACTCAATCGCATTCAGACAGCCCGTCGTCAACTTACCCAGACGCTCGGTCGCGAGCCAACCGATACCGAGCTGGCAAATCATCTCGGCATGAACGAGGAGAAGCTGCGTGAGTTGCGACGTACTGCGCAAGACCCGGTATCGCTGGCAACCCCAGTCGGGGAAGAGGCCGATAGCACGTTGGCCGATTTTATTCCCGATCCCCATACGCTTGATGCAGATGACGCAGCGGCAAGTGGTATGCTCCGTCAGCAGATTGCTGCCGCCCTCGATCAGCTTAGCGAGCGCGAACGACGTGTGCTGGAGCTGCGCTACGGCTTAACCGATGGTCAGCCGCGCACGCTGGAAGAGGTGGGAAAGGCATTTGGTGTGACGCGCGAGCGAGTGCGTCAGATCGAGGTCAAAGCATTGCGCAAATTGCGCCATCCACGATTAGGGAAGCTGCTGAAGGATTTCCTTGATCAAGCTTGAGGTGCTGTACGCCAGAATGTCGGCAGGGGTACGGCGCAAACGTGCCCCTTTCTGGTGATCGTAAGTAATTGTTTTGCTGCTGGGGCAAGGCAATGCCTTGCCCCTACAGTTGTTCGGTTGTACGATATGGAATGGCGACGATCCGTTACGGTGTTTCATATTTTGTAAAAAATGGCATCCATTATTCCTATTATTTCGTATAATCTTGTAACAAGCCAGAAGATTATGACTGACGAGGTTATTCCATGTCGGTAAATACCACTATCGCTACTGCTATTCTGCTTATTGTCCTTGGGGTTGGCGGTGTCTTTTCTACCGGTGCAATAACGGCTACTATTCCTGCCCTGTTTGGAATCGTTCTCCTCGGCCTGGGAGTCGCAATTGAACGCAGCGGTAACCCACGTCTCTTTGAACGACTGGCCGCGCTCGTAGCACTGCTGGGCGTCCTTGCCCCAATTGGGAATCTTGTACGCATTATTGGTCAGAATGGCCTGATTATCAACGCCGCAGTGTTCGCCAATCTTACTCTGCTCGGCATCTGCGGATTGTTCCTGGTCGTCTGGTTGTGGGAACAGATCAGCGGTGAGCGGATTAAAATTAAATAGCAGAACAGGGGTACAACAAAAGATACCCCTGTTCTGCCAGATGTGTTTAATCGCGGTGCTGCCCAACTTCAATACCGGCCAGACGTTCAAGCGCCTTAATCAACGCATGATTACCCTCATTCCCCAAACCGGCGGCTTGCAGGGTACGGTAGAGATGAAAGGCGGTAGAAGTGGTTAGCATCGGCGCCCCGACCGCATCAGCCGCCGCTAAAACCAACCGCAAGTCTTTCTGCTGAAGATCAATAGTAAAACCGGGCCGCCAATCGCGCCGAATGACCTGTGGACCGCGATTTGTGAGCATCCAGCTTCCCGCAGCACCGCCACTGACCGCTGCCAGTGTCTTTTCGAGATCAACGCCACTCGCCTGCGCAAAGACAAGCGCTTCGCTGATAGCGAGCATTGTTCCAACCACCAGAATCTGATTAACCAACTTCACCGTCTGTCCGGCGCCATGGTCGCCGACATGGGTGATGGTTTTGCCCATTGCCTGCAAAACCGGCATCGCTCGTTCGACCAGATCAGCCGGACCGCCAACCATAATACTCAACGTCCCGTGCGCAGCTCCTTCACTGCCCCCACTTACCGGCGCATCGAGAAAGCCAATGCCGCGCTCTGCAAGGCGAGCAGCAAACTGCTGTGCTCCTTGCGGGCTGATCGTGCTCATGTCAATAACCAGCGTTCCGGCCTGTGCGCCCTCTACAACACCGTGCGGCCCGAATAGCACCGCTTCAACATCAGGTGTATCACTCACACAACTGATCACAATATCACTGTGTGCCGCAAGATCGGCTGGCGAAGTCGCCAGCCGTGCTCCGGCTGCTACTAACTCATCGGCTCGCCCCGGTGTCCGATTCCAGACGGTTAGCGGAAAGCCAGCACGGAGAATATTGGCTGCCATTCCGCGCCCCATAATGCCCAGACCAATAAAACCGATCCGTTCATGCATAGTCGACTCCTCAACACTTTGTCTGAACGTCCCTGACATCGGGGAATGGTATCATAAGCCGGGATACTACGTTACATGCAGGAGACAGCATAAGGAGTAGTTATAACAAAGAGTGTTAGCTGCCGGTAGAGGATTATGGTTTCAGCCCACCGTACAATGCACTGTACGAAAATTAACCGGTTGGCTATCATACGGCTCAGAAATACTCTTGTTCGTGGCTGTTTGGATTGCACTTTCTAGCCCTGTTTGTATCTGAAAAAGGTGTGTTTATGACTAGTGCTTTATCCGATCTGCTCATTCTCGATTTTAGTCGGGTCCTCGCCGGCCCTTACGCTACCATGGTTCTCGCCGATCTGGGTGCGCGTGTGATCAAGATCGAACAACCTGGTCTTGGTGATGAAACGCGCCAGTGGGGACCACCCTTCACCGAGGATGGACGCAGTGCGTATTTCATTGCCGTTAACCGCAACAAACAGAGTGTGACGCTCAACCTCAAGCATCCAGACGGTCAGGCCATTGCCCGCACTCTCGCCCAACGGGCCGATGTTCTGATCGAGAATTTCTTACCGGGGACAATGTCGCGGCTCGGACTAGGGTATGACGATCTGCGACTCATCAATCCAGGGCTGGTCTATTGCAGCATTACCGGCTATGGTCAGTACGGTCCTGATGCGCACCGACCCGGTTACGACACTGTCATTCAGGCTGAAGGCGGATTGATGAGTATTACCGGCGAACCAGATGGTCAACCGATGAAGACCGGGGTTGCCGTCGCCGACATTACAACCGGTTTATATGCTGCAACCAGTATTTTGGCTGCCCTTCATTATCGATCCCAAACCGGTGAAGGCCAATACATCGATCTAGCCCTTTTCGATGTACAACTGAGTTGGTTGGCAAATGTCGCCTCGGCATACCTGATTTCTGGTCAACCACCACGACGTTACGGTAATGCCCATGCTACGATTGTACCTTACCAGCCCTTCGCCGCTGCCGATGGTTACATCATGATTGCCGTCGGGAATGACCGACAATTTGCCCGTTTCTGTCAGGTGCTCAACCGTCCTGAATGGGTGACCGATAAGCGGTTTGCCACGAATCCGGCCCGGGTCATCAATCGTGAACGTTTAATCGCAGCTATTGCCGAGATCATTGCCCGTGAACCGGTTGCGGTTTGGGTAGAAAAGTTGCATGCTGCTGACGTGCCGTGCGGGCCGGTCAACGACATCCCTACCGCGCTTCATAGTCGCCAGGCCCAGGCTAGAGCAATGGTACAGCAGATTGATGGCATACGGATGGTTGGCCCGGCGCCTGTCTTCAGCGCTACCCCTGCGACCATTCGCTCGGCGCCGCCTGTGCTTGGCGCTGACACAGAGGCTGTACTGGCAGAATTTGGCTATTCTGCCGAACAGATTCGTCGCTTCCGTGCAGAGGGCATTGTATAGGGGCCAGGTTCCAGACTCGCCCCTTCTTTGCACATCACCACAACGCAAACACCCGGCTCGGCCCGCCGGAGCCAGCGGCAATCTTCGGTGCACCGACCACTAATGTTGCCCCGCTGGGCGGAATAGACTCCAGATTCGCCAGATTCTCTAATCCCCAACGATTGGTTGGCAACAACGTATAGTGAACAGCAAACGTCGTTGACGGGCCATGGTCAAGGCTTAGCGTATCAACTCCAATTCCACTGATGTTACGCTCGGTAAGTAGAAAATCAATTGCGTCCTTCCCAAAACCGGGAAAATGCATCACCCCACTCGAATCGGTATTGCGGAACAGCTCTACCGAATGAGCGCGTGCGCCCCAACCACTGGCCATCAGTACTGCTGCATTATTGGGAATGCGACCGTACCGTCGCTCCCAGGCCCGAATATCATCTGGAGTAACCACCGTATCGGGATCACGTGCAGCGCGTTCGGTAATGTTGATCACGACCGCCGGGACGACCAGTGATCGCACCGGAATTTGATCGACGAAGAGGCCGTTGGGCGCAAAGTGCACCGGCGCATCCATATGGGTGCCCGAATGCTCCCAATAATTCAAGATACTGCCGTAATAGCCGTCGCGGTCGTGGAAGACCACTGGTGTAATCTGGAATGGCGCTGCGCCAGGAAAGAGAGGAAATTGGGTTCCTAACAAATGGGTCAGATCGGCAACATTCTGAAAACTCACCCGCGTACTGGTGGCTGCTTCAGCAGTAAACGGTGCAGCCACGGCTGCAACCGCTGCACCCAAGCCAAATTTGAGGAGACTGCGCCGACTGATTTCGGGCGACTGGATCGACTCGATGAAGCGTGGCGGACACATAAAACCCCTCCTTTTCAGACACTTGCTGAGAGACACATCGTGGCGTACTGATATTTTCTGATAATGTAATCAGGTACAGAAAGCGATTGTGACATCGCTACCAGAGCTTCAGCTCTCAATCCGCTCTACCTGTCCGTGGAGTGATTGTGGTTGCAACACCGCCAGCAAGACCGGACAAAGGCGTTCGAGATCGGATTGAAGTGCCTTCATCTCGGCATCACTGATATCGCCGCGATACCGGATCGTATATTGCAGATCAGTGGGTGCCACCGGCACATCAGTGCTGACGGCCAGCGCACCGCGATAATCGATCTGACCACTGACTTCAACCTGTAAATCATCGATTGCCAGTTCACGATCAGCGGCAATTGCTAGCGCAGAATGCGCAATGCAACTGGCCATTGCTGCCAGCAATAGCTCAGGCGCATTTGGACCAAGATCATAACCACCGAGGGCTGGCCCCGAATCGCTCAACACCGTATGATCGCGTATCCGCACCGGACGTAAACCTGTGCCTGCTGCAACTGTAACAGCGGCGCTCAACCTGACCGGTGTCACTTGCTGATCCCGTAACCGATCACGAAACGCAGCCAGCGCCTGCCGCTTACGGACTAAAAACTCTCGTAAACTCCAAATCGGAGCCATAGATGCCTCATCGCAGTGCTACTTGTTGAGAACCCAGGGATTGGTAATATTATGACCGAGAGCAATCTTTCTGTCAAATTAACGACTCCGTGAAGGCTATTTCCGGCTACAATGATGGTGAAACACAAGGGTGCGTAACATTCTTGGCGCCAATCTTGTCCGATGCACCGGAGGCAAAAGAATGCTGGTCAATCGCAATGTAACAATCTTTCTACTGGGCATCGTCTGCGTAGCGGCAGTGAGCGTATTTGCGTATCTCTGGCCACGTCGTACCAGACCAGGAGGGATGGCATTTCTGCTGATGCTGGCTGCGATTACTGTTTGGGCAGGTGCTGATGGGTTGGAATTAGCATCAGCGACACTGGAACAGAAACTGTTTTGGCGCATAGCCCAACAATTTGGCATCGTCTTTCTACCGCCAAGCTGGCTCTTATTTGCCTTTACCTATCTTGATGTACAACCCTGGAGTCATTCACGGGCACGCTGGTTGCTGTTTTTCGTCCCTGTCCTGATGCTGGGAGTTGTTCTCACCAACTCCTGGCACCATCTCTTTTACAACGAGGTAAGGTTGAATGCTGACATACCACCGCAACTTGAAGTGGTGCCTGGATACTGGTACTGGTTTCATATCGGCTACTCATACTTATGCCTGACCAGTGGTCTGGCTCTGATTGCCGGCGCGTTTTGGCACGCTTCACCGCTTTTCCGGCGTCAGATGTTATTACTGGGCATTGGATTCGTCTTTCCATTTCTCTCGAATTGGATATACCTCAGTCGGACTCCTTACCTGGGTGTCGATCTCACACCGATTTCACTTCTTCTCTCGGCACCCTTCATCTTGTTCGGACTATACCAACATCGGTTTTTGAACCTGACTCCCATTGCCCGCAACCGTCTCATCGAGGTCATGTCTGACGCGATGGTCGTTATCAACGAACAATGGCGAATCGTTGATCTGAATCCTGCTGCCCAACAACTTTTCGGTTCTGCAATGGCAATCAATAATCGTCTGGAAACTGCCCTCAAATGGCCATCGTTACTAAAAGCAGTCGGTTTAGACGAGCCAGTACGGGTCGAACTCGGTTATCCTTACCAACCTGATCGGTTCTTCGATGTGACGATCAACCCTATCGAAGGGTATCAAGGGAAGCCGAGTGGTTATGTGTTGCTGTTTCGCGAGACCACGGCTCGTAAGAAAGCCGAGCAAAGCCTGCAAGAGGCTCTCCGTCGCTTTGCCGATATTATCGAGCAGACACCGCTGGTTGCTATCCAACGTCTTGATCGTCACGGTGTGATACTGGAATGGAATCGGGTATGTGAGCAATTTTACGGCTACACAGCAGCCGAAGCATGTGGTCGCCGTTTACAAGAGTTGATCCTGACCGGACAGGAAGCAAGGGAATTTGAACATCACATTGAACAGATTTGGCGAAGCGGTCATGCTCTGCCCCCACGAACCTGGCAGATGTGTACCAAAATCGGTGACGATCGTTGGATGTATTCAGCGATGTTCCCACTCTTCTTTCAAGGGCAGGTCAGCGATATTGTCCGTATGGAAGTTGATATTACCGATATTCGGCGGGCAGAAGAGAGCGTCCGTCGCCAACGAGATCAACTCGCTGCCCTTCACCGACTTACCCTCGATTGGCTACACTGCCGTGAGATAGATGACCTCTTGCAGGCAATTACCGATAGCGCTTACAAGTTGCTCAAAGTGAGCTACGCCGAGTTCCTGTTAGTTGAGGATGAGCAAACGCTTGTCATCCATGCATGTACACCTCCGTCATCGGCATGGACATCACGTCGTGAAACTCCTTCTACTGCTGTCTTGTCATGGCGTGCATATCATACCCGCGAACCGGCTATCGTTCTCAATTACGCTGAGTGGCCGGAACGCTCATCTGCGTATGAGTCGTTCCATTTTGGACCAGCAATGACCATTCCGATCATCGTTGAAGATGTATGTTTGGGTGTTCTGGGTGTGGCCCGCAATCAACACAGCTCGCCCTTCACGACGGAGGAGATTCAATTTGCGATGTTGTTATGCCAACTGGCTGCACTGATCCTCGACAATTCCAAACTGTACGCTGCTGCTCAGCGTGAAATTGCCGAACGTCAACAGGCCGAGCGTGAACAGGCAAGATTGCAGGCCCAATTGCTTCAGGCACAAAAGATGGAGGCTATCGGTCAATTGGCCGGTGGGATCGCTCACGATTTCAATAATCTTCTGACCGTCATTACCGGCAATGTAGAGTTAGCTTTGTTAGAAATAACCCCCGATCACCCAATCTATCCCGAACTTGAATCGATACGACAGAGTACAGTTCGGGCCAGTGAGCTGATACGGCAACTATTGACGTTTGCCCGCCGCCAGCCAGGTCAACCGCAAGTGATCGACATCAATCGCCAGATTCGTAACACGATGAGCATGATGAAGCGTCTGATAGGCGAACACATTGATTTACAACTCGAATTGAGTGATGCAGTAGAAAAGGTAAAGATTGATCCGAACCAGTTTGAGCAGGTACTGATTAATCTGGTAGTGAATGCCCGTGATGCAATGCCAGATGGCGGTCAATTAACGATTCGCACGACCAATCAGTATATCTCTGCTGATGATATTCCGCCACTCAGTCAGGCTCAGGCTGGCCGATATGTTTTACTATCAGTATGTGATACCGGCACTGGCATCGATGAATCCATTCGCGAACATATTTTTGAACCATACTTCACGACCAAACCGATGGGTAAGGGAAGTGGGCTGGGATTAGCTATTTGTAGTGGTATTGTGACCCAGCACGGAGGTTTTTTCAACGTTGATAGTCAGCCAGGTGTTGGAAGTTGCTTTACCGTTGCCCTACCGGTAGTGTCTGCCGATAGTATAGATGTCAATACTGACGTAATTGACAGTGAGAACCCGTGTGAGAACATTGATCGTGAAACGATCTTACTGGTTGAAGATGAACCTGGAGTACGACAGATGGCAGCTCGTCTGCTCCGCGAACATGGGTATACTGTTATAGAAGCAACTAATGCGCAGGAGGCAATAGCCATTGCGCAACAACACGAAGTCCATGTGTTGATAACCGATGTCGTATTACCGCACGGTGATGGGATCACACTGGCCCATCATCTTCAGGCGTCTTTCCCGCAGATACGGGTGCTCTTAATGTCAGGATACATGCAACATATCATGCCAAACGGCAACGCACCACCATTTCCGGTGTTGAGTAAACCCTTCACCCGTCATCAGCTTCTGGCCATGATTCGGCAAACCGCAAGACCGACATGCTGAGAGGTGCCCTATGGAACAGATCGGTGGAATCCTGATTGCGGTCGTCACGACCGTTCTTCTCGGACTGATCGGATTTGCCGCCTGGCGGTATTGGCGCGAGCAGGTGAACATTTCACCGGAAGATGAAGAGCATCTCCGTGAGATTGCCGAACTCAACGAACGACAGGCCCACCGGATCAGTGATCAACAATTGCGGACAACGATAGACCCAGACAAAGCGTGGCAGATCATGGTCCAACGTGGTCGTAAAAATACTCGTCGTCGCCCACAATCATAGGGGCAACCCAAGGGGTTGCCCCTGGCAATGCCTCATACGTGCGCTGGCGCTTCATTCCCGGCTTCGGCTGCTGCTTTTCGCACATTGACGAACAACAGCAGGAGAAACCCACTGATGAAGAAGATGATTAGCGACACAATCGCGATGCGATAGCTCCCGGTAAGCTGGTACGCTATCCCGAACAAAAATGGTGCCAGCCAGCTTGTACCACGCTCGCCAACCTCGTACAGGCTAAAGTATTCTGCTTCCTGGCCTTTTGGGATCATCAATGAGAAGAGCGAACGGCTGATCGCCTGGCTTCCCCCCAATACGAGTGCGATTGCCGCACCCAGGGCAACGAACTGTGCTTCGTTATTAGCTGGCATAACGTAAGCATAACTGACCACCAGCGTCCAGATCACCAAACTACCCAACAGCACACGCTTCGAGCCGAGGCGAGACGCCAGGGCACCGAAGATCAACGCACCAACAAAGGCTACAAACTGTACCATCAAGATGGTGGCAATACGGGTAGACTCCCCAATGCCGAGTTCTTCGGCGCCAAACTGAGCGGCCAGGGCAATAACAGCCTGAATACCGTCGTTGTAGAGCAGATAGGCAGCCAGAAATAGCAACGTCTGTGGATAACCGCGCATCTGGCGAAAGGTATGTGCCAACTGACGAAAACCGACTGTCAAATAGTTTTCGCCTGGCGGCAACTGGCGAACCGCACCCCGATTCTGAAGTGTCCACATCGGAATCAGGGTAAAGATCGCCCACCACATCCCTGCCGACACCAGACTGATGCGTACTGCCATCGCACTCTCTACGCCAAACGACTCGGCATTGAGGAAGAAGACCAGATTGGCAGCCAGGAGCAATCCACCACCGAGATACCCAAGGGCCCATCCTTGTGAAGAAACCGCGTCACGCCGTTCGGCACTGGCAATATCTGGCAAGAAGGCATTGTAAAAGACAATCGAGGCGCCGAAGGTGAGATTGGCAATCAGAAATAAGATTCCACCTAACAAATAGTTTGTACCCTCGAGAAAGTAGAGGCCCATTGTCGCAAACGCACCTGTATAAGCAAAGATAGCCAGCATTTGCTTACGGGCGTTGGAATAATCGGCGATAGCGCCGAGAATAGGGAGAAAAAAGACCTGTAACAAAACCGAGAGCGACACAACATAGGGGAAGAACGATCCGGCTGCCACCGGAATCCCAAACGGATAAACAAACCCATTCGTATCAGCCGCATTGCGGGCAATTGAAGTCAGGTATGGCCCCAAAAAGACGGTTACAACCGTGGTCGAAAATGCCGAATTCGCCCAATCGTAGAAGTACCAACCGATCTGTTCCCGACGATTGTCAACTACGGATGCTACCACTGCCATGCAAGCTCCTTCACATCACTGTTGCTCCAGGTGAGCAGGCACGAACTCACTCGCCAAGAGCATCTATAAACACTTCAGTCCACCCGGCGTTGCTATTGTACCACGGTAGTAGTGAGGACAATGAGGGGAGGGTGGGTAATGTTGCCAACGGATGCTGCAATAGTGCCTGACGATTTCTGTAAGTGCGTGAGTTTCCGTCTTCGTTAGGTAGGTAAGAATTGCGCCTGACACGGTTGAACAAGGGTGTATCCTGTCTCAACCACCTCACATCGGTGTATAAACGATTACATACCTTGTTAGCGCACGCAGTATTTACTGAAAGCTGTCGATGGTCTGGTGTACGGCGTAATCTTCCAACGACTCAAAAAGTCCATAATGTAGAAAGGGTCGGGCAGGTTATCGCTTTTCTGAAAATTCGCTTCTTTGGGTGTGGGAATGATATTCCAGAGTAAATTGTGTGCCACAAAACATCACGGGAGCAAGTAGCTGGGCGAAACACTGTCTTTCTGGAGTAACTGACCGGAGTAAATGTAGGCGAAATTCTTCTTATAGACAAATTTTTAAGACAAGTGTCCTGGGAGAGAGTCTTTTGTCTGTGATTCAAAGAGTTTTTCAGCAATACTCGGAACGTTTGGGTTATTCTTCTGCAAATAATTGGTCAAATGACGCAGGCAAAACTTAGTTAGAACGCTTCGATGTCGTTGAAGGTAGAGCTGCCAGCCAGGGTGAATTTCAATAGCAGGAGCAGGAATATTCACAAATCTGTAGAGACAGGGCTGAGGGCTAGTAAATGAACAATCAGCCAGATCACGAATTTTTATGATCTATGGTTTCATTAACACTTCTGAAACAATTTCTCTGCCGTCATCCGATTGTGCTATGTCGCTTGTCCAAGAAGTGTACGCCCCTGACGGCGACGGGGATCCGGTATCTCCTGCAGAGAGGCGTGCAACCCGTTCCCGTTATTTTGCTCGTCTCTCATCGCTTCCACCTCCGATCCAAGTTCAGCCCCTCTTTCTACCACAATGTTGGAGAATTGATAAGCCCTACCTCCTCCGGCAGGAACTTAATTCAGTCTTCCGACGCTTCCTTCTATTGGATGCGATCCCCCTCTTCGCGGGTTACCTTCTACAGCAGAATCTTAATGTAGTCGTATTCACCATTGCGTTCCTGGAAAAGGATGTGTTTTTTGGCGAACTTCGCCCGGTTCCATTTGCCGTCGTCGTAGTACTTATGAAGCTCGTTATAAGGCGTCGCGGAGATGATGAACGCATCCAATGTAATGTCTTGGCGATGGCTACGTTGAGCAATTTCCTGCGCCAGGGCCGGCAGGCGCTCATGCAGGCGGGCTTTTTCATCATGAGTGTAGGCTCTTGCATGGAGCATTCCGTGCGGCTCGATGAAGATAATCCGCTGATTGCTTTGGCCCACTACCCACAGGATGAAATCAGGGTAAAAGCCGCGTTCTTCAAAGAAACCAATGCCATAGCCGCGGCTTTGATTGCGAAGGAGGAACACTTCTTTACCTGCCAGGGCGTTACCCTTTTCGGCATTCCAGTAGTCGCGCAGGTCGCGCACGAAGCGGGCTTCGCTTTCTTGCAATCCGGGCGGGACCAGCTGGGCTTTGTCCGGCATGGCTACCAGAAGCGGTTGATACAAATGGCGGTCGAAGTTAATGCGCGGCAGGCCGGCATTCTCCTGCTGATAAAGTCGTTCTTGTTCGGCGAGTAATTTCTGCACTGCCTCGATCAAGTGTTGGTCCGAACGCGGCACGCGGACCACATAGGCAGCTTTTGCTTCGCTTACGCCTTGCGGGCGGAAGTTCAGATTGGGATCCTCTTTGCTCAACGGACGGTAGATGATTGTCGCTTCGTCCCATTGCTCGCGACGCGTTTGATAAAACTTGTCCAGGTAACGGCACAGGAGCCGGGTTACCGCTTCCTGGAGGCGGGTGCGGTCAGCCCAGGTTTGCGGGCGGAGGACGGAATCCTCCGCGATAAGCGTGCAAGGCACTTGAGCGATAATCTGGCGCGGCGTTTCAGGCAGGATGAGCAGATTTTTCAGCCCCTTGCGCTCTTTGTAAGCCAGCAGGTCGAGATAGGCTTGCTGCCAGTCTATGAAAGCCAGACTCTCCGGCGGGATGGGACGCGCCGCTTGGGCCGACTGCACTGTGGCCGACTGCAATCCAGCTCTGCCGCTTTCCAGGGCCTGCACATGGACGGATACATCCACCTGCACTGACAGATCCGGCTCCGGCGTCAACACCAGAGTGGTTTCGGCGGCAAAGTCGCGCCCTTCCGGCGGACGCGGCACGACCAGGCCACGCTGCAAAAATTGCTCGTTGGCCCACACGAACAGGGGCAATTCGATCGGTGGTTCGACTTCCACGCCCTCACGTTCGAGATAATCGCGGAATTGCGCCATGTAATTGGCGCGCACGGCAAAGATGTTCAGCGTTTCCAGTAAGCGCAGGTGTTTGGGATGGCCGCCAGGCAGCGCGGCGCTGCGCTTGAGACTCAGGTCTTTGCCTTTCAGCCGCACACCCCGGCCGAACAGTTGAATGATTTGCGAACCTTCCTGCCGCCCAATGTTGAGCAGGCCCATGCTCGCCACGCGCCAGGAATTCCAGCCCTCCATGAATTTTTTGGCGCCAATCAGGACGTGGAGGGCCGAATCGGGACGATTGATACGCTCGAAGAGCGAGCTGCTGATGGCGTCCTGTTCCAGTGCAATTTCTGGCGCGTTCGTTTCGACCAGTTGTTTGAATGCGGTGGTGTCTCCAATGTAAATCAGGCCAAAGTAGTCCTCGGCGCCAGCGGCTTTCAGGCCCAGTTCGCCGGGACTGCTTTTGACCTCGCACAGGTGCAGGCCGCCAGAAGCGGAGGTATGGAACATGCGCCGCAGAATGTCGTCGTAGAGCGCCAACGGCGCATCGGTGAGACCAGCCTCGCGCAGGAAAGGGAAACGCCCGGCAAAGATGTCTTGTCCATCGGGAGAGACCAGGCCCGTCTTGCCTTTCAGAACGCTTTGGATGGTCTTGACCGCCCAGGAACGGTCGCTCAGCACGCGGTGCAGAAAACGCGCCACGGTCAGCACATCGCTGCGCGGCTGTTTGTTTTCGGTATAGACGGCGTTGACCGTGCTGCCGACGAACACCCACAGCGGTTTTTCCAGGTTGTAGGGGCGCAGGGCGTCGGCCTGTTCCTCGTAAAGGCGCACCTGTTCGTAGAACGAAAGCAGGTTGCCGAGCAGTAAGGTGTCTGTTTTATCGGCCTGGGTTGCTTCTTTCAGGTTGAGAATGCGGAAGTCCTTGCCGAAGCCATCGCCGTAAAAGTAGCGGTAGGAATAGTCGAAGAGGATGGCCTTGCCATATTCGGTGGTGAGGGGATCGTTGCGCGCCGCCGAAAGCGCCTGGCCAAAGGTCGCGGAGTATTCGAAGGTGAAGCCGGTGGCGCCCAGGGCGTCGCGGTACTTGCGCCAGGCCTCGCCGCCGGAACCTTTATGGCCCTCGTCCACGAAGATGAGATTGCGCCCTTCAAAGGCTTCGACGGGGACGCTTACGCCGCTGCCGCGCTTTTCTTCCACCAGCTTGGTGATTTCGATGACCAGGACCACGTCCCGGCCGCCGCTCCACAAGGTGCTGGCGTTCAGGTCGAAGCGCCGCGCCGGGATGCCGGAAGCGGCCAGTTCGGCCAGGTGCTGCTCGCTCAGGCCCTCGTTGGGCGTGATGAGCAGGATGTTGTCCAGGGACTCACGATTATAGTGCAGGAACTGGTGGTAGTTCAGATGCAGGATGAGCGTCTTGCCGCTGCCGGTGGCCATCCAGTAGGCCAGTTTGGTCAGGTCCTTCTCGGTGAATTCGGCCTCCTTCGGTTCGCCAGGCAGACGGCGGGCGTTGCGCTCCTTCACAAAGGCGTTCAGGTCGGCCAGCAGTTGCGCCCGATGGTTGAACAGACGGTCGAGGAAAATCTCGGTATAGAGCGCAGCCAGGTACTGAAAGTAGCGCAAGGTGATGCGCTCGGTGCGCCCGCGGTTGATCTTCTCGAGATGCTGGCGGATGTTCTCGTCATAACGCGCCAGGTCGGCGGCGGGGATCTTGACCTGACTGCCGCGGGCAATGAGGTGATGGTAAAGGAAACTATGCCCGTCCGCGCCAAAGCCCTCGGCTACGGTTTGGGTGTCCTCAAGCAGTTTCCTGTTGCTTTCATAGCCCAGCAGGCTGTTCAACCAGGCCAGCAGGACCAGGCGGTTTTCCAGTTTGGCGTATTGTTGAATACCATCCGGCATACTTATTCCTCGCCCAATTTCTTGGAAAGAATTCGCACAAGTGGCGGAAGGTCTTCTTGCACCGTTTTCCAGAGGATGTCCAGGTTGATATCGAAGGAGGCGTGGACCAGCCGGTGGCGCATGCCGACTATGTCCTCCCAGGGAATTTCCGGCAAGGTGCGCCACGTATCTTCCGAAATCTGATAAGCGGCTTCGCCGATGATTTCAACGTCCTTGACCAGGGCAAGCGTTAGTTTGCGGTCGCCGTCAAGATCCTTACGGCAACTGTTTCGGGCAAATTCGACGGCTTCGCGCACGGCGTCGAGCATGTGCCGCAAACGGATACGGTCATCCTTGCGCATATTGCACCTCCGCCTCATTTAGCACGTCTTGCCGGAAATAACGGCTCAGATCTTCCGGCGTGCGTAAATCAACTTTGCGGCCGCCGAAAAGCGCCGAAAGCTCGCGTTCCATGCGTGCCATTCCGAGCAGGCCGGGAATGTGGTCCGGTTCGAACGCAACCAGTATATCAATGTCGCTGGTCTCGTTGAAATCGGAACGCAAGGCGGAACCGAATACCGCCAGACGCCGGATGTGATGGCGACGGCAAAACTCGGCAATCTGGTCTTTAGGAAACACGATTTGCTTATTCATCTTACCCCTCCACGGGCGCAAACATGCGCTCTTTGAAGATCGGGTCCAACGAGCGCGCGCCGGGGATGCGCGAGTCGCCGTTGACGTAGATTTCGTCCGCGCCGGCGGTCAAGTTTTGCTGCGCGACGAAGGCCGCCTCGCGTTCGTAATCCGCCACTCCCCAGCCGGTGATGTCGCGCCAAAGGATGACGACGGTGCGGCCGTTGCGCAACCTGCCACGATAGACGAGGTAACGGCCCTCACCCCCGGCCCCTCTCCCAGAGGGAGAGGGGAGAACGCGCCGCGTTTGCACGTCCAGGCCCAGCAGATAGGCGAAGGTTTCGGGCAGGTCCACAGTGCGCTGGCGGGTTTCGCCGTCGCGGTGGAGGTGAAGTTTGTAGGAGAAGGGCGCTTGCAGTTGCTCCACGTTGAGCAGGGTTTCACTGTGGCGCGTCTCCCACTTAAGCATGTAGGAGAGCAGGTAGTCGTCGCGGAAGAGTTCCAGCGCCTGCTGGCTGCTTGCGTCATCGAAGGTGAGGTTGTTGAGCGCGTCCTCGTAGGATTCCAGGCGGATGACCTTGACGATGCGTGGGGAGCGTTCGGCTTCTTCGGGCGTTGCCATGCGCTTTGGCTTACCGTCCTTCCACTCCGGCGTGAAGGTGACCTTTTTGATGCGCGGCAGGAGCACGGTGTCGAAGTAGTCGGCCATCTCCACCAGGATGAACTTGCGCCTGCCGCCATCCTCGCGGTTCAGGGCGATGACGGCGTGGCCGGTGGTGCCGGAGCCGGCGAAGTAGTCCAGTATAAAGTCTTCATCATGAGCTCCGCATGTGCGGATCGCTTTTCCCACCGCATATACAGATTTTGGAAATGAAAAGGCCTGCGACTCGCCAAGCAAGTGTCGCAAAAGTGTTGTTCCATACGCTGTGGCATTAACTTCTTTCTCATCCCATATCGTCTTAGGAAGCACGCCTTCTTGGCCTAAACGAAACTTTAATTCGATAACAAAATCTCCGTCACGGGTTTTTCTAACTCGTAAATCATTCAAACGCTCTCTGAGAGTTTCATGACCTAATCTCCATGTATACTCTACACCTTTTGAAACAGGCCAGATGATCCTATCGTTCTCCCCGACTTTCTCGCGAACATTCCATTTCTTATGAAACGGGTCCCACTCCATTTCAGGAAGCCTAACCTTGTTGCCAGACACTATCAGAGGGTAGTGTAGGCGCGGTCGTGCAGAGCGAAAGTCATTTGCGCCGCCTGCTCTAAGGAAATTCCTCCATTGATACTTACCAGACTCATCCTCTTCCGGGTACTGAGAAAGTTGTTCACCTGTCCTGGGAATTTGGCCTACACCAGACAATTCCGATCTAGCGCTTATTATTCCATACTCATGCGCTATTGATATTCCTTTTACAGTCGATCGCCCAGATGGATTGTTTTTTATAGTCACTACCCCGATTATGTTCTCTTCCCCAAATATGCCTGTAATCAAGCCCATCAGTTTATAGAACTCAGCGTCATCAATGGTTGTGAATTGGACGCCTTCATTGCAAATCAAGATTCTACCGATGCTAAGTCTATTGTGAATAAGTGAAAGCCATGATGAATGTTTGTAGTCATTCTTGTACAAAATCTCTGATGCAGCCGTGTTATACGGCGGATCAATGTAAATACACTTCACCCGCTCCCGGTACTTCTCCTGCAACAGATTGAGCGCCTGCCAGTTTTCGCTGTGCACCAGCAGGCCGTCGGTCATCTCGTCCAGGTCATCAAAGGAAGCCAGCAGGCGGTCGGTGAAGTCCTGCGGAAAGTGGCGCGTGTCCACCACCAGGGTGGGGTGGGCTTTGAGAAAATCAATGCGGCCTTGCGTCGTCGTTAAGTTGCCCGAAAGCAGGTCTTTGGGCAACTCGTCAATGGCAAAGAGCGTTTTCCACTCGTCCCATTGCGCCTCGCAGGCGGCGATTTCCGCGTAAAACGCTTCGGGGACGGGGACATGGCCAACCGTGACCAGGTAAAAGACCTCGGTGACAAACTTCTTCTTCTCCCAGAGCATTTTCTGGAAGTCCTCGATCTGCGCCAGAAACTCGATGATGCGCAGGCCGATGCGCTTGATCAGCCGCAGGAGTTGGAACCAGCCCTCGGCCAGGTGTTCGCCGGCGGCTTCCATCTCATCGAGGTTGAGCACCTCGTTCTTCAGGTAAAAGTCCAGTTCACGGGAGAGAAAGCCCTTCAGGTCTTTGTGGATGAAAAAGTCGCTGGTGTTGCGGCGGGTGTACTGGCGCAAATGATATTCCAGGTAGGGGACGGTTTCGCCGTTGCCGGTCGTGCGCCGTTCGGCGGTGAGGGCGGCTATCGCTTCCAGGGCTTTGACACGCTTGGGAATCTCCGCTACGGCTTGGGCGAGGATGGTTTCCTGCTGGTTCTTCTGGCCATACGTGATGGCCTCCTGCGCGGTCAGCGGGCGATACTCGAAGGGGATGATGACCCTCACCCCCGACCCCTCTCCCTTGGGGAGAGGGGGGGTATCGCAGGTGATTTCATCCAGGCGCGGCAGGAAGAAGCGCTTTTCGCCCTTGACATTGTTCTGCTCCACATCCGCCTGGCGCAGTTTGAAGTGCACGGTCACGCCGTTGGGGGCTTTGTACGTGTAATCGGTGAAATACTCGCCGGTCTTGATGTAGTACTGGTCGTGGTTTGCCCAGTAGAGGTACACTTCCTCGCCGTTGTAGGGGATGGCGTAGCGTTCTTTTTTGGAGTAACGGCGCTTGGAGATAAAGTCGCCCTCTTGCCAGTAGCGGCTGAAGAAGGTGTAGAGGTGGTTGTAAACAGCGGCTTCCAGGGCCTCGCGGCTCCGCGAACCAGCGGCTTGCTGCTGCGCTGCTAGATACTCCTTGCCGGCTTTGGTGTTGCGATAGGCTTCGTCCAGATTGCCATGGGCATCCAGCGCGTCATCACCCAGGGCTTCGAGTACTTTTTTCCGCGCCGCTTCCAGGGCCTGCGCGGCTTGGGCCTGTTCGGCCAACGCCCCGCGCTCCAGTTCCTCCGTGATGGCCCGGGGCAGGTCTGTGGTGATGAAGCGCTCAATCACCGCCCGCTTGTGATTCATGATGCGGTAGATGCCGAAATCCAGGTCGGCGGAATCGAACTGGAAAAGTTCGCGCAAGAGAGATTGGAACTTGATTTGATTCTCATTCATAGGTTCCCTGAACGTTCGTATCTACTACATTCTCAGACTTTGGAGTAACTGCAATTCGCGCTTTATTTTCACCAAGAAATTCACAGTCAATCAACCCCTCTCGTTTTAGAGTGCGAATATCGCCTCTGGATATTTTAGGAGGGTTACCATTGTAACCTAAAATATCACTTATTTCACCTTCGAGGTCATGCCATACCATGAAAAACTCTCCACGCCATGTTCGTCCTAATTCAACGAATGATTTAAGAGATTCTTTTGGCTTCATTGTCAAATTATATTTTACTGTTTGTGAGGGATTGGTTACACTTTTTCGTAATCGAGCAAGTTCTTGCACTTTTTTCATCTGTCGCTAAAACGGGGCGAAGAGGGCTTTCAAATTCGCTTTGCTTTTTTCTTGAGCATAGGAGGCTAATCTATCAAAGTCTATGCCTAAAGTTGTCTTTTTAAGAATGGGTAAATCCTACTGCCCCTAAGTTCGCGCTTTTCGGCTTCCGATAAGAACGTGGGGAGCCCAGCCTGCTCTAGAGCAGCATGTGCGTACGCTGCCATTTTGTAATCGCCATCGGATTGATGATAGGCCCATTCCAATTTCCCGCTAATTACCTCGACCAAGACAGCCCTGATTTCGATGTCAGAAAGCTCGCTTTGATCAGGAAGATTATCCACGAGATCAAAGCATGCCTTGGCAGAAGCACTGAAATCTCGAACAATCTTAAACTCCCCCGTTTCTATCTCCTTAGCAGGTCGATCAAGAAATTTGGGCACATTGACTCTATACCACTGTCTGATCTTGGTATAAGCCTCACGTATTGTGATTTGTGTGGGCTTGGGATCTTTCGGATCAAGTCCCATAGTTACCTCCAACTGCTATGGGGCGGCCTAATGGCACGTACTTCAGCCGACCGCTGCGAAGCGCAGCGGTCGGCTGGAAGCGCAGGTTGGGCGGCAATACCTATCTATGAGATGTAGGTATTTGCGAGTTAGCGGCCTTCGACTTGGATACCAGACTCTCGTAAGCGCCGAGATTCACTTCCCATTGATACTGCGAGCGGACTCTCCATTGCTCAAATGCTTGTTTCTTGTGTTGCTCGAAAACATCTCGGCTACATTCGTTTACTTTCAAGAAGTGGTCCACCACCTGATCATAATCCAGTATCCCTTTGCTCGCGTGAATTCCAGCCAAACCGATATGCTTCACACGGTGACATAGACTGCACAGAGCGATAAATCCGCGCAAGGTTTGGATGTGCTTCTCTTCATCATATTCCCACAATTCGTGACATTCCAGTCGGCCTTCTGCACCACAAATGCCACACCTGTCATTCTGCTCCGCGTACACGCTCTTACGGATGTTGTCCCACTCTGCCTTGGGGATAACCTTTCGCATGTTGTTGTACCAAGAAGTGGCAGGGACCAACTCGATGGTTAACCGCAACCTTGATGTCATATCTTGTGTGCTCCACAGCGTCTATTCGGTTGCTGCCCAACGGTTAGTTTTAGCGGCAGCGGTGGGACAGGCAAGACACATTCGCCTACCAAAACCTTTGCTGGCTTGCGGCGCATCCCCGCAAGCGGTGAAGCCGCCTCGAACGGTGTTGGGCGCTCACCTTCTGGAGCAAGATACCCAGGCCCGCAAGCGCGCCTTTTGCTCGACTGGCAAGATGCTGATAATTCTGCCATGGCCCACAATCATAGCACAACGCCAGGCGCAGCGCAACCGCCAGAACATCCGCTGACCTTCACGCCTCTTTGCAGGCAAGACCATACTAGGCAGGTCGCCTTCACCTGCACCATCGCCCACCTCCAAGCCAGGGAGACGCTCAGCAGCGGACATCCTGCGCCGACCAGCCTCCCTCGCCAGCTCAGCCATTTTCACCTGCCTGCACCACACCAGGCGAACCCGTCTTCGGGTCAGCACTCCGCCAGCAGGAGCGGGCGGAGACGGCCAGGCGAGAACATCCCACACCAGGCAACCCATCCATCAGTTCACCAGAGTAACGTCCTCGCGGTTGCTGCGTTTGGCAATTTCCTGCGCGATGGCTAGAAGGAGCTCGTGCAGGCGTGCCTTTTCGTTGTGGATGTAGGCTTTTGCATGCAGCATGCTATGGGGTTCGATGAAGATAATCCGCTGATTGCTTTGGCCTACTACCCACAGGATAAAGTCGGGGAAAAAGTGGCATTCCTCAAAGAAACTGATGTCATATCCCTTGTCCCATCTGGCAAATATTGGAAGCCCGCAGGGTGCTATCCATTGCATGGGTACGCTTTGGCGATTCCGCTCGTTCTACCTATGAATGTCTCTGGCTTATTTTCATCAAAACAACCACCTCTATGGTCTAACAACGTTGCAGCATCTGAATTGCCAAACCCTTCAGGGTTGCAGTACAGGCGTGTGATACGTTTCCTGGCGGTATACAAAACGGAAGATAGCCACCTGCCGTTCAGGAATATGTGGTACGATACTCGTGTTATGGTGCGTCAGTTGTGAGCACCATGTGGTTTAGAAGGAGTTCTTTGTGAGTACGAACTGGTTGCTTCGGCATACGGTGTGGATCGGATTATTAGTCGTGATTCTGATGTTGACTGCCTGCGGTGCGCCATCAGGCCCAACCGTTGCCGGTTCACCAACGACGAACGTTCCGCCCGCGTCACCGACGCCGACCCGATCATCTTCGGCGCCGGCGGATGCGATTGCACGAGTGGG
Organism: Chloroflexus sp. MS-G; assembly: GCF_000735195.1. Lineage (GTDB taxonomy): Bacteria > Chloroflexota > Chloroflexia > Chloroflexales > Chloroflexaceae > Chloroflexus. The sequence goes on from NZ_JPIM01000058.1 coordinate 26,334, forward strand.
GGATGCCTTTATTTTGCGACGCGATTTTGATCGGTTTTATCTACCAAATAGTGATGTTAAGGCGATCCTCGATCAGATGATCGATGTTGAACTGGTTGTGCAGGCTGCTCTAGCCGAGGGCGCGACGATTGATGAGTCGGTCATTGATGGCCAGGTTGAGCAGTTGCGGCTGACGCAGGCTGGTGGTGATGACGCACAATTTCAAGCCTTCTTGCAAGACAATAAGATTGCTGATGTGCAAGAGTTGCGCCGTCTCTTGGGTCGTGATCAGTTGATCGAGCAGATGTTACTGAAACACACGACGGCTACACAGGTGCGCGCTCGCCATATTTTGGTTGCCGCAGCGCCTAACGAGGCTGAGAGTCGGAAGGCAGCCGCAGAAGCTATTTTAGCCGAATTACAGGGAGGAGCTGATTTTGCAGCTCTGGCGCGGGCACGTTCTGATGATCCAGGATCGGCGGCGCAAGGGGGTGATCTGGGCTGGGCGCCACGTGGAGTCTATGTAGCGCCGTTTGATGAGGCGGTCTTTAGTATGGCGCCAGGTGAGTTGCGCCTTGTGCAGACTGATTTTGGCTGGCATATCATTGAAGTTATTGAAGGGCCACAGGTACGCTCGTTTGATGATCGGGCATTTCTGGAGACGCCTGCTGGCCAAGAGGCGTTTAGTACGACGTTTCTGCCGTGGGTAGCTGAGTTGCGGAAGGCGGCTGAGGCTGCAGGTAAGATCGAGATTTTGGTTGATGTAACCACGCTTGCCCAGCAGTAAGGTTCAGTGTATTGGCGGGCGATAGCGGTTACGCCATGGCGATCCGCTTCTGTGTGCTACAGCGCTTTTCGTCGTTCTTTCTTTCCCTGCTATGGTGATGACAGAGAAGGGGAGGAGCGTGATCGCGGTTTCCCAATCTGCCTCCTTCCGCTCTCTCACAGAAAGGAAGGAGGCCGGGATGAAGCAGCACTTTCTTTGAACGGTGTGAAACTCCTTGGGTTCTCACCTCATGCCTCTCCGTGCGATGGCGGTTATGATTGGTGCGCAACTCATTGGCGGTGTGCGCACGTAGCCGCGTTTCATTCTCGCCCGATGATGCGCGGGAACCGGTTTCAGGCCGCGTTCGTCATGATAGAGACAGGTATTTTGAGCAGAGGGAGTGTCTCATGCTGCGCCATCTTTGGGTGTTGTTTCTGTCATTATTGGCTGGATGCGCAACGGCTATATCGCCTACTCCAATACCATCACCCTCTTTACCTTCCGCTTCGCCAACAGTTACCGAACCTATGGCAACTCGTGTGGTACCAACGGCGGTACCAACACCTTCACCGACAATAGTGCCAACAACTGAACCAACACTCGTTGCACAACCCAACCTCATTACTCCAGCATATCCCGCTGAGATACTGTTTTTACGTGAGAGAACGTTAGTAGCGTTTGATCCGGTTAGCGGTCGAGAGCGCACTTTGGCGTCTGAGGTGCTTGATTGGGCGGTCGATGTCAGTGGTCGGCAGATTGCCGTTGCGACCGATCAAGGTATCAGTATTGTTGATCGGGCGAGCGGTGCTGTGCGTGGGTTGATTGATGGTCGCATTGCATATAGCTTGAGCTGGACACCAGATGGCCTGGCGCTGGCGTATGCTGCTGCGTCGCAGGAACCGATCCTGCCATTCGATTGGGAAAGGTGGAGTCGCTGGTGTACTGTGGCGACTGTCTATATTTTTGATGTGCCGACAGCGACTGAGCGTGCACTCGGGCCGGGATGTGATCCCAGTTTCGCATCGGATGGCCGTCGTCTGGCTTTCGCAACGCCTCCAACAGCTCAGCCGTCGTTCTTATCTTTTGTTGGCGAGCGGAACGCTATTCGTTTGATCAATCGTGCTGGTGCGAACGAGTGGATTTTTGCTATTGCCGATGGTTCGCCCGAAACGGGTCTCGTTGTCTATGCACCGGTGTGGTCGCCCAATGCGCGAGAAGTGGCGTATCAACGTTTTTTGGGTTATCAGGCCCTCGTGGACATCAACCTGACGATGATTGCCGATAGTAGTGCAGGTGGTGGTGTACCAACGCTGGCCGGAGCTGGCTGGCATCGTCCGCCAGCTTTTTCGCCTGATGGAAAACAATTAGCGCTGGTGGAGTATAACTTTAGCGATGCGCGAGGCTTTGCCGGTTATGATGTATGGAAGCTGTACCTGATTGAACTGCTCGGAGAACGCAGTGAGGCCTTACCAGATGGGAATCTGAGGCTGCGTGGCCAATTGACGATCAGGTTGCCGCGGGTTACGGCTGCGACCTGGGCGCCTGATGGGAGTGCATTAGCAGTGATGGTACCGTCAGCGTGGAACCCGAATGCCGATCCGAATGCTCCGCTGTATACCGATATGGGAATGGGCGAAATTTGGCAGGTATCACCGTTGGGTGAACCACAGCGACGGTTGGTGACAGGCGTTGATTATGCCAGTCGCCTGGTCTGGGCGCCGGCGGGTCTGGTGACTGCTCAGGCTATCGCCGGGGCAATCATGTTTCCTACCGATTGGGAATTATTGCCGACAACTCAGGCAACCGATCTGGCAGCGACCTATCGTGGGAGGTTTCTCGGTCGGCGAAGCGTTCCTGATCCAGCCCTTCTCAGCGCTGATCGATGGGCACAAACGGTTGTCGATTGGGTAACAGTTATCGAGAGTGAAGCGCCTTATCAACTTCCTGATGGAAGTCAACTTGTAACGTTTCGTGGTCAGCGTGCTGATGGCACTGCTATTGCTGGTGTAGCGCGCCTCACCAGTGATGCGATTGTTATTAGTGTTGCGCCACAAGCTGAGTGGCCGGTGTATCGTGCACAGGGGATTGCGCTCGCAATGGCGGCCCGGTAGTAGAGATGACCTGCGGGAGGTTGGTATACAGGCGCGGCTATAACACAGGGTGCGGGCCAGCAGCCCGTGCTCCCAGGTGTGGGATGTTCGTTGGTGTTGCCTCGTTTTTGAACCGTTTGGTTATCGAATGGAACCCCGAAGCAGAGAACTCCAAAAAGCCCTATGCGTGCCTCAGAGTATGTCTGAAACAGTACGGGAATGCTCTGCCTGAGCTGTGTCCGCGCCGCCTATGAAACGTCATTGACCGAGCAAGTCACGCAGATCGGGGAAGGTGCTCGACTGACGTGGCCGAGTGATCTGTTCGACATAGGTACTGAGATCGCCTATGTGCTGTATTACGCGCTGCAGTTCCTCTTCGTCTGTCAGATCGTTCAGCCGCTCTCTGTAACGATGTATCCGCGCCATCACCTGGGCTTTGCGAAGCATGCGTGCGCATTGCTCAGCCTCATGACGATACCGCACGTCGTCGGGGCGGCGGGCGAGGATCGCCAAGAGTTTGCTAGCTTCACTGCTTAGCGGTTCACCTAGCGTCGTGATCCAAGCCTGCAAACT
>NZ_JPIM01000059.1 GCF_000735195.1 Chloroflexus sp. MS-G
TCATGAGCACAGAATAACTCCTTTGACCAGGCTCAGCTAGAGATGATAGTAGACCTTGTGCGTTATCGCCTTGACATCACCTAACCCGTTGAAGAGACATTCCTATACACGCACCATGCAATTCCGGTCTATCTGTAGCAATTGCACATCACCTCGAAAAGCGTAAGCGAAAATCTAGCAGTGATGCCGCAACTTTGCACAGGATTCGGAGTACATACGACCGCACGACAATAACCACAGGCCCCTCCATAGAGCTTGAGAATAGCGAGAGGGATAACAACAATTATTGGCCAGATCGCAAGAAAATAATAACCACGTCGACCTGTTGTGACTACCAAACGATGCGATAACAATACAAACAGAAGACCAACAATCGTTCCCGGTATCAAGACCAAAGCATTCTTAACAGTATACTTGCCCGCCTCTTCCTGAATCCAGGGGACATCAACACCTTGCATTGCTGCAAAGACGCTTAAAAAAGAGAACCATTATGGAACTTAGCACAACAACGATAAGTACATACAGCACAAAGAATATCTTTTGGAAAGATCGCAATGGTAGATCGTGAACATTGCTCTTGGTAAAAAAGCTGTGAATCATAACCTTTCCTCCGAATGCTGCTATGCTATCCCCTGTGTCATCGCCAGAGCGATTGGCGAAAGTGAGTGTAGCAAGCCCGGCAGATTTCATTAGACGGGCTGACAAAATTATTCACGAGGTGGATTTTCGACCACGGCATGGGTAGGTTATCAAATGTTAGTGAGGATATTTGCTCTGCATGGTACACTGTTTATGAAAATATCAACTCCCTATCAATCATAAGCAGAAAGGGCGATGATCTCTTGCTGACTGAACGAATGACAACACAGGTCGAACAATGGACGGCACTCAACGACCGGCGGGCCATCTTTCTTGCCTGTTACCAACGTATGACCGATCATATGCTCGCTGGCGTAGCAGGTGGTGAGTTTCACGACCCCGATTGGGTCTCGCAGTTAATCAATGATTTTGCGGACTACTACTTTGCAGCTCTGCAATCCTGGGATCAAGGTGCAAGTGGACCTCTGGTCTGGCAGTACACGTTTGCCTGTGCTGCAAATCAAAATATGTCGGTGGTACAACATCTGCTGCTAGGAGTGAACGCTCACATTAATTGTGACCTGGTATTGGTATTAGACGACTTGTTGCGGCCAGAGTGGCCCACACTTTCACCAACGCAACGGGATCAGCGTCATCATGATTACCTAACCGTCAATCGGGTTATTCAGCGAACTATTGACCGGGTGCAAGATGAAGTGATCGCCCCCTACTCCAAAATGCTACAGCTCGTCGATGTTGCTTGTGGCCCACTCGACGAGTGGTGTACTGCACGTCTGATCCGAAACTGGCGCGATGATGTCTGGCAACAAGCTATGACACTTGTAACAATGCCCGACAATGAAGAACGCAAGATCATACGCCAGCGTGTCGATCAGCGAGCATTGGATCGGGCACATTTACTGAGTGGCAATGTACGAGCAATGAGGAGCTTTGGGTATCCTCTACGCTGGTTGAAACGCCTACGTTTGCTTTAACGATCGTGTTAATATCGCGAGGAACTATGTCTGTCGAGACACCACTTCCACTCTGGCGGGTATGGCTTTGGCCCGCAGTTGTCGGTATCGCCATTGCAGTCGCCAATATCCTCGTCTTCATCCTTCTGCCCCCCGATCTGGTTGAACGTCTAGGCGCCCTCGGTTACGTGGGCGCCTTTCTTTCTGCCGGTATCGCCAATGCCTCGATTGTGGTACCAGTACCGTATTATCCGTTACTGATCCGACTAGGTCAGGCCTTTAACCCCTACGGTGTTGCCCTGGCAGCGGCTGCCGGCTCGGTTTTGGGTGAACTGGTCGCATTCTATGCCGGACGCAGCGGTCGGAAAGCGATGGAACGCACATCGTTCTACGAATGGGTACATCGCCAGATGCAACACCCCTGGCGAGCGCCACTGGTACTTTTCCTCCTTTCCGCACCACCTAACCCCTTTTTCGACGTTGCCGGTATCATTGCCGGCGCCGTTGGAATACCGGTCTGGGTCTTTGCAATCAGTGTCTTTCTGGCTCGCATTGTGCGTATGGGTCTGGTCGTCGTGTTGGGATATACCCTGTTTGGTGGATGGTGAGCGGTATGGAGTAGTCGTGAATTTTCAGACACCATCTGACCAGGAGAGACCAATACAGGGTAATAGGCAAGGGCAGCGCTAGCGTGCACAAAGAAGGGCGGGTTGCGAGCCCGCCCCTCAAACAACAGCACGAGATGTCAATACTCTCGTCACCGAACGACGCGATCAGGCTATGCTCATGGAGTCGGCTGTGAAGATTTTTGGGCCTCCGTCGTTGCTACTTCAAGCGGTAAATTCAATGGATTTTCAGCTTGAATTTTGATCTCTTCTGGATCAATGCCAGGCGCCGCACCACCAAACGTCGTGTCGGCATTCAAAACCTTCTGCTGCTTCAGTGCAGCAATCTGCTCTGGAGTCAAAACCCGTGACTCGTCGAAGCCGAGATCGATCTCAAGCTGCGTCCCACGCACATGGACACGGCCGAGATCGTAGAAGCGGCGCGTGACGGTTGTCTTCATAAAGGCGCGTAAGCAGCCGAGCATATACCGCCGCTTGAAGGGGTCTTTAATGAAGGGGTATTCTAGGAAAGCTTTGCGCATGTAGAAGCGGGCATAGTTACGCAACACCCCTTTCAGAACATCTTCGCGATCCATCAGATCGGGCTTCATAATAGGGGTCACGAAGTTATACTTCGAGTAGTCACGCACCTCTACCCGATCGCCTAATTCTTCAAACAGCTCGGCAAATGGCCACGGCGTGTACATATTCCAGTTGGCCATATCCGGCTTCCAATCGAGCACATAACGATAGGTCTCTTCGATGGTCTCGGGCGTTTCGTTTTCCATCCCCATAATGAACTGCGCCTCGGCGACCATCCCGTGCTTCTTGATCAACTCAATTGCCCGCTTGTTTTGTTCAATCGTCGTCTGCTTGCGGAACCGGTCAAGATTCATCTGGGCCGCAGCTTCCGTACCAAGCGAGATGTGCACCAATCCTGCTGCACGCCAGAGCGGTAACAGGGCCTCATCGCGCAGAATATCGGTCACACGGGTATTGATCCCCCAGTAAACTGGAAGCTTACGCCGAACCAGCTCCTCGCAGAGAGCAGTAAATTTCTTCCGATTGATCGTTGGTTCCTCGTCGGCCAGGATGAAGAAGCCAACCTTGTACTCACGCACCAGGGTCTCAATCTCATCAACAAACTTCTGTGGACTGCGCGCCCGGTAGCGACGCCAGAACTTCCACTGCGAGCAGAAACGACAGGTGAAGGGGCAGCCACGGGCAAAATTTGGCACCGCAACCCGAACATTCAACGGAACGTAGATATACCGTTTCCAGTCATAGAGACTCCAATCCGGCGTGAGTTTATCGAGATCGGCAATCGGATCACGTGCCGGTGTCGCTACAACTTTGCCATCTTCAAGATAGGCAATGCCTTTGATATTGATGCGATCACGGCGATCACTCCCATAAGCAATTGCCTGCATCAGTTCAACGATAATCTCTTCCCCTTCTCCCCGCACGATGTAGTCAATCCAGGGCGCCTCGGTTAAGACCTGACCATACATAAAGGTAGGGTGAATGCCGCCGAGGATCAGACGCGCATTCGGCAGCTCTTCGCGGGCAATTTGGAGTGTCTCCTGCGCTTTGTAAATCATCGGCGTAATGGCAGTCGCCATCACCACATCTGGCCGATTGTGCCGAAAAATTTGACGAATCTGATCGTTGGATAAATCCTCGGTCATTGCATCGACAAAGCGCAGATTATCAAAACCTGCTGTACGCAATGCGCCCCCGATGTATGCCACCCAGCTTGGCGGCCAATTCCCAGCAATTTCAGCGCCACCGGCATGATAGTTGGGCTGGATCATCATGATCCGCATGCGTGACCTCTCTTCCTTTTTGACGACCAACTCTGAACTACACTTGCAAGCAAAAAAGAGAACCTTATTTGCTCAAAGAGACGTGAAATTCGCACTGCACAGCACCCATTGCCCGACACGCGACCTCTTCTACCCGTAGTCGATCACAAACGACGCGCCGCAGCAAACCTTCAAACGCTGCCCGATAATAGGCACAGACAGGCTCATGAGCCTGTACACCCCGTGCTTCTACGCTATCGGCCAGTGTTAGACGCCAGACCGGTTGCAACGTATAGCCAAAGCGACCACTACCGGCAAACGTCCAGGCATGACGGGCAATGGCGGGCAAAAACATGCGCAAGGCAAACCCAACCGGTAAGCGAGGTAACAGCAGTCGAATGAAGCCCGGTACGCGATTGGTTGCCACGTAGTTCGCCGTTAGATCACCAGAACGTGCGAGGATCTGCATCGCCGCCGAAATCCCCAACCACCGACGCAGATCGTCGATCAGCGCACCAAATTCGCTTTCGGGCAGCATGTGATCGGGCATGGCCTCAAGCAGATGGGCACGTCCGGTACGACGCAACCACGCAGTAACTGCCTCATCACCGTACTGTTCACGCGCAGCGGCGACCGTCTGGATGATTGAATTCGGACCAATCTGGGGTCCTGCGGAAATCTGCGCGACCTCTTGCATAGTCAGCCCACGCCATTGCTTGAGATGTCAACGTATGCCTTAAATGTAACATTTTTATCTTGAGTTGCCAGTTGTGATTCGTTTACCGGGTGTAAAATATGGGTGAACGAAGCTGTGCAAAGGTCGGGCAAACGCTGGAATGAGGTCGGAAATCTTGCGTCACAATCATTGGTACAACGCGGGATCGTCCGGCAAGGTATGCCAGGAGTGTGAGCAAAAACCCATCGTCATGCGAGGGTGAAACGTCGGTCACCCGCAGATGACTCGATGAAGATAACGATGTGACCGATCCGCTGCCGACATTACCCTCAACGATTACCTACGGGAGGTACACTATCGCTTCGACCGAACAGCAACGCAGCGATGACACCCTTGAATTCAATGGTTGGACGATCTGGATGAAAGAGCACAAGAAACTCTACATTACCGGCTGGACCGGTAATCGGCGAGCAGGTGAGACCGGCCGGATTCAGACCGCTAGTCGTTCCGAAGGTAAGAATATCCTGTAGCACCTGCGCATGAACAGCCGGATCGCGAACCACGCCGCCCTTCCCGACCTGCTTAGGACCGGCTTCAAATTGTGGTTTGATCAGAGCCACAATCCAGGCCTGCGACGTTATCAGTCGCTGTACCGCAGGCAATACTAACCGCAGCGAGATAAAACTGACATCGATCACCGCACAATCGGCCAACACGTCGTCCGGCAGAGCCGAAAGATAGCGAATATTGGTACGTTCAAGCACAACCACCCGTTGATCGTTACGTAAACGGTGATCAAGGATGCCGTATCCAACATCAACGGCAAAGACCCGGCTGGCGCCGCGTTGAAGTAACACATCCGTAAAGCCACCGGTCGAGGCGCCGACATCTATCGCCGTCAGACCACTGGGATCGAGGGCAAACTGATCGAGTGCGTGGGCCAGTTTGAAGCCACCACGACTGACGTAGGGCAATCCCGCACGCAGTTCAATATGCACATCCCCGTCTACCAACGTACCAGCCTTGGTCTGCACTTGACCGTTGACCAGCACATGCCCTGCCATAATCAAGGCTTGCGCACGGGCACGGGTTTCAGCCAATCCACGGGCAACAAGCAACTGATCCAGACGCTGGCGTGGCATATTAGTCGTCCCGTTGTAATTCAAGCTCGAGACGAGCAATTTCCTCTTCTAGCTCGGCAATCATCACCCGCAGCCATTCAGGAGGTGGGTTATGCGGATCGTGGAGTTGAGGACGCAGGATTCGCAATTGATTCCGCCGTAATCGCAACTGCTCACGAATTGTTGACTGTCGATCAACCGGCGCTGGCGAAGGGGGAAGCGGCTGACCGGCCAGATACTCGGAGACCAGATCGGTAATCAATTCATCAAGTTCAATGCCGCGCTCGCGAAGCAACCAGTTAAGCTGCTCACGCTGAGCAGCAGTCAGGCGAAAACGGGTTGGAATAGTAAAGTATCCGCTCATGATTCGCTATTATAGCGCAAGTTGTTACCGGTGGAAGAAGCGAGATGTTCGCGGAGGGAATAAGGAAGGGGAAGCAAAAGTTACCGTTCCCGCTTCTTTCCTACCTCTGCCATCATTGCTGCTCTGCTATGCCAAAAAAGAACGCCGAATCCCGAAGAAGCAGCAACGAGACTGATCGCCCGTCACAGATACTCCCTCTCGCCTGCCGGATAATGCCAAACCCGGCCCACATTCAGACTCTGCTCAGGTCAGTGGCCGCCACTGACGAAGCTGAGTAAAGAAGCGCATGACCATCTCGGTGTGCAACGGAAACGCTAATTCAACCGGCTCGGTCACCATCACGCGCTCGGCAGCTTCGCTATTCGGCAAAAAAGGTGGCAGGTCTTGACTCCGTAACTGAGGACCAATCCCGAACACGAGCAGGTAACCATCAGAGGTACTACGGACTGCAAAATCGCTAATCAAGGCCGGATCAACCTCGACACAAGCCTCTTCGTACAACTCACGCGCCGCCGCGTCTTGCCAGCGCTCTCCCATCTCGATAAAACCACCGGGCAGCGCTAGCTGGCCACGTCGGGGGTAAGCGGAGCGCCGTATCAAAAGCAGCCCATCATCAACCGGCTGCAACAACAAAACCACCGGTAAAGGGTTGCGATAGGTCGTACTACCACAGTTGGCACATATACGAGGCCAGGATTGATGTTCGGCAAAAGGATGCCCGCAGAATGAACAGAACGAATGTTGGCGATACATGTCACTTTAGAGTAACAACTGACGATTTCAAATGAGGGTTTTAGTATAACATAAAAACGATGGTAAATGGGAATCGATACATCACGTTACGCTGATGATAGACAGAGAGGCGGGTCAAGAACCCGCCCCATCACACCGTGTATCATCTGGTCAATGTGTCAGGAAGAGTTACGAAGAGCGACCAAAACCAACCGCTGCCCACACTATCCTACGCCACCGACGAACGCATCCAGGTTTGTTGTGCCGCCACAGCCTCGCTGCCAGCAGTATCTACAGCGAGACAGCGGTCAAACTTGGCCCGCAACATAGCCTCATCAACACCATTAGGTACACCGATGAAAACCATCCGTGTTTGCGGCATCTCATCGCCCCACGGATCACCAACCGTCACGTGTACACGTACTCCGACAAGCTGAAGCATCGCTTTGCGTTGCGGCACTTCGGCCAGATACACAAACCCCTTACCACGAAAAATGGTCGGCGGAAGGTTGAGAATAACCTGACGGAACGCATGCAACGTGAATGGCCGATCACTAACGTAACTCCAGGTGGCAAACTCCGCCCCATGATCATGGTGATGCTCACCACCATCCTCTGCGTGATCGTGGTGGTGTTCACGGATATGATCAGGTTGCGTATGATGATCAGCAAGGTGCAACGGTACAAGACCGGCAGGACGTTCGATACCAAGCAGCAGCCCAAGCGGAACATCACCATACGCCGCCGATAGGATTCGGGCCTGGGGAACAATCCGCCGAATCCATTTCTCTACCACACGATGGCGCTCTGCGGGAACCAGATCAATTTTATTGAGCACAACAATGTCTGCCGCACTGATCTGATCGACAATCAGCGATTCGTAAGATGGCTGTTGATCGACGTACTCAGCGTCAACGACAGTAATAATGCCGTCGAGGCGGAACAGCGCACGCAATTCAGGGAGCAGAAAAGTATCGGCAACTGCCCACGGATCACTCACGCCACTGGTTTCAATTACCACATATTCGGGTGGCTGGGGACGTTCGAGGAGTTGGATGGCCGCCCGCAGCAGATCATCGCGAATCGTACAGCAGATACAACCATTTGCCAGCGCAATGGTATCACTATCCACATCAACGACAAGCTGCGCATCGATATTGATCGTGCCGAAATCATTGACCAACACCGCCGTGCGCCGACCGAGATCGGCACGCAGAATCCGATTTAAGAGCGTTGTCTTACCGGAACCGAGAAACCCGGTGATAATAGTGATCGGGATAGCCTGAGCATTCATACTCATTTCCCTCCTCAAGAACGCCGACGCGGTCGGCAGCAGACACAGTCAACCCCATGCACAATTCGTGCGACCTGTTCAGGCGTGGCATACACCGGCAATGACGAACGATGAATATGAACCGTACTGACAGTACGCACACATAAACCGTGGCAGATCGGACATTCCACCGGATCATCGGCTTGCCAGGCAGGTCGTCGCTCTTCAAGGTCAATCTCGCATTCTGGACATTCGTAAACGTAAAGTGGCATACGTACTACCCTCTCTTCCTGACCACACGCCCGGACAGGATGTAGTGTACTGTCGTTTGCGCCGATCAATTTCGGGAATGTAGCTTTCCACCACGAAGGACAAACCGCGCAGCGACTAGCTTTTGATACAATATATCACTAATGATCACCCACGTCAATGCGGCAGGCGTTGTTGAGGAGAGATAAGGAAGGCGAGGCGAGTGCAGCATTGTGCGAGAGAACGACCATCGCGTATCTTTCGTTGTTCCTCTTCCTCACCGCTCACGGGAGCGGAAGAGAACCGGACCAGAGGATCAACCGTGCATGTTAGGGAATAGCAGCATGTTGCAGTTACGAGCTGAGCAGTGGCCCTGATCCTCTGCACACCGCTACGGAATCGCTCACTTTTTTTCGTGGCAAAATCATTTTGGTAGTATAATATTACTGCACAGTAAATACACAGGATTTTCACAGTATCAGAGGAACAATCGTATGACTATCTATCAGTTCTCAGCACAACGTATTGACGGATCGACCCAATCGCTGGCCGATTTTCGCGGCCAGGTCTTACTTATCGTGAACGTTGCCAGTATGTGTGGGCTGGCACCGCAATACGCCGGCCTCGAACAACTCTACCGTCGTTACCGAGATCAAGGGTTTTCCGTATTGGGTTTTCCGAGCAACCAATTTATGCAGGAGCCACGCAGCAATGAAGCGATTGCTCAGTTCTGCGAACGAACATACAACGTGACATTTCCGCTGTTCGCTAAGGTTGATGTAAATGGACCAAACGAGCATCCTCTATTCACGTACCTTAAGGCCCAGCTCCCCGGCCTCTTTGGTAGTACTGCAATTAAGTGGAATTTCACGAAGTTTTTGGTTGATCGCAATGGAAAACCGTACCGCCGGTATGCACCGACCGAGCTTCCTTCGCAGATCGAAGAGGACATTGTTGCATTACTACGCCAGCAACCGGTACCGCAGAGTATGGCTGCACAGTAGCTGAGGAGACTTTCGCCTTCGTTCCCACCAAGTTGGGGGTAGATCGTATCAGTGAAGGGGCAGTGCCCTGGCCTCCCTGCCAGAGGTTTTTGACGTTCTCGGCTTGGGATTTACCCGAAACATCTTAGCGCCTGATCGAAAACGCAGATCTCTCATTGGGCGTGTCCCGTACCCGTGCAATCATTGCGTGAGGGGGTCCAACATACTTTTGCGCCGTGTAGGAAAGGGGAACCAGGTGAGGGGTCGCCCTCACCCCCGGCCCCTCTCCCGCGCTGCGGGCCACCCTCACCCCCGGCCCCTCTCCCGCGCTGCGGGCCACCCTCACCCCCGGCCCCTCTCCCGCGCTGCGGGAGAGGGGTGATCTAGGTGGTGGACTCGGCATTGTTGACAGATGCCCGCGCAGCATCGCCCCTGCTCCGCTCCTCTCCCCCTTCCGTTCCCGCAGCGTTGGCGTGGAAAGGGGGCTGGGGGGAAGGTGAGGAGCATCATCCTCCCCCCTCCTCTCCCACAGCGTGGGAGAGGAAGGGGGGCTGGGGGGAGGTGAGGGCCGCCCTCACCCCCAGCCCCTCTCCCGCGCTGCGGGAGAGGGGTGATTGACAGCCGCAGGATCGCCCCTGTTCCGTTCATCCCCCCTTCTCCGCCCCTGGTGGGAGAGGAAGGGGGCTGGGGGGAAGGTGAGGGCCACACTCACCTTGCCACTCCTAACACGGTGGCTATCGGCGCCCCAGCGCCGTTGCGGTTGCATCAGGACGGCGAGGGCGACCTTTATGGTTTAGAACGACATAGTTAGGACAGGCTTCTGGTATCAGCTTGTGATCGCTAACCTGCCGCTTGCCTCAGCGGATTCCTCTACCCTTTGCTCTCCCAAGGCAGATCGTGAGCAATTTGGCAGAACCTCACTGTCTGTGATATAATTCACACAGCGTTCTACCCTTATTAACGACAAAAGCCTTCAACGGGTGACGTAATTACACCTGTTTCTTTTTCTGTTCACGCTTGCAGGTATTGATTCCAAACGGCCAGTAAAGCGGACATACGGCAAATGCTGCGGTTGCAAACATAATTAACGCCAGAAACCCACAAACGACCTGCAACCAAAAATTTTGACCGAAGAGTGAGATGAGTCCCAAAATCATAGTTAGTACTAGACGAATATCACGGTCGAGTGTACCTACATTACGTGAGAACATCGTTGTATCCTTTCACTACAAGAGTATCTCGTGCCTAGCATAACAATCTGGGTAATTTTTGTCGGTAAAGATTTTATCACTAAACGTAATAATCGCTTATCGGTATTGTTAGGCAGAAGTCAGGAACAGCATCGCCTGTCGCTGCTTATGATACAATAGGGTAGTTTCGCCGAGATTATGCCGTGGGGAGCTATGAAGGACGAAACAACAGAATTGCCAGCCGATCAATCCGATCCTTTCGGTCTTGCTGCCGTTCGTGATCTCTTGCAGATGCTCGAACGAAGCGATGTTTACGAAATTACTATCGAACGCGGCGATACCAAGCTGCATGTCAAACGCGGTCATGCAGGAGGTATTATCTATCCTACCCCTATGCCCGCCGCACCAACCATCCAGCCCTTGCCAACAACGCCGGTGACGCCGTTCGTTCAACCACCACCGGCTCCTGAAGGCCCACCGGTAGAAATGCCAGCCGGTCACACCATTACTGCGCCGATGGTTGGCACCTTCTACGCGGCTCCATCTCCGAAGGATCGTCCGTTTGTGCAGGAGGGAGATGAAGTGCGCGTCGGCGATACCGTTGGTATTATCGAAGCAATGAAGATGATGAACGAGATCGAGAGCGAAGTTGCCGGTCGTGTTGCCCGAATTCTGGTCAAGAATGGACAACCGGTAGAGTACGGGCAACCGCTCATGGTCATTGAACCGCTTTGATGCACGCCTTTACGGTATCTGAACTTAATAACGCATTGCGTGCTCACCTCGAAGAGGAAGGGTTATTCTTTGACATCTGGCTGTTGGCGGAAGTGGTAGAGTTCCGTCGCTACCCTTCCGGCCATTGCTATTTTACGCTGAAGGATGAGCAGGCCAGCATGCGTGCAGTGCTGTGGCGATCAGCCGCCGAGCGGGTAGCCCTGCTCCCGACAAACGGAGAGGCAGTGCTGGCGCATGGACGGGTTGGTTTCTACGAAGCGCGCGGTGAAGTGCAGTTTGTTGTTGACCAGATTGTGCCTGCTGGGATAGGACTACTCAATGCCCAACTTGCGCAATTGCGTGCCCGGCTGGAAGCAGAGGGATTGTTCGATGAACGGCGGAAACGCCAACTGCCGGTCTTACCCCGTCGCATCGGCATCGTTACTTCACCACAGGCCGCAGCCCTGCAAGATATGCTCACGATTTTACGCCGTCGCTACCCATTAGCTGAAGTGGTGCTCTCGCCTTGCCTGGTACAGGGTGAACTGGCACCGGCCAGTATTGTCGCTGCGCTGCGGCGCGCCTACACAGAACCACTCGATGTTATCATTCTGGCGCGTGGTGGTGGCGCCAGCGAAGACCTGGCTGCGTTCAACGATGAGCAGGTCGTGCGGACAGTAGCACTGAGTCCGGTACCGATTATTACCGGTGTCGGCCATGAAACCGATACTACGCTGGTTGATGCTGTGGCCGACGTGCGGGCGCCAACGCCTTCGGCTGCTGCTGAACTGGTGGCACCAGCAATTGGCGACCTTCGCCAACAAATTACGGAGCTTCGTGAACGGGCTGAGAGTGCGATCTTATCGCGTATCGATGCGCAACGTGCCGTTGTCGCGCAACAGCACATGCTCTTACAGCGTAACCATCCACGACGTCGTTTTGATACGGCCCGTCAAACTGTTGATGATCTGCTGCGGCGTGCTGATCGTGCTCTGGCACGCTGGATTCAGTTTGAACAGGCTCGCCTGCAAAGCCTACACGCACGCCTGAGAACACTTAGCCCCCAGGCCACCCTCGCACGCGGATACGCCATTGCTCAGCGATCTGATGGCACAGTTATCACCGATCCAGCCCAAGTTCAACCTGGTGAGACATTGCACCTGACCTTACACGCCGGTACGCTGCGTGTAACTGTGGAGACAGCAAATGAGTGAACCGACTACCGTTGAACAGTACGAGCAGTTGTTGGCAGAATTACAAATAATTGTCGAGCGTCTTGAACGTGGTGAACTGTCACTAGCCGAGGCACTCCACCTCTATGAACGAGGGGCTGAACTGGCAGCGACCTGTCAACAGTTGCTCGATATGGCAGAATTGCGAGTACGTCAGATCGCAGACGGGTAGAGAAAGTATTTGGCACAATGAGTGTCCTGGCCGCAGAGAAAATCTACAGCTATCCATGGCGTCGGCGTATCTGGTTGTCGATGTCGGGAAATCTGCTGGTTTTCGTCAGTCTGTTGACTGCTGTGTATCAGCTTGCCCGCGGGCTGCTGATATATGAGCCGATAGCTCGTTGGGTAGAACGCAATACGCTCCTGCAACCATTTTTTGAGGTATTATCACCACTCCCCCAAGATGTGAATGAATGGATGGTGGATACACTTGTCGTGTTGTTGTGGGTGGTGAGTGGACTGCTGCTAGCTCTTGTGTTATTGAATGCACTGCCAGCTATTCGCGTTGGCGGACGTGGGTTACTCGTTGAGTTTGCTGGCGGCTGGTTACCGGTTGCCTGGGAAGAACTGCACCAGATTCACGTTACCGGTGATGAAGTCGGTGAGCGCTTTGTGTTGCTCGTGATCCCGGCAGCATCGGCCAAGCGGCTGACCGGCTGGCATCGCCTGTATGGATTGTTATACGGCACAACCTTCCGACCGGCATTTCTGATCACTTCGAGAATTCGTGAGTTTGATCATTTACTTAACACCATTCTGCAAGAACATGCGCGGGCAATTCGCCGGATTGAAGGAGCGCAGCCACTCGTCGTCGATGAACAGCGCCGCTCGCCTCTGTTTGGGCTGTTTCTCCGTGGAACTGCGGCTCCTGCATCGACCGAAGTAAATCTACCGCCAACAACCGAACCTGATGTCGTGGCAACTGTACCGCGATTCTCATTAGCGGGGCTTATTCCTCCAATCTCGGCACTGCTTGTACTCGCACTCGGTATTCTCCACTACCGAAGTTACTGGGATCGCGCTCTCGCCCTGCTCTTTCCTACCTACCGCAGCAACCCCGCGCTCTTGTGGGTGAGTCGTGATCCGGTGTACCGTGCCATCTTTGAGTCGTATCAAGGGGTAGAGGTACCGTTCTTTGGCATTGCCGATCGCCCTGATCTTCCAGCACCATTTTGGTTGTTGGTTGCAGCCCATCTCATGATAGGGCTGGTCATTGTAAGCTGTATGGCGATCCTCGTTGCAGTACCAACAGCATTTACGGCAGGCCAGCATTCGCTGACGATCCGCTATGTATTTCGCGGACGAAATTCACGGTTCAAGGCAGACATTCCATGGCCGCACATCAGTGCCTGTCAGGTGGTTGATCTGGGTTTTGGAAAGCAGATCATGTTCGTTCGATCTGAACGCTTACCCTGGCTGTGTCGCTTTTGCGGTCTCATCGTTACCGGCCAATGGCAACCAGGTGTGGTTCTGGTTGGTACAATGAGTCACTGGCATGATCTGATCGCCCGTTGTGCTGAGCGGTTGAGCCATACCCCTCCACTTAACGATGCTCCACGTTTTCAGCCGGCAGCGTTTGTGCCAAACCTGCAACTGATCGGTCAGCCTGTCGCAACAACAAAGGCCCTATCGGTAGAATGGAAAACGGCGGCAACGTTCGGTTCACGCCTTTTCGCCGCAATACGGGCTATGACACTAGTTGCATTGCCGTTGGGCTTGATGTTTACCCTACCGGCACTCACTGATGGCGATTACTGGCCAAACCCCGGCATCATCATCGGCGGAATCGGTTTCTGGATGGCCGGTATGCTCGAATGGCCGCTGCTTGTTCTTATATCATTTTTAATCCAGGGCAACGTCACCGAAGAGCAGGAACAGGCCCATATTTTCACCCTCTACCCACTTGTGCAATTGCCACGCCTGTTACCAATGCTCCTGGCATTGATCAGCTTGCTTGTCAACCTGCCATGGTTGGCCGCGATCTGCTGGTTTGCAGCACTGGCAGTTGCTTATTGGGTAACGGCAGCACTGTGGGTAGAAGTGTATGAATGGGACGGCGCACAAGCCATTGTGGGAGGATTACTGCCGGTTATCTGGCACTTTTTTGTTATGACCGGATTCTGGCTCTTACGTTAAAAAGAAAGGAACGATCACGATGGATCGGACACGAATCAGTACTGATGCGGCCCCAGGAGCAATTGGGCCGTATTCACAGGCGATCAAAACTGGGAACCTGATCTTTGTCTCTGGACAATTGCCGATCAATCCGGACACCAATGAGCTGATTACCGATGATATTGGGGCGATGACGCGCCAAATCTTTACCAACATTGCTGCCATTTTGCAGGCAGCCGGTAGTTCACTTGACCGCATTGTGAAGACGACCGTTTTTCTAGCCGATCTCAACGATTTTGCGGCGATGAATGCAGCCTACGCCGAGCATTTTGGCGACACCCCACCGGCACGTTCAACCGTGCAGGTAGCTCGTCTGCCACGCGATGCCCAAATTGAAATTGAAGTTATTGCCCTGGCGTAATCGAGAGTGTAACTTTTTCCGCTGTTGCACGGTTTTATACGTAGAGAACGACAGTGAGTGCTTATATCTACGGGGAACGTATGCAACAGCGGATGATATGGTTCGTGCTTGGTTTGATCGGAATCCTCGGTGGGCTAGCCTGGTTGCAACGGCCCGATGGCAATCTTCACGTGATTGTCTTGCCAACCGTCGGCGACGCCATTCTCATTCAGTCGCCGGCCGGTTCGTTCACCCTGATCGACGGTGGTCGCGATCCGATAGGTCTGGCAGTCGAATTGGGGAGGCATCTACCATTCTGGCAACGACAACTCGCGACTGTTGTCTTGACGAAGGCAGATGATCAGCGCATACCAGGACAGTTAGGTGCATTGCGCCGGTACCAACCAGCTCTGGCGCTCACGCCAACCATCGTGCGCGGTGAATGGTACGATCTGTTGCGCGAGGATGCAACACCAATCCGCCAGTTGCAGGTTGGTCAACGTATCAATCTCGGTGGGGCACAGCTCCACGTACTGGCCGTTTCCGATGGAACTGAGGGTGGGAGCGTTCTCTTGATCGAACATCGCACGGTTAGCATCCTCATTCACACCGGCGGCAGTGCTGGCGACAACGCACTCAATCAATTGGCCGGACGACGGATTGATTTGTTGATCTATCCGTGGCAACGTACCATTGACAACCCGGCCTTGCAACGATTGCAGATTCGGGCAATCGCGTTCAGTACCGGCTTTCAAGCCGATGAGCCAGCCTTGCACAGTATGTACGAACGAAAACAACTGGCCCCACAAGTATACCATCCCAAACTCAACGGTGCGATCCATCTGGTCAGCAACGGTCGCTCGATCACAATTACCACGCAATCGCCATGAACAATCGTCTTATTCTAGTTGCCACCCTCATCGGCACTGCCCTGATCATACTTAGCATCGGCGCCATTCTCTGGCGCCGATTGTACCAGGATGATCCAGCAAATGCAGCCCGGCGTATTTTTAAAAACAGCGCAATTACCTTTGGCTTACGTCTCTTTGTGCGTGGCCTGGATACGATCATCCTGCTGTTGCTGGTCGGCACCCTCGACCCGGCGGCGCTGGGAGCCTACAATACAGCGGCATTGCTGGTTGCTCAGTATCTGGCAACCTTTACCGAATTTGGACTGGGCATCTTACTGACCCGTGAAGCAGCCCGCCATCCGACGGCAGCACAGCACCTGTTTGGCATAACGCTGGGATTACGGTTGCTCTTGATCGGTGTTGCTGCCATCCCGATTGCCTGGCTGGTTATTTATATCTACAACACGATTGGCAGGCTTGGTCTTAGTGAACCACTCACTCCTGAAGGACAGCAAGCAATCTGGATATTGCTTCTTACGCTGATACCAGGAGCGTACAGCGGGGCAGTAACAGCCCTGTACAACGCAGCCGAGCGCATGGAAGTCCCGGCGGTCATTGAAGTCCTGACTGCTCTGCTCAGTTTTGTGGCGCGCATTGCTGTGCTTAGCCTTGGTTGGGGAGTCATCGGCCTGGCCTGGGCAGCGGTGCTGGTCAGTTCGCTGACTGCCTTGATCTTTTTCGGTTTGCAAGTGCGTACCTTCTTCACCCCAACCTTGAGCTTTAAGCTGACCACAATCCGACAGATCGTACCACAAGCATTACCGCTCATGCTCAACAATCTGTTGAGCATCATCTTCTTTCGTTTCGATCTCTTCATCGTGCGAGCGTTTGGTGGTAGCAACGCCGACCTCCTCGTTCAACAATACGTCTTACCATATCAGTTGCTCAACATTGCGTTGGTATTACCGCCAGCGGTTACCTTTGCCGTCTTCCCCCTCCTTGCCCGTCGTGCCGGAGGCGCACGCAGCGAGCTGGCAGCGGCTCAACAACGTACTCTTCACGTGTTGCTCCTGATCGCATTTCCATTGGCAATGACCATGACACTCCTAGCCGACGATCTGGTATGGCTGTTTGCCCGTCGGCGTTTTACTGAGTACCTCCCATCGGTTTCGGTGCTCGCCGTGTTGGCATGGTTTCTTCCACTCTCATTTGTGAACGGATTATTGCAGTACGTACTCATTGCCATTGAGCGCCAGACTGCGATTACCCGCGCCTTTGTGATTGGAGCTGCGTTTAACCTGATCGCCAACCTTTTCGTCATCCCAATCGCTATTCGTCTTGGTCAACCCGAATCGGCGTTGCTCGCGGCGGCTGTGATTACTATCCTATCAGAAGTTGTCCTCTATACAGTCTTCCGACCGGTCTTGCAACAAGAAGGCCTATCACCGAACATCCATCGCCTGTTGTGGCGACCGGCAATTGCCAGTTTGATCATGGCGGCGGCGATAGTACCGGCACTGATCTGGTTACCGGGATGGGTTGGTACCGCATGCGCACTGTGCATTGGCCCTATTGCATACGGGATTGGGGCGTGGGTGCTGGGTGCCATTGGCCCTGAAGAACTGGCTCTGGCGCGACGTATCGTTGGCCGGGCAGAAAAGCGAGCGCAACCGACAGCGTAGAGGTCTGCCCATCACTTTCGCTCTACCGCATACATTTCTTTCGTTTGTTACCCCACAGAGGGCAGAGAGAATGCTGGTAGAACTAGTGTATTCTCTGTGCCTTCTGTGGTAAGTCTTGGCCTCATTCGTCTGGATCATTAGTCCTCACTCCTCGGTTATAATACTGACCTGTGTCAATCAGTACATAATCCTCGACTAAAGCAAGCGTATGGCACCATTTACCATTACAGCCCGTGATCCTGCCAGCCGTGCCCGTGCTGGCCTCTTACAAACCGCGCACGGTACAGTAGCGACACCTGTCTTTATGCCGGTCGGCACTCGTGCCACCGTCAAATCGCTCACTCCTCACGAACTACGCGATCATGGGGCATCTATCATTCTTGGCAACACCTATCATCTCTACCTCCAACCTGGTCACGAGTTGATCGCCCGTCATGGAGGGCTGCACGGCTTTATGAGCTGGAATGGCCCAATCTTGACCGATAGTGGTGGATTCCAGGTTTTTTCGCTCGTTTACGGTGGGATCGCCGATGAAGTCAAAGGGCGTCGCCCTGCCCATCCATCACGGCTCAACGATATGGTGACCGTTACTGAAGAAGCGGTCATCTTCAAATCGTACCTTGACGGATCGCGACACGTCTTTACTCCCGAACGCAGCATAGAGGTACAGCACCACCTCGGCGCCGATATTATTGTCTGTTTCGACGAGTTACCGCCATTCCGGGCTGGTTACGAATACACGGCTCAGAGTCTGGCACGTACCCATCGCTGGGCAGAACGCTGTCTGACCGCGCATCGGCAACGGAATCGAGCCGCATTGCCGAATCCTGATCAGTTACTTTTCGGCATTGTGCATGGCGGTATTTTTCCCGACCTGCGGCGGGCGAGTGCTGAATATATCAGCAGTATGGATTTCGACGGCCTGTGCATTGGCGGATCACTCGGCGCCAACAAGGCCCAGATGTACGAAGTAGTTGACATGACCGTACCGTACCTGCCGGATGGAATGGCCCGTCATCTGCTTGGCGTTGGCGATGTGGACGATCTGCTCGAAGGTGTTGCGCGTGGAATCGATATGTTTGACTGCGTCAGCCCAACCCGTCTTGGGCGTCACGGCGCAGCGTTAGTTCGCAATCGTGAACGCAACTGGCGTCTCAATGTTACCAATGCCGCATTACGCGATGATCGAAGACCACTGCAAGAGGGGTGCACCTGCTACACCTGTCGTCACTTCTCGCGAGCCTACATCCATCATCTCTACCGCTCGAAAGAACTGCTCGGTATCAGACTGGTAAGTTTGCACAATGTTGCCTTCTTACTCAATCTGATGGCCGAGATTCGCAGCGCACTGGCAGCCGGACGGTTCGGTGAACTCTATACTGAGTGGTTGGGGAAACCGCTGCCGACTGTGGCGAGGGCAGAGTGACACGCCCTACCTGCATCTGGCACCAGCCTTTACAGTGCGAATACGTTAGCGACGCCGATGACCGAGGGCCTGATTGATACGCTCAAGCACCCGCCGATCGGCCTCTTGCTGTGATACCGGTCTATCAGCATGCAGTTCCTGTTCACTGCGAATTGCATGCAGCAGCCGAAACAATAAAATCAGCAGACCGGCCAGCGTAAGTGCCAGCATCCCCCAAGGCAACAAATCAATCACGAGCGGGGTGATCGTCGCTGTGGTAAGCCAGGCAAGTGCAGCGGGGTCGGGCCAGGCTTCACGAGCGTAACGCACCAGATAGTTGGTAAGCAGTGCCGCATTCACCAAACCGATAGCCGCACCAGTGAGCCGATGTGACCACTCAGTGGCGTTTTCCAGACCAAATTCAAAAATAGTATCGGCGCCGTATCCAACCACGACCGCGATCAGGAGGAGACAACTCAGGGTGAGAAAGAGTGGCCAGCCACTGGCGAGAGCCAGCGGTGTTAACACATGCACAATGCCATCACGCCAGAGGTCAACCAGTACGGTACCGATCAGAGTACCAACGAGAACAAACCCACTCGGCCACGCCCCTCGACGAAAGCCCATCACAACAAAGAAAAGCAAGATCGCTCCTACGCCCCCATCGATAAGCAGACTTGTCATGCCGCTCCTCCTTGCCCGCTTAAAAGCAATTATCTTCTTACTACGTATTGTAGCAACATCAAGATGGAATGCAAAATGTTTCTCATCTGATGGCACATCTGATAGATTGAACGTATGAATACTGCCAAAAAGGGGTATGCCTGGCTATTGATTCGACATAACAGCGCAGATTGGAACCCTTCCTCTCTCTGCCTCCCCTCGTTTCACCGTTTTATCATTCCGCTGTAGACAGTT
This sequence comes from Chloroflexus sp. MS-G, assembly GCF_000735195.1. GTDB lineage: Bacteria > Chloroflexota > Chloroflexia > Chloroflexales > Chloroflexaceae > Chloroflexus. The sequence continues at coordinate 19,869 of NZ_JPIM01000059.1, forward strand.
GCGTATGCAATTCTTCACCTGATAGGCAAGAATCTATAATGCGAGTCAACAGACAAAGATGCTATAATGACCACGTCAGTTAATGGCAGACCCGTATGCCATTGACCCTCTTGGCGAAGGCGCCAGAGTATCGTGATCTGAGTACTAAGGAGGCTTCCATGGTTCGCGTCGCTATCAACGGTTTCGGCCGGATCGGACGCCAGAGCTTTAAGGCGATGCTGGAGTACTATCCTGAAGAGTTTGAAATCGTGGCAATTAATGACCTGACCGATGCCCAAACGCTGGCTCATCTGCTGCGCTACGACTCGACTTACGGCGCATTCGACGGCGAAGTAACGGTGACAGAGAAAGCGATTGTGGTTGAGCTAGACGACGTCCGCTATGAGTTGTTGACGCTGGCCGAGCGCGATCCAGCCGCCCTACCCTGGAAGGAGCTTGGTGTTGACATCGTTATCGAGTCGACCGGCCGGTTTACCGATGCCGAGAAGGCCAAAGCACATTTGGCCGCTGGTGCTAAGAAGGTCATTATCACCGCACCGGCAAAAGGCGAGGATATTACCATCTGTCTGGGTGTCAACGACGCGAAGTACGACCACGAGAAGCACCACATCATCTCAAACGCATCCTGCACCACCAACTGTTTGGCACCGGTCGCGAAGGTGCTCAATGATCGCTTTGGAATCGAACGGGGTCTGATGACTACCATCCACTCGTATACGATGGATCAGAACTTGCAGGACAACGTTCATAAAGACCTGCGCCGGGCACGAGCAGCCGCAATCAACATGGTACCGACCACCACCGGCGCCGCCAAAGCAGTCGCGCTCGTTATCCCTGAACTAAAGGGTAAGTTCCACGGGTACGCGGTGCGCGTGCCGACACCAACGGTCTCGATGGTCGATTTCTCGGTCTTGCTGAGCACGAAGACATCGGTTGAAGAGATTAATCAGGCCTTTATCGAAGCCAGTGAAAGCGAGGAGCTAGAGGGTATTCTCGGTGTTACCCATGATCCGCTCGTGAGCAGCGACTTTATCGGTACCACCTACAGCAGTGTTGTCGATCTCCCACTCACGATGAGCATGGGTGATGACTTCTTCAAGATTGTAGCCTGGTACGATAACGAGTGGGGCTACTCGGTGCGCGTTGCCGATCTGACGGCGCTAGTGGCCGACCGCTTCGAGTAATTCTCTCCGCGCAGTATCGGTAGCCGGTAGGGGCGGGCAGAATCCGCCTCTACCGGTGCGGTGGAGTTTGCCAGTTCCGAACAACACCATCCGTAGCTCCGGCGAAAAGCATGTTCAATACACACACATCGCCTATCGCATGAGCAAGACATTTCTGATAGACGCCTCTGGTCTACCTAATCTATTGCCACTCTTGCAGCCGCATAACCAGATCACGTCCGAGCCGTCGTAGCTGCTCCTGCTGACGCTCGAGCAAAACGTAGGTCAGAAGCATCAACATTCCCAACAAGCCCAACACGAGCCACTGATTGAGCATACTGGCAGCGTAAGCCACCATCCAGAGCACAGCGATGACCAAACCTGCTACCCCACCGATAAAGGGTACTCGGAGACGGGCAAGTATACCGTAGGCCATTACCAGTAACGACTCACCACCGAATAACATCACGTAGCCGACGTTCTCACCTGATCCACCAGCCTGTATGAAAGTGACGCCAAGGAGCAGACAGACGGCGGCGCTATCGACCAACCGCGCCACCGACACCTGCCGTTGAAATATCCGGATACCGGCTGCCAATGCAAAGAGGTAGATACCTACCGGAACAACGTACAACTGAACCTCACGCAGTTCCCAAACCAGAAACTGACCGAGGCTGGCAGTCACAAAGACCGCTCCGGCGAGGTAGGCATAGATACTCCGGCGTTCGCGGAACGTAGCGGTAACGAGGAGCACCCCACCATTCACAAGGGCTATCACCCCGGCACGCAGATCGAACAATGCCTGGGATCCGAGAATACAAGCGGCGATAAGTGGAATCCAGAGGGTGGGCTGTTGCCAAATACGGGTGCTATACAAGCGAGCGGCAAATCCACCGATCAGCAGGAGTGGCACGAGGGTGAGCACAAACCACGCTGCCTGCCATGGCGGTGAAAGTGGTGTCAGCGCCAGACTACTGGCAATACATCCGAGTAGTACGATCAGACTCAGACTTGCACCGGTAACACGTTGCTCTAATTGAGCTATCACACCGATGATCATGGAGAGAACTAGCAGTGGCAGACTGAGACTACCCACACTTCCGGTAAAGAGCATACTCAGCGCTACCAGGTTCGCAATACTACTGAGAAGGTAGCTGTCGTACACGAGCTGGTGAACAACAACGACGCTATACCGACGATGGACGAAGGCACTCCCTAGCGCAATCAGACTCGCTATCAGGAGCAATGACCAGCCGGTTGTCACCTGATTCGCACCATCTACCCAGTGAACAGCGCTCCCAAAAGCGAGAAAGGATTGGAGCAAGGCCAGACTGATTAATCGCCAGCGCCGATACACGAAGGCCCCAATGATCATGAACACGGCTGAACTAATCGCTGCCAACGTCAGATCACGCAAGACCGGCGACGTCAGATCGGTGAACGCAATCAGTTCGAGCAGTGCCGGTAACGGTAGCAGGAACGACGTTGCCAGACCAAACTGAGCATACGGACGATCAAACGGCGTTCGTGAACGCCTGATCAACGTCAGAAAGCCATAGCCTCCAGCCAAGAGAACTAGCAGTGGCAGACTGAGACTACTCACACTTCCGGTAAAGAGCATACTCAGCGCTACCAGGTTCGCAATACTACTGAGAAGGTAGCTGTCGTACACGAGCTGGTGAACAACAACGACGCTATACCGACGATGGACGAAGGCACTCCCTAGCGCAATCAGACTCGCTATCAGGAGCAATGACCAGCCGGTTGTCACCTGATTCGCACCATCTACCCAGTGAACAGTGCTCCCAAAAGCGAGAAAGGATTGGAGCAAGGCCAGACTGATTAATCGCCAGCGCCGATACACGAAGGCCCCAATCGTCATGAACATAGCTGAACTGGCTGCTGCCAATGTCAGATCGCGTAATAACGAGGACGGTAGATTAGTAAACAACAGTCCAATCAGTTCGATTGATGCCGGCAACGGAAGCAAGAACGCCGTTCCCAGGCCAAACTGAGCATACGGACGGTCAAATGGAGACCGTGAACGCATGATCAACGCTAGACAGCCGTAGCCCACAGCTAGCAGAATTGCCAGGATCGAGAGCGAGTGAAGCGTCTCGTTCCATGGAAGCACATCGCTGAACAGTGCCATCATCCAGGCTGCCAACAGTAGCAACGCCGTTAGGTAGCCCGTCTGCCAGCGATGGTAGATTATACCGAGAAGAACAATCGTGACACTGCCGACAAGGGCAGCAATAACCGCTGCTAGGCTTGGGGCAAGGAAAGCATTCACGAACAAGATACCGCTGATACATCCCAGGGAAGCTGCCCAAAACAGAGCCGGTGCTGTCCAGTATTTATATGCAGGAGCGTGTTTTCCGAGCAAACTCCCACCGATACTCAATCCACCGGCGAAAAGCACGCTTGCCAGCAGATAGTGGTCAAGATTTGCTAGCCATCCAACCCGATTCAGCACTACCCCACACAACGCAAGCCCTGCTGCCAGGGCTGCTCCAGCCCATAGCCTCTGCCGGTAGCGAAAAGCTCGCCAACCGTAAAGCAGTGCAGCAATCAGCGGAGTAACCAATCGCAGGGTCGGATCAAGCAAACTACTCAGGCTGGTACCGAGAGCGATCAAGATTGCACCACCATAACACCAGACCGCTGGCACGTAGGTGAACCGATGACCAAGCGGGATCGTACTCACGATGAAGACCAACCCGCCAAGGACAACCGCAATCAGACTACGAAGTTCCCAGGTGGTGACAAACGAACCGGCCCAAATAGTCACCAATCCAAGTTGAATACTTACCACAATCGTACCAACCAGAGTCCGATGCGGTTGCAAGAGAACCAGACGCCGCCACTCGATCAGCCCAACCACCAAGAGGGTGGTACCGATCAGGATCGGGTAACTTCGGACAATTGCCACGCGATCAAGTGCAGTAGCCAGCGCAACGACTGCCAGCATCGGCATCAACACCAGAAATGGTAGCGAATATGCCGGTAAACGCCGTTCCAGCACAGCGGCCACGATCGGATAGATCAGTGTCAGGCTGGCGAAGCTAAGGTTGATCCACGTCAGCCCATCAGCGGGCAAGACCACTCCCACCATCGTTGCCAGTGGCACCAAGAGCGCTGTTGCCCAAAGCCAGGCTGGTTGATCTTCAAACCATGCCAAAGCAACGCCAAACGCAGCCCCGAGGAGCAAAACTATTATTGTTGTAGGAGCTTCAGCCGGAACGGGATTCGCCAGAAACAATCCTAGACTTAGTAAAATCGACAGCGCTGGCCCGGCGATAGAGACAATGCGCGGCCCAGGCACCAGCATCGACCGAGTACTTCGGTTCAATTGGTGGGCAATAATCAGGGCAACGCTCCACAGCACAAACGACCAGATTGGCTGCCAGCGTCCATCCACCGACCACCACAAAAAGCTGCTATAGAGCGCCGCACACGCCGCAGCACTGGCAGTCAGACTGTAGAAGAGCCGTCGGCTTTGCCAGGCAGCGACCGTATACACCATACAACTCAGGACGCTTACCACAAACGAGGCCAGCCGTCCGTCAAGATCAAACAAGCCCGGTCGGGTAAAAGAGAACAGCACGACCGGTAACATCAGCATCGCGACCGAACTGAGATTACGACCGGCAGTTACGAGAGCGGTACGTCGCTGCATCCAGTACCCGCCCCCCCAGAGGCCACCGGTAAAAACACTCAAGAGTCCAACCTGCACCAGCGGCGGAAATCGGTTCCAGTTAAAGATTACCAGTACCAAGCTAGAGATGAGGATCAAAAACGAACCAATTATCAATAGCGTTCGTCGTGCTTCCATCGAGAGCAATGCTGTCAGCAGTGGTGGTACGGTTTGTGAGTCATCCGCAGCATCTGTAGGTGGCGCCGTAGATTCCGGTGCTGTCGGCATTGACACTGTAACTGCCGGGGCAACCGGTGGTGGGGGTAATACCTGGTCAGCTTTAGGCAGGGAAACCGGCACAGGCATTGAAGGAATCGGTGGTGATGACGGCATTCCTGCCGTCGCTGCCAATGGTGACGTATGATCGGCCACAGTCATTGTAGAAGCCGGTTGCGCAGCCAGTTGTGTGGTATCAGCAGATGATTGCACGCCGGGCTGTCTATACAACAGCAGCAAAATACGTTCGGCGCTGGCAGCATCGATCTGTTGGGATTGCTGCCAGAACCGAACCAGATCGGCGAACTGACGACGAGGATCGGCAGAACGAGCCAGCGCCCGCCCAACGAGAAACCCGACTCCGGCACCAATGAAGAAAATCATCGGTGCGAGACAGAGGATGAGCAACGCAAACTCCATGATAGCCTCACTCCTACACGCGACCGGTTCCAGATGGTTACTCGTCATGATAGCAGCTTACCATCCCAGATTCGGTAAAAAATTCCGCACAATTTTTGGACGAGTGCCGCGATCCGAGCAAGGGCCAGATCAATACTGGCCGTGAATACCGTGGATCAGACCGCTGGCCTGCGTCGTGCAGTGCACGACCAGAACTTATCGGTTGCCCGGCAGACCCACAAGCGGGCAGGGAGAACGTTGCAAATTGCTACACTGTTCACTCCTCGTGCGGGAAGTCTTCCAGGGGAGAAAGCGGGGAGAAACTTCCCTGGCCGTGATGTTTTTTCTCCCTTGTTAGACACCATATCAATTTACTATTATATCTATATCCGAAAACAAACGAAACCTAGTGAGGCAGTGATGCAACAAGAGCAAGTTACCTCTGTGAAACCCCAGGTCAGCCGATTTGAGATGCCATATCGGCTGGCACAATTCATTGCAGTCTTGATCACCGTTAGCGTAATGCTGATTATTGCCGCAGCATGTAACGCAATTGCGACAATGTAGTTCGGTATCTTCGATGCAAATCGGGTAAAAAAGGCGATGCGGGTTCCTGACCGCATCGCCTTTTTGCCTTGAAACGCTGTGCAGCCAACGTGGTACAATAGAATTGAAAATATTGCCTGATACTGTGTTGTTATTATTTGTGATATTATGAACAAACAATCGGCTAACCCTTCATTACTTCAAGGAGCGGGCGAGGCATGAACGAATGGAATGGCTTCTACGGCCCCAACGCCGGCTATTTGATCGAATTGTACGAGCGCTACTGCGCCGACCCACATTCGGTCGATGAGGAAACGCGGGCCTTTTTTGCGCGATGGACACCGCCAGGTGATAGTACGGTGCCGACCGGCGAGTCTGGTCAATTACCATTGGACGTAACGCGCATCGTAGGCGCAGCCCGATTAATCCGATATATCCGCGAATTAGGACATCTGGCTGCCCGCATCGATCCCCTCGGAAGTGACCCACCTGGCGACCCCGGTCTGGAACTGGCGACCCATGGTGTTACCCAGGCTGATCTGGCAGCATTGCCAGCGCACATCATACGCGGGCCAATCGCTACGCAGGTACGGAACGCCGCCGAAGGTGTAGAACGGTTACGGCAGGCTTACTCTGGCTCAATTGGGTACGAGACCGATCAGATTCAAGATTACCGCGAGCGGGCCTGGATTCGTGAAGCTGCCGAAGATCGCCGCTTCTTCCGAGACCTCGATGCTGATCGACAGCGTGAATTACTTGACCGCTTAACCGAAGTCGAATGCTTTGAGCGCTTTTTACACAAGACCTTTCCCGGTCAGAAGCGGTTTTCGATTGAAGGTTGCGATATGCTCATCCCGATTATCGATGCGATCATTCGTAATGCGGCAGTCAGCGGTACGAAAGAAATCGTGATCGGTATGGCGCATCGTGGTCGGTTGAATGTTCTGGCTCATATCCTTGGTAAACCCTATTCGATGATTCTGACCGAGTTTCATTCACCTGACTACACCAAAGACACCTATGAAGGTTGGACGGGTGATGTGAAGTATCATCTTGGCGCCCGGAAAGCCTATCGCGAGAGCGGCGTTGCTGAGATGCCGATTACGCTGGTACCGAACCCCAGCCATCTCGAATTTATTAATCCGGTAGTTGAAGGGCGGGCGCGTGCGGCACAGGAACGGCGCAACCGACCTGGCTTCCCTGAAGAAGATGAAAAGGAGTCACTGGCAATCTTGATTCACGGCGATGCAGCATTTCCCGGTCAGGGAATTGTAGCCGAGACGCTCAACCTCTCACGCTTGAAGGGGTACCATATCGGTGGAACGATTCACATCATTATCAATAACCAGATTGGCTTCACGACTGATAGCAACGACTCACGGTCAACGCTGTACGCCAGTGACCTGGCACGTGGTATGGAGATTCCGGTTGTCCACGTTAATGCCGACGATGTGGAGGCCTGTATTGCCGTAGCCCGTATGGCCGCTGCCTATCGTGAGAAGTTCCAGAAAGATTTTCTGATCGATCTTGTGGGTTATCGCCGTTGGGGACATAACGAAGGCGACGAACCGGAGTTCACTCAGCCTAAAATGTATGAGCGGATCAGGAATCATCCGACGGTACGCGAAATTTGGGCGCGTGAACTTGAACGGCGTGGTCTGATCACCCGTGAAGAGGCGCAGGCCCGTGTCGATGCCGTGATGCAAAAGCTGCAACAGGCATTTGAGAAGGTGCGCGAACGCCAACGACTGGCCGCCACTTTGCCACCGGCGCCACCGCCAGCCAATCCGCTCCCTATGCGCCGTCCGCCCATCTTTGCGCGACCGGTTTCAGCGAAAACCCTGATTGAACTGAACGAGGCGCTCCTCGACCGTCCAGAAGGGTTTACCGTCCATCCAAAACTGGAGCGCATGCTGCAACGCCGCCGACAGGCAATCTACGAAGAAAACGGTATCGATTGGGGTCACGCCGAAGCACTAGCGTTTGCCAGTATTCTCGCTGATGGTACGCCGATTCGCTTGACCGGTCAGGATAGTGAACGCGGTACGTTCAGTCATCGCCACGCAGTATTGCACGATGTCGTTACCGGTGAGCGATTCATTCCTTTGCACGCGATTCCACAGGCACGTGCCTCGTTTGCCGTTTACAATAGCCCGCTTTCAGAAGCGTCGGTACTGGGGTTTGAGTACGGGTATAGTTGTCACGCACCAGATACACTGGTGTTGTGGGAAGCGCAATTCGGCGATTTTGCCAACGGTGCTCAAGTCATCATTGACCAGTTTATCGTTAGTGGTCACGCGAAATGGGGACAGAATCCTTCGCTAGTCATGCTGCTCCCTCACGGTTACGAGGGTCAAGGCCCAGAACACTCGAGCGCACGGCTCGAACGATTTTTGCAGTTGGCAGCGAATGACAATATTCGCATCGCTAATTGTACGACGGCTGCCCAGTATTTCCACCTCTTACGGTATCAGGCGGCATCGTTGTACGCCGACCCGAAACCGCTAATCATTCTGACCCCAAAGAGCCTGCTGCGCCATCCGCGCAGCAGCTCCTCGCTCCGCGATCTCACCGACGCTCGTTTCCAACCGATCCTTGGTCTGGGTAACGAAGCACCGGCTCCTGAAGGTGTGACGCGCCTGATCCTTTGTTCAGGCAAAGTTGCTATTGACCTGCTCTCAAGCGCCGAATGGGAAAAGAGCGGTGGACGCATCGATCTGCTGCGTCTGGAATTGCTCTATCCCTTCCCGGCAGAAGAGCTGCAAACGGCAATCAGGCGCTACCCAAACCTGCACGAGGTGATCTGGTTACAGGAAGAGCCACAAAATATGGGCGCCTGGACATTTGTCTGGCCACGGCTGCAAAAGCTGCTCCCAGAAGGGGTGACGCTACGTTATGTCGGACGCCCCGAATCGGCTAGCTCGGCAGAAGGGTTGCACAGCATTCATGTGCGCGAACAGGCTCGTATTCTACGTGAAGCAGTAGCTAATTTGCCGGAATCGCCAATACCGGCCATTCAGGGACAAGAAGTGACTAGCAGCTAGGCACATTAGCAACGCAGACGAGCACCCCTGACCACCTGCATCCCCCTGCCGTTGTTAACGTCAAGAGCGGCAGCGGGGTATTATCAGATGAGGGCAAAGACTGAAATGGGCAAGCAGACGCGATAAGGATGAGAGCATCCGTTTAATATGAGGTAGGTTAGAGTATGGCATACGAAATTCGAGTGCCGTCGCTCGGTGAGTCGATTGTTGAGGCGACGGTAGCACGCTGGCTCAAGCGCGAAGGTGAACCGGTTGCTGTTGGTGAACCGGTGGTTGAGTTGGAAACCGATAAGGTCAATCTCGAAGTGGCTGCCGATCAGAGTGGAATTCTGACCAATATCGCATGTCCCGAAGGTACAACTGTCGCGATCGGTGACCTGCTGGGAACCATCGAAGCAGGTGCGTTACCGGCAGAGAAACCGGCAGCGACTGCACCATCTGCGGCCACATCAGCACCGACACCGGTAGCGACTGCTCCATCTGTGGCCACATCAGCACCGACACCGGTAGCGACTACTCCATCTGTGGCCACATCAGCACCAACACCGGTAGCGACCTCATCACCTGCCACAGGTGAGGTTTTGGCAACGCCGGTCGCTCAACGCATGGCCGCCGAGCACGCTATTGATTTACGCACCGTGCCTGGCACCGGCCCTGGCGGACGGATCACGAAGGAAGATGTCATGCGGTTGGTTTCGGGAACCGGGCCGAGTGAAGCTACCGCTAAAGCTGATGAAGGACGTATCCATACACCTGTGAGCCATCCAACCCC
>NZ_JPIM01000060.1:5000-29214 GCF_000735195.1 Chloroflexus sp. MS-G
TTGGACGGCGGCGGCAACGCGATTAAGAGCAGTGGATAGATCGTGACAGTCGCTTAACCGTACCTGTTGTTGGTTCAGACCATGCAGCACGATATGCACATGGGCATCGGTCAGTCCTGGTACAATCGCCCGTCCTTCCAGGTTTATCAACTCTACCTGATGACTGGCGGCTTCCCGCACTGTCTTTTCATCACCAATCGCTACGATACGCTCACCGCGAACGGCCAGGGCGCGTACAACCGGTTGAGCGGGATCAAGCGTGTAAATCGGGCCGCCATAGAACATGATCGTCTTCATAAAGAGCCTCCCACAATGAGCATATTGCGTCGTATCCTACGCAGCTTACTCTATTCTGTCAAATCTGAGTAGTCAAATATTTACGCAGTAGAGAGTATTCACAACTTGTTGATGGTTCAACCTTCATGCCCACTGCAATCGTGGTATGATATGTCATGATTTTGCAAATATCGATACCAGCCCGTGCACAAAAGGAGGCCGACCGTGACCAATCCGCGCACAAATTACGCGCTAGCGGGGGCAGCTCTCTTCAACCCGATGGCGGCAATGTATTGGCTTGATGTCGCACGTGGTCAACGTCCCGGGATCGGTCTGGCATTCGTCGGTACGGCGGGTGCACTCTGTGCTGGATTAGCTGCCGGGCCACGTCAACACCCATGGCGTGCGTTGGCAAGTGGCCTTGCAGCAGCCGCTGGTGCAGCTCTGGTTGGTTGGGCATTGCGGCACTATGTTGATTGGGTTGCAGGACAGGCAGAAGCACCGGTCGCCCCGGTGGAAGGGCATAATTTCCTCTTACCGGCAGCCACAGTCTGCGCCGGGGTGGTTGGTATATCGGCACTGATAGGCCGGACACCCGAACAATATATTGAATACAGCGGTAAACCTGGTGATTATCGTTGGATTGCAGCGACGCCGCATCCGGCTCAGCGCTGGCTGACCTGGAGTGGGTATCTGGTGCATCAACTGGCAAGTTGGGGATGTATCTATGCTGCACAACGACAACAGTTGCGTTACACTGCTGCCCTGCGTCGGCTTAACTGGATTGCGCTGGCCGTGAATGTAGGTGGTGTGGCCTTACACTACTTGCAGTCGCACTATACCTACGATGGCCTCGCTCGTGATGTGCCAGAGGGTAGTGCACTCGGCTCGGTCTCGTTTATTCTGATGATGGCTCTGGCGCTGGAAGCACCGCGACGCGGCCTCTTCTTCGGTAGTCGCAAACTCATGCCACCGGCTGAGTTAGTCCGTTTTGCGCGCAAGTTTCATGGCTACATTTTCTCGTGGGCGGCAACTTACAATTTCTGGTATCACCCCATCGATCCTAAGCCGCTGCACTACACTGGTCTCTTCCACACCTTGCTGCTCTTCGTTCAGTCAGCGTTGATCTATACCAAAGCTCACCGCGACCCACGCTGGACTCTGGCGCTTGAGCTGATGGTCTTACCGCATGCAGTGATTTCTACCCTTTACAAACGAAGTGGTCTTGGGGCTATGTTTACCTTCAGCCTGCTGGCAATGTTTGTTGTTAACCAGATGCACGGTCTCGGTCTCTCAAAGCGAGCACGGTGGACGATTGGTACCGCTTATGCAACGACGGTGCTAGCCTACTACGGTCTGCGCCGCGAGTGGCACCGCCTGCCCGACGTGCTGCGGGTGCCGATCCTTGAGTATGGTGTGCTGGGGATGTTAGTGCTGTTGTCGCTACTGATACGAGCGGTGCGTCGAATCGGTGATCGGCAGCGCGTAGTCGACCTCACCGGTTAAGCGCTCTTTTCGCAGACGGGGGCGGGTCTTGCACCCGCCCCTCTATCTCGGCCAAACGCTATCATCTACATGAGATGGCAGGGAATGCCGAAGGAATAACTTCATCGTCAAGCTATGACCTGACTGGCCGCCCGCGCAGCCGTAAAGATCGTCTCGCTCAATGTTGGGTAGGCGGCAAAGACGGCTGCCAGATCGGCAAGAGTCGCATTAGTCTGGATCGCCAGTGCTACCGGGGCGAGCAAATCAGCAGCGTGACTCCCAACGGCGACTCCGCCACGAACCTGACGGGTGATCGGGTCGAAGGTTAATTCAACCCAGCCGTCAGTGTCAGCGCTAAGAAAAGCCTTGAGCGACGTTGTATAGGATGCTCGAACCCGTTTCAGTTCCTCTTCGGCACCGGTCACAATTCCCACCTGTGCAATTTCGGGTACTGTGTAGACCGCATGCACGATAGTGTGTGGGCAATACCCCGGCGCCGGTAAATCGGCAGCAGTACGTCCGGCAATCCAGGCTTGTGCCAGGGCCCGATTCGCCAGCATCGGCCCACCGGCTGCATCACCGATGGCAAAGATATGATCAACCGCAGTGCGACCGTGTTGATCAACCGTAAGTTGCCCGTTCGCATCCACGGTCAAACCGGCTGCTGCCAGATCAAGACGACTCAGATCGGGTAACCGTCCAATGGCGAGAAACGCCATTGCCGCTTCATACACTGCACCATCGGTCGTCGTCACGCGCACTCCTGTTTCGCTGCGCTCAACTCGTTCGCCATCAACCTGTACAATGTTCACCCCCCGCGCGGTCATTGCCTGGTTGAGCGCTGCACCGGCAGCCGGGGCAAACATAGGCAACACTCCAGGACTCCCAACGATCCACGTGACACGAACTCCCAGACGACTGAAAAGGGAGGCAAATTCACTACCGGTCGGACCAGCCCCAATGACGATCATATCAGGCGGTAATGTATTGAGATGGCTGGCGAAGCGAGGAGCAATAATGCGTTGGCCGTCAGGTTTCATCGCAGGTGGGAAGCGTGGCACTGAACCGGTAGCAATAATCACTGCATCGGCGTGTAATGTCTGCTGGTTATCATCGTTGCGCACCGTCAGATGATGCGGACTGCTGAAAGTGGCGGTACCGTGCACAACCTGTACCCCAGCAGCCTGTAAGCGTTGCGCTTCGTGCTCGCTCCATTGATGAGCGACCTGTTTGATGCGTTGGATGACCGTTGCCGGTTCGACACGTCCAGCAGTTCCTCCTTCAGATGAGGCATGGGCAACAATGTCGGCAACTTCCGCTGCATGCAGCCAGACTTTACTCGGCAACAAACTATCCCAACCGGTACGACCGCCTATTGGCCCCTCGCTGATAAGGGTTACTTTTGTGTTTCCCTGGGCAGCGGCAACTGCTGCTTCAACACCAGCCGGACCGCCGCCGATCACAACAATCTCTTTCATTATCGCGCTCCAATTACTATCGGTTTGTCTATGATATATTCCACCATGAATGAAGATGCAATCGGTAGGCAAGAGGTTACATAGTCGTTAAGGTATTTTGTGATTGTGCACTGCATCGGTGATGATGCAGCGTTCGATTCCGTTCAGGATAGTGCTGTTAGACAAGGTGAGTAAGGAATATAGATTTTGTCTCTACGAATACGTGAAGGTATAATCGCGCTATTTCGCGGAATCCTCTGTATAATAACAAATTCGATCCTGATAGCTTACTGCACCCGTTAAGGTGGTCAGTGCTCTGTATTCCGATGAAAGGCTCTCACAGTGGTATCCACGTTCAGCATTGAACGCATAGTCAAACCATTTTGCTTCAGGAAGAATAGCGACTTTAATATTTCTACTGGAAATGTATGAACGAATATTGGCGACATAGCCTTCCATCATGTCTTTTAAGGTAGGACTGCGTTTCATAGCAAGTTCGATGTCACCGAGAGAAGATGCATGAAAGTGGGTCTGTTCGTTGATCATGTACAAGAGATACGGTGATGTCGGAATGAATATTCGCCCTTCCAACGTTTGCAATGTGGCAAGAGTTCGATAGCCCGCTTCCCACGATGTTTTTGAAGGTATCTGATTTTGCATATTGTAAGATAAATTCAAGAACTGTAGCATAAGCGCCATCGTCGGTATGATTGAGAGGAGATGATTGACTATTCGGTAGCGCGTCGGCCTTAACGTCGTAGATATGATGTTATCGTAGGATTCTGCTCCATTAATTGCAAGAGCTGCTACAATCGGCAAGAGACCGTTCAGATAACCCCATTGTTTAGAGATTGTTACCATGCTCACTAGTGTCATCGGCAAGAAGAAAAATAGGAGAAACAATAAAAGATTAGAAATGCCATCCATGTCTCTCTGTAAAAATAGAATTAGTATTGAAAATATAGGAATGATGAGGAGTAAGCTGAATTTTGGAAGAATATATAGCGTCCAAAAGTTGAAAAGTGTCTCCCAGAGTATGGGGTGGGCAGAAGGTATGCTGAAGGTATATATCCAGAACCATCCATCTGATGTTATGTTCATGAAGAAGACAAATCCAGTCCAGGCTACCAGAAAAGAGCAACTGAGCCAGAGAGCCTTAAGCCAGCGTTTCTGCACTACGAGGTATCCGACGATAAATGGAGTTACTCCCAACGCTGGCTGTTTCGTTGCAAATGACAGAAAGAGTGTCAAACCGGCCAGCATTCCATATAGACTGTCTGGCTTGGCTTGCGTAATAGCTAAAACATATCCGACCAATAAAAAGGCCAGAAAGAGGGTGTCTACTCTACCAATATCAAACCAATATCCAACAACGCCGTAAGATGCTGCAAAGAGACCAACAGCGACGAAACTTGATTCGTGGCTCATTCCACGCTGACGACAAATCTTATAGATCATTACAAAGATTGTGATCGACGCCAATAATGAAACGAATCGCATTGAAAACATGATTTGCTGAGTGAATTTTGCAAATAGAGCAACGATATAGTAGTAGAAAGGAGTATATATCGTTGGAATAAAGTCAAAACTCGGATAGGTATAAATGGGCTTACCTTTGAGAATTTGAACCACCTGGATAAATGTACTCGCTTCTACCCATTCAACAGCGAACGGGAATGATATACGAGAAAGTGCCACGTACAGGTACGTGCTAGTCGCGATACAGGATAGGGCTAGCAGGATAAGTTTGGTCATACCAACAATAGTCAGTGCAGTGCTTTTTGGGGAAGAATTGGGTGGTGTTTGTTGCTCTCTTTGCATGACTGTCAACTTTAATATCCTTTGGATAGCAAGTAATTTTATTACTATGGCTACCATACCTTTTTGCTCAATTCGCTGACCAACGTTCTTTCTTTCTATCAACTACCCCATACGGCTGGAACCATCGCATACCGTATCAGCATACCATCTGGGGCAGGTTCCTTACCTGCCCCTCCTAATCACTCCTCACGCTCCGGAGCCGGGGTTGCTGTTGGTTCCGGGTCAGGAGCACGAATTCCTAATACAATCGTTGTATCCGGCAATATCCATTCACCTGGGGCTGGCATTGAGCTGAGTACCACATACGGTCCAAAGCGATAATAATCTTCGCCAGCGCGGTCAGGCCCTTGATAATCGACGTAAATGCGTCCGGGGTCAATTCCCAAGAGCGCCAACACCTCCTTTGCCTGATTTTCGCCTAGTTGTCGCAGATCGGGCATCAGAATTGCCCCTGCGACCGGTGGTACCGGAATCGGTGGCTGGAACATCTCAGCGGTGCATTCCGGTAACTCTTCGTACTTGAGTGAAACGGTAGCGTCTCCACTGCGCCATTTGTATTCAACCTCCTCATCCGGATCGGGTGGTGGCAGTTTCCAGAGATAGATTTCGCGTACCAGTTCAGGCGGGTAACTGATTTCGGGCACAGGCCGACAATACGCTCCATCAGTCAGGGCGCTCAAATCCTGGGCCGGTGGTGGCGCCTTGGGATCGGTAGGAGGTGGCGGTGGCGGATTCGGCCGCAGCTCACCGGTACTCGTCCACTCTTCCGGCGTTGGAATGCGGACAACGGTAACTTTTGTGTAGGCCGAACAGAATTCTTCAGTCGGCACTGTGTTACCGGTTGTGGTGGCCGATGCCTGTTGTGCTTCCTCTTCGAGACGCTTGACCATCTCAGGCGTGAAAAGCTCTTCGCGGTAGCCACCAAAGGGGCCGGGTAGCTCGCAAATCGGACGCCGCACAACGTTTTCCGGGAGTGTAAATTCAGTCTGAATCTCACCATTGGGAAAGGGGGCTGCAAAGAGTGCCCGGTAGCGTTCATCTTCGGCAATTAAGCGGAAGATGTTTTCCATCACGTTACGCCAGATAATTCCTCCGCCGGTTAAGCTCTCAACTCGTGCCGTTGGTTCGTTATTGTTGTTGCCCGTCCAGACGCCAACCGTTACAAACGGCGTGTAACCTACTGCCCAGGCATCACGCCAGTCGTTGGTCGTACCGGTTTTGACCGCTGCGGGCAAGCTGAGTTTGAGCGGACTGTTCAAGCCCCAAATGGCCTGGCGGGCGCGATCATCGCTGAGCATGTCGGTGATGATTGCAACCAGGTTTGGGTCAACGACCTCTTCACCGGTGGTTTGGGTAAAGCGTTCGAGTGTCCGTCCCTGTGAGTCGGTAATTTCCAGAATGGCTACCGGTGCGAAGTAGCGACCACCACTCGCCAGAGTATTGTACGCCGTTGTCAGTTCAAGTGGTGAGACTTCACCACCACCGAGAGTTAGCGATAGTCCGTAAAAGTTGGCACCTCGTTTCAAACCATTGCGAATGCCAACCCGTTCGAGCAAACGGAGAGTATAATCGATTCCGGCAAACTTGAGTGCACGGACTGCGGGCATATTGAGAGAGTTGGCTAGCGCAGTGCGGATGCGTACTGGGCCGTTCCACTGTCCATTGTAATTCTGTGGCGCGTACCAGTCACCGGTACCGGTTGGAAAGCGGGTCGGCACATCCCACAAGACAGTTTCTGGTGTCATACCCTGTTCCATTGCCGCCAGATAGGTAAACGGCTTGAGTGCCGAGCCTGGTTGTCGTTCACGGGTTGCCACATTCACCTGACCATCGAGCACATTCCCTGACTCGCTGGGTGTTTTGGTTGGTTTGACGGCATTGTAATCGATGCTACCGACCATTGCCAGAATCTGACCGGTGTTCGGCTGCATAATAACCACTGCCGCGTTGTGAATGTTGCGAGCCTCTAGTTCGGCAATGCGGTCGAAAGCTGTGGCCTGTGCCATTCGTTGTAATTGCAGGTCGAGCGTGGTTGTAATGCGTAATCCGCCACCGTACACTATCTGCGCTCCATAGCGCTGTAGAAGGAGATCGCGCACATAAAAGACAAAGTGCGGCGCATTGAGCGGTGCTTCTTGGGGGGCGAAGCGTAGTGGTGTTGCTAACGCCTGGCGGGCCTGGGCCTCAGTGATGTAGCCATCTTCGACCATACGGCGCAGGACTGCTGCCTGGCGAACCCTGGGTAATGGCGTGCCAGCAGGTAGGCGTGCATTCGGATCTAGCCAATCGTCACCTACGAAGACTGGTGGCAGGTAGCTGCCTTGCTCATCGCGTTCAAGATAGTTTACCGGATTGTATACCGATGGTAGCTGAGGCAGACCGGCAAGCAGGGATGCCTGATTAAGATCAAGATCGGCGGCATTGACTCCAAAGTAAACCTCACTGGCGGCTTGAATGCCGTAGGCCAGATTGCCATAAAAATTCTCATTGAGGTACAGCTCAAGAATCTGATCTTTGGTGTAGATACGATCAAGCTCTTGGGCGAGAATAATCTCTTTCAATTTACGTTCATAGCGTCGTTCAGGTAGGCGCTCTTCGGGCGTCAGCACACTATTTTTTATCACCTGCTGGGTGATCGTCGAAGCGCCACCGGTCTCTTCTCCTGCACGGAGACTGTCGAGCAGCGTGCGAATGATACCGCCTAAGTCAATTCCCGGATTGGTATAGAATGTCTTATCCTCAATGGCAATCGTCGCCTGAATGAGTAACGGGCTGATTTCGTCAATCGTGACCTTCGTGCGCTTGCCGGCATCGAAGAACTCGTAGAGCAATTCACCGTTCCGGTCAAAGATACGCGAGTTTTCAAACAACTCACGCTTGTCGAGGAGCGCTAATCGTGGTTTCAAGCTCTCGGCGATTTGTGTGTATGCGTTGTAGGCTATGCCAGCCAGGGCAAGCAGGATCACTACGCCGATTCCTAATAACATTAGAATGACGTTCAAGAGAAACTTACTAACCGCAGAACGTGGGGCCGGTCGACCACGTAAGAGGCGCGGTGGTAGAGGGCGCCGACCATGGCGACCATTACGATCATTCGTAACGATACGACGTGAGCGGATCATAAAACCTTCAAACCCTGCTTCGTTATCTTTATACTTGCGCTGAACGCTGATCGTTAGCGTCGCAGGTAGTATAGCACGTTATAATCAGATGAAAGCTGAGGAAAGCCTGATCCCACAATCATATCCACCGGTCGCGCTAATTGCAAGAGAGGGTAAGGGTAGGTCAGACGAGACACGCTTTGCAGCACGTCCAACGAATAGTGTGATGGGATTGCTGTGTTCGGGGGCATGATGGTCATTGGCGTATCAAACATTGCCGAAGACGTTGTAGAGTCCTGCGAATGCGTAGGAGTTTTCAGTACGTCACTGTTAACCGACAGGAGAAAACGTTGCCAAATGCTACAGATGTGTGTACACTCTTAAGTGTCTTGATAAGCCATAAATCTACTCGTGTTTATTGCTTCATCAGTAAAAGACGGAGATAAAGAATGAAGCAGCCTTCACTTGTCGGTCCGGCAATACTCATTGTTTTGTTAATAACGCTTCCTATTGCTTCAGTCGGTGATCTAATTTACGAAAAGATCGGCTGGCAATCTATCTGGTTGATCGGCGCCAGCGTGATTGTTGGTTTAGAGACTGTTGCGTTGCGGATGCGGATGGCAGCCGGATTGCACGAAGCCGCAGGAGGTGCGTTGCGGTATCTGGCTGCTGAGATTTTTGGCCTGGTCGTGTTGGCGCGTATGGTTGCCACGCTTGGCTTTGGAGTTGATGGCATTACGGTGATGCAGGCGTGGATTGTCGATCCGTTGGCTTGCCTTGATATGCCTTTTTTCCTTTGTCTCCTTACCTTGACAACGGTTGCTTTGCTCAGCCGCAGTGGAATTGCTGCTATCGCTGTACTTGTCCCTAACCCACCACAAAAGGCACCACTCTATACGCTCGACGCTCTATTTTACGACAGCAATGCTCGACTTCGCCGTTGGAATGCGGTGCAGTTTATTGGTAACGGTGTGGCCTGGGGTGGGCTATTTATGATTATTATGCAAAGCTTTCGTATACATGAGGGGGTGCTTGCATCTGGCTGGATGGCCCTTTATCTGATCGGTGGTCTGAGCCTGTTTGCGCTTGCCCAGCAGCGGGCGCAGATTGCCGACTGGCAGAGTGATGGATCAGAGGTTGCCCCAGATGTTGTTGTGCGTTGGCGTTTGCTGAGCATAGCAATCATTGGTTTGATAGTATTACTGGCTCTGCTGATGCCTGTTCGGATTTGGATACCGATCTCTGGAGAATGGCGTGATGTGATCTATGCAATACTAGGTATTATTTTGCTTATAAATTTGTTTTTCTCAACTTGTTTTATTAGTTTAATGAGTTTGATCATTCTATTACCACTTCTTTTATACTTTTTGCTAACCTGGCTGCTTAATACGTCTTCAAAAACAGAGCCGCTTTTTCCTCCTGAACCGGTGGCTATAGCTCATGCGGCGCGTGAATCGCAATTCTGGCCTGGCCTGATTTTCTGGTTGTGTATAGCACTGCTAGCACTGCTCGCGTTTTGGCAGATTCTCCGGCGTCAGACCTGGGTAAAGCATGTACTGAAACGAATTATTGCCGGGGTTTTAGCCTGGTGGTCTGTTGCGCGGCAGCGCCGTTTCTGGCGTAAGCTGTTGCTGCGACCGCAACGAGGAAACGGTGCTATCAGGTTGGCACGTCGGCGTCGGACGAAAGTTCCATTAGTTGATACGGTCAATGCCTGCTACCATGCTGCTCTGCGCCATGCTGCCGCTCGTGGCTATCCGCGCCGACCGTCTCAGACTCCGGCAGAGTATGCTACCCACGCTCTCTCCCGATTGCCAGACGGAGTGACAGAGCTACAGGTATTAACAGATACCTACCAGCGTGTGGTCTACGCCGGTAAAAGCATTGATCGGAAAGAGCAACGATTACTCAGACAGGTGCTGCGCCGCTTTCGGCAGAAGGTGTAATCAGGATCGTACCACCGCATTGAGAATGCAAAGAAGGAACGGCTTTATCGCATTGGAAACGATTGTGATTGGTCATCGTTCCAGCAATTGCTCAAATGAGATTTACCCATTTTCATGCTGCCACAGTGCTGTCGGCAAGTCAAGAACAAACGATGACGGCTGATCGGCAGCAGCACAAACCAGCAAGGCACGCATCGCTCGTGAGCAACCAACGTAGAATAGGCGGCGCTCCTGATTTATCATCTCTGCGCGTTCTTTTTCTGGTAAATGATTAAAATCGTGTGGAAAGTGATTTTGTGCCAAACGCATAACTGCCACGAAAGGGAATTCTAGACCTTTTGCCGAATGGATAGTCAATACTTTTACGACCGGCTTACGCAGATCAATCTGCTTCTTTTCCATAAACTCAGCCGGCATTCCAATTTGTTGTAATTGCGCACAAATCTGTTGTGCGACCTGCTTACTGTGGCAGAGCACTGCACCGGTGTGAGCGGGGAGACGCCATTGACGCGCAGCAGCGATGAAGAAATTACGGATAGCCACTGCCTCTTCCTCGATATTGCGACAAAATCTTACTACCGGTAAGCTACCGTGGTGCACAGCGTTCACTTCTTTGTCGGTATCGCCCAAAATTGCGGCACAGGCTGCGGCAATTTCGGCAGTATTGCGGTAGTTTCGCCGCAAAGTGTAACTACGCCCCCGTACTTGCAGCAAACTATCGATCTGTTGCCACGAAAACCCACGCTGGTAAAGCGACTGACCAGCATCGGCAGTAAGGTAAACTGAACGCGGCGATTCAACACAAGCGAGCAAGTAACGCAGCGCAACCGGTGATACGTCTTGCGCTTCATCAATCACAATCGCACGGTAGCAGGGATCGGGTTGTTGCAAAGCCAGCTTAAGCGCCTGCTGGCGAACTTGTCCCCATGTTGTTAATCCCTGCTGCTGTAGCATGCTCTTCCAGGTCTCATACACAGCCCAAATCGCCTTACGGATCGGTTCTCGTAGCGGCAGTCGACGTCCAATTCTCGGTCGATTCAGGTATTCTTCGCATTTCGTCAGCCCCCAGTGTTCGATCACGCTGGTAAACTCATCGAGCAGATACGATTCGCCGAGTAACTGTAGTACTTCAGCAAGACGTTTTCGCTCACTATCATTACTGGCGGGAAGTGATGTTGTCTGGAGGGCCTGGCGAAGGATGCTAAGCAGCGTGTCTTCTGGGGCGAATCGTGGTTGATTATACGCCTGGGTGTATCTGCGAACAATCAGTGCATCTACCGTATTAACTTCGACCCCTTTGCTGGTTGGAGGCTCGCCAAGTAAGCGCTCCAGAAGCTGCTCGGAATATTTTGTAAGGGTATTGGTGAAGGTCGTAAACAGCACCGGTGTCTGCCCTTCCTTAACAAGCCGCTGAACCCGATAGAGTGCAACAATCGATTTTCCGGTTCCTGGTCCGCCTCTCACCAGTATTGGGCCTTCAAGAGGTGTTTCGACCGGTCGTTGCTGTTCAGGGTCAAGCATAAGCAGGAATTCAGTCAGCTCGCCGGCCACAAACCGATTGAGATCTTCTGCTTCGCCGATCAGAAACTGGGGCTGTTGCAAAATCTCATCTACGCTTCGTGGGTAAAGAATATCGATCAGCCGATCAATGACATGCGGAGGAACAGGCGCATTGAGAAGATCGTCATCCGTATGGACGTTCAATAATACTGACCAATATTGTTCTGGGATAAGCCATCGCCTGAGATCATCAATGGTCAATCGATGTGGTAATGGTTTGTCAGCGTTCAGGACTGATTGTGCACTGGCCTCTTTTTCAGGAAAAGATTTGCTTTCTACTGAATGTGTCGGTAATTCGACGTTTGTCTCAACAACATCAATGATAGAGATGTCAGGCATGTCAATATGACCGAAGTCTCTTTGATATGTTTGATCATCACGTTTACGAATGGAAATAAGTTTTACCCATCCTTTTCCAAAGGTATAGATTAAGCGATAGTCGCCGATTCTTATTCGATAGAGTGGTGGTTCGGTATGTTTGAGCTTCTTGATATCTCCTTGCTCTGAAACTGGATTGCTTTCAAGAACTTTAATTTTTTGCATAACTGCTTTCTGGATTTTGCCCGGTAAGCCAAGCAGTTCGTTGAGAAATGTTGGTGGAGTAATGAGCTGATATTTGATCATCGAATAATCCCGTTTCTCTGACCTGATCGATAGCCTGAACGGCATTACCGTAGGGATTTTGAAGTTCTCAGTTTTTGATTATGTTCACCGATGAACGTCGTTCACACCGTCACACCGATCGCTGAAGTGGCGCCGTTGCCCTGATGCTCAGCCGTCGGCCCGCGTTCTGTATTGTCAGCGGCAACTCTGTGCCCGTCGCGGGAGCACACCAGATGGCCGGGTTGAGAAGCCACCCCAATAATGCTCGAACATGCATCATCGGCGAGCGACCCTGGGGGCTTGAACCATCTCAGAATGGGCAGCAGTGAGCCTTTGCAGACGCTGCGGACATTCCGCTCACTTGTCACTCCTCTCTTTCCTTATGTCTGCCGGATCGTGAGAGAACGTTGAAAAGCCTTACATTACCGCTATTATCTATAACAATTGCGTTTTGGTGCGTACTATATCATAACACGTTTGCCAGGCAATGGACAGGTATCAAGAACTGCATAGAACCAGATTGTTCTACATAGTTCCTTGTTATCACGTGGTTATAACGTTGCTAATATGTTGTTGCCCGAAAAATTTACCGGTGTACCATTGTCATCAGAGGTACACCGGTAAAAGGTTTTGTTAGCCCTTAGTAACTAAGCTAGGGTTGGAACGGCTTGGGTTCGGGGATCGTGTTTGGATCAACATCGCCGCTCACCGGATCAACACCGGTGGTCAGTTCCCCCTTCGACAAGGCGGCGAGGATCTGCGCCATACGCGCTTTCACGGCTGGCGGTACGTCGTCAGCAGTCTCGTGGTAATCAGCATAGCCGATACCACCGTTGGCCGCTTCGTACAGGGCAATTCCGTTGCCCTTGAAAGTGCCGTTCACAACCGCCTTGATCTGGTCGTAGACGGCCACGTCCACGCGCTTGATCGCCGAGGAGAGGATGCGGTCGGCGCCGGGGGCCGCACCGTTGGCAAAGGTGGTGACATACTCGTCCTGGTCAACACCGATGACATAGACACCGCGTGCCGCCGCCTCTTTGATCGCACCGGAACCGGTCGGGCCACCGGCGCCAAAGATGACATCGGCGCCATCACCGATCATCTGCTGAGCCGTGCTGGCTCCCAGGGCCGGGTCGATGAAGGTGGGCAAGTAGACGCCGAGCAGGTTAATATCGGGCTTGACGTAACGGGCGCCGTTGTCGAAGCCGTTCTTGAAGCGTTTGACTGGTGGAATCTCTACGCCAGCCACCACGCCGACAGTGCCGGTCTTCGTCATCATTCCGGCCAGGGCGCCGGCCAGGAAGCCCGCCTGGTCTTCGCGGAACTGCAAACCGACCAGGTTGTCGGTGACCGTCCCCGGCTCGTAGAACTGGTCGACGCCGATGAAGATGATGTCGGGATGCTCGGCGGCAAACTTCTTGGTGGCGTCTGCAATCAGGAAGCCGACGGTCACGATCACATCAAAGCCCTCATCGACGAAGGTTTGGATGTTCTTCTCATAATCGGCCTGCGCCTGGGTCTCGATGTACTTGTACTCTAGCCCAAACTCTTGCGCCGCCCGCAGCGCACCGAGGTGAGCAAACTCATTGAACGTTCCATCGTTGACCTTCCCTAGGTCGGTTACTAACGCGATCCGGGGCTTTGAAGAGTCTGTAGGAGCTGCGGTTGGTGCTGCCGGTGCAGTGGTTGGTACTGGTGTTGCTGTGGGTTGAGCTGCTGGCTGACCGCAGGCGGCCAGCAGGGGTACCAGCAGCGTGAAAAGTGCTACTAGCGTAATCAGAGTCTTGCGCATCTTCCATTCTCCTGAACTATAAGCGGGCGAACCCATGCAGAAGCGCCATACGGGCGAACATGGCCATTCTGCTGTGAGGGCATCCCTGACGCCCCCAAACCTTTTGGATTGGCGCGATTATATCACATCTAACGCAACCTTTTCTTCGCGGCTGCGTATGTTATACTGAAAGACAAATGATGGAAAGGTTATTCGATGAATTCAGCACCGATCAGGATGATAGCTGTAGTACAGAGGACGTGATCTACGTTCACGGCATTTACGCCGTGAACGTTATTGTTTGGTCGGCTTAGGAGGAAGTAGGGAGGAAGTATGTCTGTTCCATTAGGAATTGTACTGGGCTTACTGGCGTGGTTCATCGTTCGCTACATCGCTTTTAGTTTTTACACCGTCGATCAGAATGAGCGGGCAGTAAAGACCATCTTTGGGCGGGCTGAGCGATTACCTGGCCCTCCTGTGGATGATCCGTTCACCGAGTACCTCCGCCCTGAAGAGCGTGAACGTTATCGCTACCCACAAGTACGGGTTATTCCGCCTGGTGGGCCGTATTTCAAGTGGCCGTGGGAAAAGATCTACAAGGTCTCAATTGCCACGCAGACCATTAACATGGCGCTTGATCTAGAAGACCCACGGGCCAACCAGGGTGGGACGGTGCTCGAGGCAGTAACGAAGGATCAGCTTAATGTTGGCTTAAAGGGCCAGATTCGTTACCGTGTCTCCGAGCGACATCTGTATGCTTATCTGTTTGGGGTTAAAAATCCGGTTGTGCACGTGATGGGCTACTTTATCTCGATCTTGCGCGAACGGATCGCCAATTTTGCCGCACCGGCAACCGAAACCGGGCAATTGAGCACAAGTGTAGGTGAGGGCGCCGAGATGAGTGGTGTCTCGATCAACGATCTACGTAAGAACCTGCGCGATCTCAACGAACTCATGGATCGCGAGTGCCTCTCCTCGGCGGCGCGCTATGGAATCATTCTTGACGCATCACTTATCACCGAAATCGATGCCCCGCCAGAAGTAGAGTCGGCAATGGCAGCGATCAACACGGCACATAACCAGGTTTCATCAGACATTAGCCTGGCGCAAGCGGCCGCCGATCAAAAGATCGTCCAGTCGAAACGGGCGGTTGAAATTGAGACGCTCAAGGCACAGGCCGAAGTCGAGCCACTACTGGCACTTGCTGAACAGCTCTACGCACTTAAAAAGAGAGGCTCAGACGCCCTCAGTGCGTATCTGCGTAATGTGCGGCTTGGTCTCTACCAACAGGCTGAGCGGGTTATTATGGAGGTGGAGCAATGACATCCCTGATCCCTACGCTGTTTGTTGCCACGATTACGTTTATCGCTGCCTTTATTCTGGCGCCGACCTTCTTTGGCCTGCTGCGGTTATTCGGCTTTTACACCATTGTCCAGGAGGGTACCTGCCACGTGTATACCCTCTTCGGTAGCGTGGTTGGTGTCCTGCGTGAGCCGGGATTGGTCATTCTTCCCCTCCATCTGGGAGTGAACGCCTTTCTCATCAGCTTCTTCGGACGTCGCTATGTGATAGATATGCGCCTCGATCAGCGCTACCTGCGCAGCCAGCCCGTGAATTCGGAAGAGGGTGCTCCGATGGGGATTGGTGTCTGGTACGAGATGTCGATAAGCGATCCGGTGGCTTACCTGTTCAAGAATGCCGATCCGCAAGGCTCACTGGCGGCCAATGTCAGCAATGCAGTCGTGCGCACATTAAGCAATATGCCGTTGGCGCAGATGTTGGAAAACCGTCATGCGATGAGTCAGGCGGTGCGAGCCGAGGTGTCACCGAAGGCTGCTGAATGGGGATACCGGCTAGGGTCGGTGTACATTCGGAAAGTACATTTCCGTGATCGCGATATGATCCGGCAGATTGAAGCTAAGGTCGTCAATCGCTTGCGCCAGGTTACGTCGGCAATTCTGCAAGATGGTGCCAACCGGGTAAGCGTCATCACCAGCACTGCCGAACGGCAGGCAGCTATCGAGTTTGCACGGGCTAAGGCAGTCCGTCCGAAGATTTTGGGTCAAGCCCTAGCTCGTATTGGAGCCGACCCTGAAGTGCGTGATGCCCTCTTTACGATCCTCGAAGTGCAGAACTTGACCGAGAGCAAAGCTAGAGTCACCCTCGTGCCAGCCCAAACCGACCAGCGTGTTATGTCAGCGCTTATGGCAGTACAAAATAACCGGCAGTAGCTGTTAAAATAGTTGATTACCGGTGCTGCCCGTCACGTTGCCAGATGGCGGGCAGCAATTATATGTAGTCATCGCTTATTGCCTCCCGTCTGGCGAGATGATCCTCGTTTGATACAGTATGACGTATCACTGAATCGATAGGTTACATCTCTTGTTGTTGCCTGCTCTGTTCCGCCTGCATAGCGAGTGCCCGTAATTGCTCAAAGAGCTCGATATTTAGCAGGACGGCTGATGGATACCCTTTCTGGGTAATCACAATCGGCTGTCCACTCACCTTTGCCCGTCGGATCAAGGCAGCAAGACTGGCTGCCGCCTGTGAAATCGGTACCACACCTCCCTGCAAGTCAATGTTGATTGCACGTGTCATGTTTGTACCCCTTTAAATAAGTGCCATTTACAGTGTGATTGCATTGTAGCACGCTGCACTCAACCTGCATAGATCAAAAATAAAGATTTGGTTGTCGATAGTAGTCTTTTTCAACGCTTATATTTCTGTCCGAATGATTTGCTGTGGTTGTTTGCCTCATACCTTATGTCATTGAATCCGGTCTTCAAGAATTGTAGACAGAGCTTTAACAGTTTGCCAATGTCGTTCTAACAATGATTTGCTAAGGTATAACCAGGCTCGAATGAGAGCACAACCAGTAAAAATACGAGGAGGTAAGGAGGACGACTATGACGAACCTGACCCGTTGGGATCCGTTCCGCGAGATGACGCAACTGCTCGATGACACCTTCTTCACCGGTTTCACCGGTGTGATGCCCCGCAGTGGGAGCCTGGTACCGGCACTTGATCTGAGCGAGACCGCTGATGCCTATCACGTGGAGATGGCGGTACCTGGCATGACTGCTGATCAACTGAACATTACGTTTGAGAACAATGTCCTGACGATCAGCGGTGAGATTACGCAGAGCAGCGATCGCAAGGATCGTCAGTATCATGTCACCGAGCGTCGCTATGGTCGCTTCAGCCGCAGCATCCGCCTGCCCAATCAGATTCATCCGGATCGGATTGAGGCTCGGCTTGAGAATGGCGTGTTGACGGTCACGATACCGAAGGCTGAAGAGATCAAGCCGCGCAAGATTGCTGTCAATGTTGCTCAATAGTCGTTGTCCTGATATTGCCGGTTGAGCATGTAGCGTGCAGGAAACAATCTTCCTGCACGCTGTTATTCTTTTTGACCTCCTCACCCTCTCCCCGCTTCCACCGGGTAAAAGGAAGCGAGAGATGGGAGGGAGTTCCTCCCACTATTCCTTTTTTCTGTTTCCTATCTTTATCCGATTCTCTTTTCTCACCTTCCTCCCTTATTCACGTAATCGGGTACAATAACACTATACCCACAGCGCAATGAAAATATGGCGGCGACGAATGCCCAATTGTATGTGTAGCGAGAGGGAGATGGCATGAACGAAATTGATGACGACCTGTTGCAACGAGCACATTACTGGATGCGCCTTACTCGTGCGCTCGATGACCGAGGTACCTTCTTGCATAAGCAGAGCAAGATTGTCGGTGGTTATTTTTCACAAATTGGGCACGAAGCGCTTAGTGTTGCAGCAGCGCTCAGCCTTGGGCCGCACGATATTATTGCCCCAATGCACCGTGATCTGGGTGCGTATTTAGTGCGGGGGCTGACCCCACGACGCATCCTGGCTCAATGGCTGGGCCGCGAGACTGGTGTCACTCGTGGGCGCGATGCGAATCTTCACGGTATGGGTGACTTGAGTCTGGGCATTATCGGCTTTATCAGCCATCTACCGGCCTCTACCGGTGTGATTGCCGGTGTCGCCCATGCGATCAAACTGAAGGGTGAACCACGGGTTGCAATGTGCTTTTTCGGCGATGGGAGTGCCTCACAGGGGTTGGCTCACGAAGCGATGAATTGGGCCAGTGTTTTTAAGTTGCCGATGGTGATTATTTGCGAAAATAATCAGTACGCATATTCAACGCCGTTGAGTCGTCAGATGGCGATTGAACATATTGCACAGCGGGCAGCCGGCTATGGGATGCCAGGAGTGATCGTTGACGGGAATGACTTTGTTGCCGTCTATCGCGCAGCACGTGAGGCGGTAGAACGGGCGCGGGCCGGTGGCGGGCCGACATTTATCGAATGTAAAACGATGCGTATGCGCGGTCATGCGATTCACGATAATATGGCTTATGTTCCCAAAGAACTTCTTGCTGAATGGGAAGCACGTGATCCCATTGCCCGGATCGAAGAGGTGTTGCGAGCACGTGGATTACTTGATGATGCAACATTAGCTGCACTCCTGGCGCGGATCGAAGCTGAACTCGATGAAGCCCAGGCCTTTGCCGAAGCGTCACCGTACCCTGATCCGGCAACTCTTACTGATGGTGTCTACGCTTAAGCTATGCACAGGAGGAAGATGATGACCTGGGATCAAGGCCTACATAAAACAACGACCGTGCTCAATGGCGAACAGGGCACACGCGAATTGACTTACCTGGAAGCGATCCGAGCTGCGCTACGCTTTGAGATGCAACGCGATGCGCGAGTGTTGTTGATGGGAGAGGATATTGGTGTGTACGGTGGTGCGTTTAAGGTGACGCAGGGGCTGATCGAGGAATTTGGCGAGGATCGGGTTATTGATACCCCGATGACCGAACTGGCCATGTTGTACGCAGCGATTGGTATGTCGTTTGAAGGTTTTCGACCGGTTGTAGAGATGCAGTTTGCCGATTTTATCTCGACCGGTTTTGATGCAATAGTACAGTTTGCGGCGACCAATCATTTCCGATGGCGTCAACCGGTGCCGATTACCGTGCGTGCTCCTGGGGGTGGTGGTTTGCGCGCTGGCCCGTTTCATTCTCAGTCAAATGAGGCATGGTTTGTGCACACGCCTGGTCTAAAAGTTGTCGCACCGGCTACCCCTGCCGATGCCTATGGGCTGTTACTGAGTGCGATCCGCGACCCGAATCCGGTTATCTACTATGAGACAAAGTATTTATATCGTTCACTCAAGGGTCTGGTACCCGAAGGTGATGTACCTGTTCCAATCGGTCAGGCTGTGGTGCGTCGCAGTGGTGAAGAGCTTAGTATTATCGCCTACGGTGCGATGGTACAAGAGGCGTTAAGTGCAGCAACCGTGCTCGAACAGGATGGTCATAGCATCGAGGTGCTCGATCTGCGCACGCTGAAACCACTTGATGAAACGGCGATCCTGGCAACGGCACGTAAGACCGGTAAGGTCTTGATCGTTCACGAAGCCAATCGCACCTGTGGTGTGGGTGGCGAGGTTGCGGCAATTATTGTTGAACAGGCCTTCGAATATCTTGATGCGCCAATTACGCGCTTGGCCGCTCCCGATACACCGGTACCCTACAGCCCACCACTCGAAGATGCGTATCGGCCAAATGCGGCCAAAATTCTGGCCGCAGCACGCGAGTTGCTGGCGTATTAAGAGTCTATCCGAAATATCTCGTTCCAGAATATAATGGTCAGCTCCCCATGTGGGAGAGTAAAGAGGCTGGAGGGAAGGTGAAAGACCTTTCACTACTGTTGATGTGCTTCTTGTTGGCAGTTGGAACCGAGTCGGCTATAATCTATCCATCCTGGTAAAGGCTTGCACCTGATGGAGGTGTCATGAATCGGACATTAACCACCAACGAGACATTAGCACAGGCCGTTCTACCACGAAGGGGTTGGCTAGCTTATCCCCTCGTCGCCGACACATTACTTGTTGTTCTGGGGAGTCTGTTTGTCGCCTTAACTGCGCAGATCCGCATTTCACTCTTACCGTTCTCACCAGTACCGATTACCGGTCAAACATTGGGGGTTGTTCTGGTCGGAAGTCTCCTTGGTCCACGCCTAGGATTAATGGCGCTCCTCTTGTATCTGTTGGAAGGCGCAATCGGACTTCCCTTCTTTGCCGGTGGTACTGGCGGATATAATCACCTGTTCGGCGCTACTGGTGGCTATCTAATCTCGTTCCCGATAGCAGCGACACTCACCGGTTGGCTGGCAGCACGCGGTTGGGATCGTCGTTTTCTGAGTGCAGTGGCCTCGATGGTATTGGCCAATCTGGTGATCTATCTGATTGGTGCAGCCTGGCTGGCTTTCTTTATCGGGGCAGAGAATGCCCTGACAAAGGGTGTTCTTCCTTTCTTGATCGGTGATGCAATCAAGATTGTGCTGGCTGCCGCTGTCTTGCCTGGTGGCTGGCAGGTGTTAAAGTGGCTCCGTGGGCGAGCGTGAATGTAAAAGCAAAGAGGGTGAATAAGGGGTAGGCGCCAACCTACCCCTTCTTACTGAGAGCGTATCTGAACCAGCAACTGTCGCTACACTGATAGAGTCGGGTTCCCCATCCACACGCCTGGCGTAAGGTTACAGCAGGTGTTTCCATACGAATGAAGCGGTTCATTGCTCTCGGCGTTGGTCATCAGGACAATCCATGTGCGATATAACGATGCGACGCACTATCTCAACTACCGCAACACGCTGGTCACATCGTGTTCTGCCCATCACCAGGTGTCACATAACGACGCGGCATTCAGATAGGCTCTTATTCGGAATGACCCTACTCTTCCGGGAGACACTGTGTACACACCCTAAACGGAATCCCGTTCTCGTTCACAACCCGTACATTATCGCGTGTCCCACAATACCGACACACCGATAAGTTCTCGATCTCATCAGCTCGCCATAACTGCGGTGTTTGACTTAGCTCCATCGGAGTTTCGGTAGATAGAACACCGATCCGGACACAGACCGCGGCGGGGAAGATGTCAGCGACCCGGGCAGCCAGATGGTAGTGGTACGAGTAGACTTCATCGCCAATCATAACGCCGCGTAAACGGGGATGCGATTGAATCTTCATAGTCGTGCCAATCGATCCATCAAGCGTTGCAGCTCTTCGACTGATAGTGCAAACGCTTCATCATCCGCAAACATTAGTTCGTCAAGAACCTCGCGAATAACTTCCTCTTCAGCGGCTGGTACGATCAGTTCTTCCTGTTCGAGGCTGTAGAAACGGTCGAATGCCCAGTCTGCCAACTGTGCAATTGACAACCGTCCGGCTAAATGTTCGGCAATCGCTGCGATTAAATCATCACTGGTGAGCTGCATACAATCTCTCGCCGATAATATGCACTATATGTCTGGCATCCAAACTTCATGGTACCACACATGTCTGGCAAACACTGTCTGTTTCCCTCAGTATTAACTCAACGCATCTTCACACTGATCGCGAAAACCACATTTACGGCAGCGTGCAGCATCTTCGTGATCACGAGCAACATCGGTTGCTCGTAACAGGTCACGCATTTCGCTCAGGGTCGTCAGTACTTCAGCACGCACGGCTGCTGTATAAGGTAATCGAAATGTTGCTTCAGCGTAGCGCAGCAGACCATACGGTGGGGCCGTACCGGTAGTTTCCTCGATCAAGACAAGGTAAGCAGCCAACTGCATTAGATCAGACCGGTACGGCTGCTGTGCGTAGCGATTAGGTTTCACTTCAACCGGTATCAGGTCCGACCCGCGTTGCAGCACATAATCCGGTTTGCCGGTCAAGCCCAGGCGTGCACTATAAAGCGGACGAGCCAACGTGCGAGCTTCACTGACATCCTGGCTCACCACTCTGACCCAGGGTAAACCGCTACGCTGCCGCAAGATAAAGGCCAGTACAAATATCCCGATGGCACCCAGAATCAGCGCAATCCCTAGCGCTACCATCAGCTTGCCCAGATAATCAGGCCAACGCCGCTGATCAGCAAGCCCAATCCGATCCAGAGCAGACGTTGGCTCGTTGCTACCAACCATCCATGCCGGATGTGCGCGATTGTGCCGAGTTCACGACGCTCGGCACCGGTCGGCTCAAGGCCGACGACCCGGCGAAGCCACCACGACCGTGCGCAATAGGAGTATTCCCCTAATTCACTGGCTCGAATGACATCCATCAGCGACCAAAGATTGGTGTTCCCTGCACTGCGTTCAACACGTCATTGACCGTTAATAGCACCATCAAGCCCATCAGGGCCATAAACCCGAAAGCGTGTACCAGTGCCTCTTTTTCAGGCGGCAGTTTCTTACCACGTATCCATTCAATCAGCGCAAAGAGAATGTGACTCCCATCAAGGGCTGGAATTGGTAACAGGTTCAGAATAAAGAGATTAAGACTCAGTACTGCCGTCAGCGACCAAAATGAAATGAAGCCATCGGGTTGTCGGATCACCTCGCCAGTTGCCCGTGCAATCCCAACCGGACCAAGTGGCTCGCCGGTTGGAGGTGGTGTAGGGCTGAACAGACCGGCCAAAGCAGCCGGTAGCTCGCCTAGCATCATCACCATGCGTCCGGTCAGTTCGACACTGTGCATAAAGCCGACGCCAATCGCAGCAATTGGGTTAACCCGCTGATTAACCACCGCAGCACCATAACTGAACCCAAAACCGGCGCTGAACTCACGGCCATCAGGAGCTGTCCATGGGCCTGGAGTTACCGTTAACGTGACTTCAACACCATCACGAATAACTACTGCTTCGATAGCACTTCCTACACGGCGCTGAGCTATCTCACGGATGGTGTTTTCATTACTAATGGACTGACCATCGAGCCGGATCAGCTCATCACCAGCTTGAAACCCAGCGATTGCCGCTGGCGTGCCGGGATACACATTACTGATCTGCATGCGACCAGTTGGAGTAGGTACGCCGACGGTCGCAAAGAGCACGGAAAAGATTACTACCGCCAGAACAAAATTCATCAGCGGGCCGGCCAACATCACCGGAATTTTGCGCCAGGGTGGTGCAGTGGCCAAACTTCCGGTACCGTAAACTGCGTCTTTCTCGCCATCCATTCCGGCAAAGCGAACAAAACCGCCTAGAGGCAGCCAGTTCAGCGTGTACTTAATCCCGTTCCGCTCGAAGAGGACCAGCGCCCGCGGGGGAAAGCCGATCCCAAACTCTTCAACCTTAATGCCCATGCGTAAACCCATCCACAGATGGCCCAGCTCGTGAACGAATACGAGCAGACTGAGCATTAGGAGAAAGACGAGAACGGTCAATAACGGATCGAAAATAGTACCTGTAACCTGTTGCCAGATGTTATTTGCAGTTGTCATGAGCATAGCACGCTCCAATAGGGCTGGGTAGAGTAATGGCGGCGACGAGCAGGTAGCTCGTCGCCGCTCGTATGCAAGAGTAGTGTACCGGATTGAAGCGGCTGAGTCAAGGGAAACCCAAGCAGAGTCAGGGCTTATCAACTCTCTAATACATACCCAACCAAACCAG
Organism: Chloroflexus sp. MS-G; assembly: GCF_000735195.1. Lineage (GTDB taxonomy): Bacteria > Chloroflexota > Chloroflexia > Chloroflexales > Chloroflexaceae > Chloroflexus. The sequence goes on from NZ_JPIM01000060.1 coordinate 28,498, forward strand.
GCCACGGTCTGGGCGTGCGGAGGCTGCCCGATGTTCATCAGGAATGTAACGGAAGCCTTGCCGACGAATGATGTTCATCGCTACGCAGCGGATGGCGTGGAGCGGCCAGCCAACCGTTCGCGCATGAGTGCGGTCTTCCTGATACGTCACGTCTCACACCCAACACACCCCGTGTTCACTGTCCCACTGGCCGCGCACCCACCGGCTGAGCTGCTGTGGCGTCGGGTTCGGCCCTCCTCAGTTCCCGCATCTGACCATCACGTCGTTCGTGCACATACCAATTCTCCTTTCCCTCAATCAAACGGCGACAAACCCTTGGTTCCCGTATCTGACCATCACGTCGCTCGTGCTCCACGTTGCTGCATGCAGTGGCGTCCGCTGGCGCCGCACGCGCCCATCCCAGCGCACGTTCGGCCAGCCACATTCCTGCTCCAGAGCGGTCCGCATCGCGTCATCGGCTTCCACCCACCATGTTCACCACGGGGGAGATACGCCCTTGACGGCGATGGTGATGCGGTATTTCCCGCAGAGAGGCGTGCAACCCGTTGTGTTGCTCGTCGCTCATCGCTCCCTCCTCCGATCCGAGTTCAGCCTCTCTGTTTACCACAATGTCGGAGAATTGATAAGTCCTGAAGCAGAGTGCGGAGAGAGAGAAAAGCGCGAAAAGAACCGGGTTCCGAATCTATTCACAACGTGTGCGAGTGGTGCAGTTTCTCG
>NZ_JPIM01000061.1 GCF_000735195.1 Chloroflexus sp. MS-G
CACCCCCAGCCCCTCTCCCGCGCTGCGGGAGAGGGGTGATCTGGACAGCCGCAGGATCGCCCCTGCTCCGCGCATCCCCCCTACGCTCCCACCTGGTGGGAGCGGAAGGGGAAGGTGAGGGGCTGCCCTCACCCCCAGCCCCTCTCCCGCGCTGCGGGAGAGGGGTGATCTGGACAGCCGCAGGATCGCCCCTGCTCCGCGCATCCCCCCTACGCTCCCACCTGGTGGAAGAGGAAGGGGAAGGTGAGGGGCTGCCCTCACCCCCAGCCCCTCTCCCGCGCTGCGGATAGCCCTCACCCCTAGCCCCTCTCCCGCGCTGCGGGAGAGGGGTGATTTGGACAGCCGCAGGATCGCCCCTGCTCCGCGCATCCCCCCTACGCTCCCGCCTGGTGGGAGCGGAAGGGGGAAGGTGAGGGGCTGCCCTCACCCCCAGCCCCTCTCCCGCAGCGTGGGAGCGGAAGGGGGCCAGGGGGAAGGCGAGGGACATAATCCCCCCCCTTCCTCTCCCGCAGCGTGGGAGAGGAAGCGGAAGGGGAAGGTGAGGGACATAATCTCTCCCCTTCCTCTCCCGCAGCGTGGGAGAGGAAGCGGAAGGTGAGGGACACAATCTCCCCCCTCCTCTCCCGCAGCGTGGGAGAGGAGGGGGGCAGGGGGGGCAGGGGGGGAAGGTGAGGGGGTTCCGCTCAGGAAGCAGCCGGTGTCAGTGCATCGCTCCGCTGAGGAACAGAAAGGGTCGTTGTCACATCATCTGGCGGTAAGAGGGCAATACTTAACACTTCATCAAGGGTCTCAACCGGAATGAAGGTCATCTCAGCGCGCACCGCTTCCGGCAGATCATCGAGATCAAGCATATTACGCTTAGGTAAGATAATAGTACGAATACCAGCCCGGTGGGCACCTAACGCCTTCTCTTTAATACCGCCGATTGGCAACACCCGCCCGCGCAGCGAAATCTCACCGGTCATCGCAATGTCATCGCGTACCAGACGACCAGTTGCGGCTGAAGCCAGTGCTGTCGCCATCGTAATCCCCGCCGAAGGACCATCTTTCGGCACTGCCCCTGCCGGTACGTGGATATGAATGGCGTGCGTCTCGAAGAAATTCGGCTCGATACCAAGCGAACGGGCACGCGAACGCACATACGTCAGCGCAGCCTCAGCACTCTCCCGCATCACCTCGCCTAGTTGACCGGTGATGATAAGTTCTTTCTTCCCTTCTACCGCACTAGCTTCCACAAAAATAATATCTCCACCGACCGGCGTCCAGACCAGGCCAATCGCAACTCCAGGCTGATCGATTCGCTCACGGGTTTCATTTGTGAACCGTGGCCGCCCTAGCGCAGTCCGCACGAATGCGGCATCAACGACAAAGGGTAGACTTGCCGGATCAATCTCACCTTCACTGAGACGACGTGCCACTTTGCGTAGCACTGCCCCAATCGAGCGTTCGAGATTGCGAACCCCCGCCTCACGGGTGTACTCGTTGATGATGCAGCGGAGCGCCTCTTCGCTCACGACTGCTTCTTCGGGGCGCAAGCCATTAGCCCGCAACTGGCGCGGCACAAGATGACTCAGGGCAATTTGCACCTTCTCATCTTCGATATACCCCGACAGTTCAATCACTTCCATCCGGTCACGCAAGGCTGGCGGCACTGTATCCCACGTATTAGCCGTCGCCAGGAAGAGCACACGCGAGAGATCGAACGGCAGATTGAGATAATGGTCGGTAAAGGTATGATTCTGTTCGGGATCGAGCACCTCTAGCAGCGCGGCTGCCGGGTCGCCACGGTAGTCAATACCAAGCTTGTCGATCTCATCGAGCAAAATGACCGGATCAGCAGTACCGGCGCGGCGCAATTCCTGAATAATTCGTCCTGGTTGTGAACCAATGTAAGTACGGCGAAAGCCACGCAATTCTGCCTCATCACGAACGCCACCCAGGCTCATGCGGATAAAACTGCGCCCAAGCGCACGGGCAATACTCTGCCCCAGGCTGGTCTTGCCTACGCCAGGCGGCCCGACAAACGCCAGAATAGGTTCGCGATTGGCGCGCAGATTCTCTTCGCCGAGGGTGGCCCGTCGCTGTTTGACAGCCAGATACTCGAGGATGCGCTCCTTAACCTTCTGCAAACCATGATGGTCTTCGTCGAGTACCTTACGGGCAAAAGCAATATCGATTGGTTGACCGGTATACTTATTCCACGGTAACTCGGCCAGCCACTCAAGGTAGGTGCGCACCATCTGATATTCTGGCGAACTGGCATTGATACGCGCCAGCCGATTCAGCTCACGGTCAGCCTCTTTGCGCGCCACCTCTGGAAGATCGGCAGCGGCTAGCTTCTGGCGCAGGTCGTCAAGTTCAGCAGCTTCGCTCGTATCTTCACCCAGCTCTTTCTGGATAGCCCGCAATTGCTGACGCAGGTAGAACTCTCGTTGCTGCCTGGCGGCGCTCTCTTGTACCTCTTGCCGCAGCTTGGCCTGCACTTCAAGCAACGCAAATTGCTTCCGGTAAAAGTTGAGTACCTTCTGCAGCCGCTCGACCACATCAAAGGTCTCGAGCAATTCCTGACGCTCGGCAAACGTGTAATCGGGCGAATAGCCGGTGTTGTCGGCCAGATGACCGGGATCGTCAATCGAGCGCACAAAGTTCCGGATCTCCTGGGTCACACCGGGACGCAATTCGAGCACAGCATCAATCGCTGCGTGCACCTCAACCATCAACTGTTCGAGTTCAGGAGTGCGCTCGAACACATCAGGCCGTCGGGTGAATCGAAAGCGCAGGTAAGGCGTGGTTTGGACGGCTTCACCTAATTCGGCACGCACTAACCCGCGCACTACCACACCACTTGCGCCGTTGGGCAACGTCCCGAACTGCTCAATCCGAGCCACGACTCCCACTTTAAACAATCGCTCGGCAATAGGGGCGTCGGCTGGAGCATCGGGCCGCCGGGCAACGAGCAAGACATAGCGCCCTTCACGAGCCGCTGCTTCGGCAGCAGCGACTCCCAACTCATCGAGCGTCAAGCTGACGACAATATGTGGAAAGACCACTGCCCCCTCAAGTGGAATGAGCGGCAGCGTCTCTATCACCTCGGCGGCAGATTGATCTGGCGATTGAATATCAGCCTCAGCAGTCGTCTGTTCCCGCACCGTCTCATCATTCATAGCACGTCTCCACATTGCTCCGCGGAACAGAACTTCCGCACTGTTTATATTTTGAAACGCTAGCGGAGGCGTGTCAATGATCGATGAAAAGTTCTAGTGTAATTCTAACAATAGTCAGGTGAGAGGCGTGCGACTGCCTCAGACCAGCACCAATTGCACACCGGCCATTTCGATGCGCCGCCGCTCCTCGTCCGGTAGATCGGTATCGGTAATAATCGTCTCAATCGACTCTAAAGGAAGAACCTTGATAAACCCACGCCGCTGCCACTTGCTCGAATCGGCAAGCAAGATAATCCGTCGTGCTGCCCGCGCCATTGCTCGCTTGGTCTGGGCAATCTCGATGGTTGAATCGGTCACACCGTATCCTGAATCAACCGACTCGGCAGCCAAAAACAGCTTTTCCACCACCAGATCACCGAGGCTTTGCTCAACCAGGGGGCCCAGAGTACCAAAGGTGGCATAATTAACGGTCCCACCCAGCATCCAGACCTGCACATCGCTAAGATGGCGCAGTTCGATAACAATATTGAGGGCGTTGGTCACGACCGTAAGTGGTGTGCGCTGACGTAGATGCTTCACCATTTCAACGACGGTCGTTCCGGCATCGAGCAAGATCGTGTCACCAGGCTGGACAAATTGAGCGGCTGCGGCGCCAATACGGGCTTTGGCCTCAAGCCGAATCCCAGCCCGTTGCTCAAAAGCAATTAATGCACTGGTTGCCGGTAATGCCACAGCACCGCCGTGATCACGGAGCAACACCCCCTCACGTTCAAGAGCAGCCAAATCGTTGCGAATCGTTACCGGCGTCACGCCAAACATGTCGGCCAGTTCGTTGACTCGTACTGACCCTCGTTGGCGCACGACTTCGGCAATCCGGCTTCGTCGATCAAGCATGAGAGGACTACGTTCACCGACCACGCTTTCATCGGTTTGCATAAAATGATCTCCAGTTGCAGAACGTTTCGTTTGCTTACGATGTTATTGTACGTCGTCAGCATGAACAGCGTCAAGCATTACGCGCTGAAGCATAGCGGGTGCAGAACTACAATCCGCGCATGCGCAAGGTATGAGCCGTAAAGGAGGCCAGCTCACGGAACAAGTCTTCCGCACCGGCCTCTTTTTCGTCTTGCGGTAAAGCAAGGTGTGCTTCCACGCGACTTTGCATCGCTGCCCACGCTTCGGGTTGGGCATAGGGTGCAAGATACTGAAAGAGCATCCGATGCGCTCCTTTGCGCTCCATCACTTCCAGACCATCCAGAATTTGACGATGCGGAGTTCCCTCCCAGATTGGCAGAATCATAGCATCACGCAGCCAACGCTCAACCCCAAACTCGGCCAGAGTGCCAATGCCTCCGTATATTTCCATTGCCCACTTGGCCGTCTGCACCGCGTATTCAGCCGTCCAGTATTTCGCTAAATGCGCAAGCAAACGAAAGAGATGGTACTGTTCTGGATAACGAGGGGTTGCCTGCCAGAGCTGATCGAGCAGCCGTACCGCCTCCCAGGCTAACGCAAAAGCTGCTTCTAACGCAACGACTCGTTTTTCGATCTGATGACGAAGAAGTGGATGTTCAGCAATTGGCTTACCAAAAGCCTGCCGACGATGGGCATAGTCTATAGCATCGGCCAGTGCTCGTTGCGCCAGAGCAACACTTCCGACACTATTTGCGACCCGCGAGAGGTTGAGTGTTTCAAGGATAAGATAAATCCCCCACTCTGCTAACCCCAAGAGATAAGCCTCGCTGTACCGCAATTCTACTTCACCGGTTGGAACCGAACGAGTACCGATCTTATCTTTGAGACGCCGAATCGTATAGTTGAGACTACCGTCTGCACGGTACCGCGGAACGAGAAATAGCCCCAGACCACGAATATCAGCCGGGCCAGACGCCAGCCGTGCCGCAACCACGGCCAGTTCTGCACCAACATTACTGGCAAAATACTTATCACCGCTCAAATACCAGCAATCCGCCGCCTGAACGGCTGTCGTCTGCACCGTAGCACCGAGATCGGAGCCACCACCGATCTCGGTCATCCAGGTTGCACCTTGCCAGACCGTCTCATCGCGACGCAGCATCGCGGGCAAGAAACGAGCTTTTACCGCTTCGGTGCCGTATTTCGCTAACGGTACTGCTGTCGAGAGCGAAACGGTATACGGACAATACAGGCCAGCATCGTAAAAAGAGGTAAGATAGCCCAACAAGTAGTGCGGGATGAGCGAATGTTCAGCAAAGACACGCCAGACAACACCGGCTTGATACCCTCGCCTGAGCATCTGCCAGTAGTCGGGCGGATAGAGAATCTCATCGACACGCTTACCTACGCTATCAAACATACGCAACCAGGGTGTCCCGGCACGATCAACCGCAGCCGAAATCCTCTTCCCCTCACGCTCCCACCACCCCTGGTATTCATCCAAATACCCAGATTGCGCCACGTCACCGACACAGCGGCGCAAAAATGCGAGTGGCGAAAAAATGCTCTGTTCCATGTGCTACCTCCAGGGTGCTGATACCAATACTGTCAACACAGACCGTGGATCATAACTACCAACCTTGTGCAGCAATGATCACATCCGTTTACCGCCTTTCATCTGGTAGGATTGTACACAGTTTTCGCAAACCAAGCCTGCAAGACAGCGGCTTTTGGCCGCAGACCACCACCGACAGAACAGGAGCCGCCTTTTCTACACACCCTGCTGCGCTCGTTTCGCTTTCCACTTGCCGATCTCTCACTGCTGCTGAGTTGGATGGATACTTTAAAAATGTCTGGGGAAGAGTAGACTGGTTGTCAGTCTTGGCCCATACTCTAGGGTAAGCAACACATGCTGCGCTTGTATCGCCATCGAAACCAAAACGAAAACAAACAAAATTTTTTAACAAAATAACAAAATCAAATCTTGACAAAACGAAAACATATGGTATGATACAACCATCAAACGAAACCGTTCATCTTGCAGCCAATCTACCGCTGGTGAAATCGGCAACCACGCCTGATCTACACGCTTCCCTGTCCGGCGCGTTGTCGACTGACCGCAACGGAGCGACAGACCAGGTCGTTGAGCCTACGCAGGCTACCACACAGGGGAGTGTGTATGATAAAGATAAGTACGGCGTGTGTTCGCATCGGAGCTTTCGCAACCTCTAAAATTGATGCCATCCGCCAAGTTGGGCAGGTGTTAGTAGAGGCCGGTCATATTCAACCCGCCTACATCGAGAGTATGCTGGCCCGCGAAGAGCTGGCCAATACGTTTCTGGGCAACGGGATCGCTATTCCGCATGGCAGACCTGAAGACCGCGATCTGATTATTGAAACCGGTATTGCTATTCTGCAAATCCCAAACGGAGTAACGTGGAACAAGGGTGAAACCGCTTATTTGATCGTTGGAATTGCTGCTCGTTCTGCTGAGCACATTGACGTATTGCGCCGGTTGACTCACGTCCTCGGCGATGCAAACCTGGTGAAACAATTATGTCAAACCAACAATGCTGCCGACATTGTTGAAGCACTAACCGGTACCCGTCCACCATCGCCGACCTCGTCCCTTGCCGATTACGAGCATTCAGTACAGGTAGTTATCCGCAACCTGACTGGCCTGCATGTGCGTCCGGCCACTACCTTTGTGGAAACAGCACGGCGCTTCCAGGCTCGCATTCGGATACGTTACGGTGAGAACGTCACTGATGGTAAGAGTCTGCTCAGTCTATTGCAGTTGGGGATCACGACCGGGGCAACGATTACAATTTCTGCGCAAGGTCCTGATGCTCAAGAAGCTTTGATGGCCCTCAAAGAACTGATTGACTCCGGCATAGGGGAGGAAACAAACGCTGACACATCGATCAACCACCGGAACATAGCCTATCGCGATTGGGAACCACAACACGTTGCTACAACAATCTATGGTATTGCAGCCGCTGAAGGACTGGCGATCGGACCGATACGGCATTATCGCCGTACCCCTATCGTGATTACCGATCATCCTGGGGATCGCTTAAGCGAGACAGCAGCACTTGAGCAGGCCATCAGTGCAGCCCGCAGTGAACTCGAGCGTGTGGCGAGCGAAGTCTCCCGTCGGCTCGGATCATCACGCGCAGCAATCTTCCGTGCGCACGCTGAATTACTGACCGATCCTACTCTGATCCGTGAAACGGTCAGTCGGATTTTCGATGGTCACAGTGCAGCATGGGCCTGGCAACAGACTATCGCGATGCGGGTTGCTCAGCTCGAAAAACTCGACGACCCGGTGTTAGCCGGGCGGGCCGTTGATCTAAGCGATGTTGGGCAGCGCGTGCTACGGCATCTCCTTGGCCTGGGTGACATGCCATTTATCAGTCTAACCGAACCGGCAATCCTGATCGCCGATGATCTGACCCCTTCAGATACCACCACGCTCGACCCTGATAGCGTATTGGGACTTTGCACAGCGTTTGGTGGTCCCACCTCACACACCGCTATCATTGCTCGTTCACTGGGCTTACCAGCGGTTGTTGCCGCCGGCACAGCAGTGATTGACGTAGCAGACGGTACGCTCGCAATTCTCGATGGTTTTAGTGGCAAACTCTATCTACGACCATCGGCAACCGATGTCGAGACCGCACATGCCTTACGCTCTGGACTCGAACAAGAACAGGCCATCGCCTTCGCTACTCGCCATCAACCGGCTATCACCCGCGATGGTGTGTACATCGAAGTAGCTGCAAATGTGAACCGGGTAGCCGATGCAGTGCGTGCTATCGAAACCGGTGCTGATGGTGTTGGTCTCATGCGTACTGAGTTTCTCTTCCTCGAACGTGACCACGCACCTGACGAAGAGGAGCAGTACCAGGCATATCGGGCAATGGTAGAAACGATGGCTGGGCGCCCGCTGATTATCCGCACCCTCGACATCGGTGGCGATAAGGAAGCACCGTATCTCAACATTCGCCGTGAAGACAATTCGTTCCTGGGTATCCGTGGCTTGCGCCTTTGCCTGCGCCGACCCGATCTGTTTGAACCACAGTTGCGCGCCATCTACCGTGCCGCGATGCACGGTCCGCTCAAGCTGATGTTTCCAATGGTGGCAACGCTGGAAGAAGTACAACAGGCCAAAGCTATTGCCGAACGAATTCGCGCCGAATTGAACGCGCCCCCAATTGAAATCGGCATTATGGTCGAAGTGCCATCAGCAGCCATGATGGCTGATGTGCTGGCGACAGAAGTCGATTTCTTCTCAATCGGTACCAACGATCTCACCCAGTATGTCCTGGCAATGGACAGGCTGCACCCAGAGCTAGCCGGGCAAGCTGACAGTTTGCATCCAGCAGTGCTACGAATGATTGCCCGTACTGTTGAAGGTGCAGCTAGTGCCGGGCGCTGGGTAGGGGTCTGTGGCGGGATTGCCAGTGATCCACTCGGTGCAGCGATTCTGGTGGGTTTAGGGGTCCAGGAATTGAGCGTAAGTATTCCCAGTGTTGCCACCATAAAAGCGCATCTGCGCGGTCTAAACACTGTTGAATTGCGTGATCTGGCGCAACGAGCACTGGCGTGTCGCAACGCAGCGGAGGTGCGTGCCCTATGAATATTGCCACCATTACGCTCAATCCAGCTATCGATCAGACTGTTTTTGTCGATCATTTTCAACTGAATACGGTCAATCGAGCACGAGCAATGCAACGCGATGCTGGTGGTAAAGGGGTAAATGTTGCTTCATTTCTAGCCGACTATGGTCTGAACGTCACCGCAACAGGGCTGCTCGGCGCCGAGAATCCCCATATCTTTGAGCGCCACTTTGCCACCAAAGGTATTACCGACCGTTTTATCCGGGTACCAGGGGCAACCCGCATTGGCATCAAAATTGTCGATGAAGCTAATCAACAAACGACGGATATTAATCTGCCCGGTCTCCCACCACCACCCGGTGCACTTGACGCATTGCTCAATGTGATTGATGAATTAGCCGCCGATCATGAATGGTTTGTACTGGCCGGCAAGTTACCGCCAGGTGTACCGGTTGAGTTTGTTCCCGATCTGATTAAACGGTTACACACCTTCAATCGTGCCATTGCACTTGATGTCAGTGGGCCAGCCCTAGCTGCCGGCCTGACCGCCCAACCTTCGCTCGTAAAACCTAACATCGATGAGCTGCGCCAGATTACTTTGCTTGACCACGATGGACTAGAATCGGCAAGCCTGGCAGCCCGTCGACTTAATCAAATGGGTATCAGGCTGGCAATCGTATCAATGGGAGCGAGGGGAGCCATATTCAGTGATGGCACAACATTGTTGCATGCTCTACCGCCTCCTGTCACGGTGCGTAGCACCGTCGGCGCAGGTGATGCAATGGTAGCCGGCACAATTGCCGGTCTGGTGGAAGGATTATCACTCACAGAGGTTGCCCAACTGGCAACGGCGTTTTCACTGGCAGCACTTGGCTCGATTGGGGCACATCTCCTGCCTCGCGCTGAACTTCGCGCTTTGGCCGCCAGGGTTACGGTTACAGTGGTTGATCCGGCTGTCACTACACTGACACCCGTTGATCAATAAATGTTTGTCAAACTTGAAGGGAGGAGAAAGATGGCCGTTATTGTCGCGATTACGTCGTGTCCCACCGGAATTGCCCACACCTTTATGGCGGCAGAAGGGCTACAGCGCGGTGCGGAGAGTCTTGGTCACACGATCAAGGTTGAAACGCAAGGGTCGGTCGGCGCTGAGAATACACTGACCGCAGCGGACATCGCCGCTGCCGAGGTGGTGATTATCGCAGCCGACACCAAAGTCGATCTCAGTCGGTTTGCCGGTAAGCGGGTCTACGAAACCAACACCAAAGCAGCAATACACGACGGGGTAGGGGTGATTAAAGCTGCTCTTGAACAGGCCAGGATAAAGACAAGTGCTGCAGCACAATCAAATCTGGTCGATCAGGTTGCCGCAGCCAAAGCAGCACGTGCTGCCAGCATAGCTGGCCCTTACAAACATCTGATGACCGGTGTAAGCTACATGCTGCCATTCGTGGTTGCCGGTGGTTTGTTAATTGCGTTAGCATTCGCGTTTGGCGGCATTTATGTCTATGAAGAGACTAATCGTGGCTCATTGGGCTGGGCACTTTTCCAGATCGGTGCACCATCTGCCTTTGCCCTCATGGTACCGATCCTGGCTGGCTTTATCGCCTTCTCAATTGCAGATCGGCCTGGCCTGGCTCCGGGGATGATCGGCGGTATGCTGGCATCTGCAACGGGTTCTGGTTTTCTGGGTGGTATTCTGGCCGGTTTCATTGCCGGTTACGCCACCTTGTGGCTCAATCAGAATCTCAACCTACCCAAAACATTGGCCGGTCTCAAACCCGTTCTGATCCTCCCTTTGCTCAGTTCGCTCTTTGTTGGTCTCCTGATGATTTACGTTATCGGTCAACCGGTGAGTTCAGCCCTTAATGCGCTAACTGCCTGGCTTAAGAGTATGGAGCAAAGCAGTGCCCTGATCCTTGGTCTGATCCTGGGTGCAATGATGGCCTTCGATATGGGCGGGCCGGTCAATAAAGCTGCTTACACTTTCGCGACCGGCCTGCTGGCATCACAGGTAACCACACCTATGGCTGCGGTAATGGCTGCCGGTATGACTCCACCACTTGGACTGGCACTAGCAACCCTCTTGTTCAAGGATCGTTTCTCCGCCGAAGAGCGTGAGGCGGGAAAAGCTGCGGCCGTACTCGGTATTTCTTTCATCACTGAGGGGGCAATTCCCTTTGCCGCTAAAGACCCCTTCCGCGTTATTCCCTCAATCATGGTTGGTTCGGCAGTTGCGGGTGCACTCTCAATGGTCTTTGGGGCAACGTTAGCCGTTCCACACGGTGGTATCTTCGTTCTTCCTATCCCCAATGCGGTTGGTAATCTGCCGATGTATATCGTTGCCATCCTAGCAGGTACCCTCGTTACAGCCGCAATGCTCTATGTGCTCAAGCGACCGTTAGGTACCCTCGAAACGCCAACTACGGCGACAGCGTCAGGCACAGCCGATTAGCACGACACTAGGTAGCAGGGCACGTGATCACGTGCCCCGGCCCTTAAGGGTCTGAATATTCCTTTCAAGATATTGGGATTGGTGATGGACTGCCGCAGTGTGGTTTCAGCAATTATAATATGGGCTGGTGGAAATTGAGCGCTGCTCGCCGTGCTCTAAACAGCCACGCGCTAAGGGACAGAGTCTATCTCCCGCTCAAACCGAGTTCCACTCGCTCACCCCAGATCAGAACGCAGGCCTCTAGCACGCATTCCCAAAAACAAGAGGCATTTTTCAGACACACACGTAAAGGGGGGTAGGGTGTAGATACGCCTTATCCGGCTCTCCTCACACACCCTCCAGTTCCTGCTCGTGGCGCCATTGTGTGACTTCAACTAACGGTAAACGCACACTAAAGGTTGAACCGCAACCCGGTTCGCTCTTCACCACAATCTCACCACCCATTGCCCGACAGAGCCGCTGACTAATTGCCAGCCCCAGACCGGTTCCGCCGTATCGCCTGGTTGTGCTGTTATCAAGCTGCATGAACGGCTGAAAAAGCCGCTGAAGCTGATCGGCGGCGATACCGATGCCGGTATCTCGAACGTCAATCTGGATCATATCTGCTGCCGAACGATAGCAATGGACGTGAATAGTCCCTTGTTCGGTAAACTTGCAGGCATTGCCCACCAGATTCAGCAAAACCTGGCGTAAACGTATTGGATCGGTTACTATCGGTGGTACATCGGGTTCGACTGCCACGGTCAACGTATTTTGCCTCTGCGTAGCCAGACCTTGCAATGTCGAGACCACGTCATTGATCAGCAGCGCGATATTCACCGGCTCAGGGTGAATCTTTACCGCATTCGCCTCTATCCGAGCATAATCGAGAATATCGTTAATCAGCGTCAGCAGATGCCGCCCAGAGGTAATGATACGATTGAGATCGGCGGTCAGATCGTCTAATCCGCGACTCTGTAAGTCTTGGCGCACAAACTCGCTGTACCCCAAAATGGCCGTCAGTGGCGTGCGTAATTCATGGCTCATTGTAGCCAGAAATGCACTCTTGGCCTGGTTAGCAGCCTCAGCTGCCTCTTTCGCCTCTTGCAACGCCAATGCGGCCTGTTTGAAGAGCGTAATATCCCGTAGCACCAGAATCCGTCCAGTCGGGTTACCATCGCGATCGCGCAGTGTCGTGCAGCGGAGATCATAGGTAGTCGTCCCCAGGGCATGGGTATGATTCACCTCAAACTGCCCTTCGTAGCGATCACGTACCTGATCTACCAACCAGTACGGCGCTACCTCCGCTAACGAACGCCCAAGAACATCTACTGATACAGCCAGAATCGATTGTGCTGCCGGATTCAGGTCGATGACCCGATTGCCAGTATCGAGTACGATGATCGCATCAGGCATTTGATCCACGATCATCTCACGTGCGGCTGGCAAGATGTCAAGCACGCGGAAGCGTCGCATCGCGACTGTGAAGACCAGGCCACTTAACGCAAAGGCAACTGGTGTCGTATCGATAGAGGGAATCGGACTGAGGCCGGTAACAAAGAGAATGCTCGTAACCCACGGCAATAGTGCACCGATCAGGAGGCTGATCGCTTGCGCCCGGTAGAGCGCCCGACTACGACGAGCCTGGGAGATCATCAACACGGTACCAACCAGCACCATTCCATACGCATTCAGCACACTTGCATACCACAACGGCCCGTTCGGGCCGGTCAGTACCCAAAGACCGTTTGCAGTGTAGGTTAATTCCACAGTTGGCCACATCAGCCGATGCCAGGAGTTTGTCCAGGCACCCAAGAGGAAACTACCCTGAAGCGTGAGCAGAACGAGCAGGAGCCTGCGTGATACCACGTGAGCACGATTGGTATAGAACAGAGCAAACAGGAGCCAGAAGAACGGTACACCAACCACACTGATGTATTGAATACTGCTCAGCAAAATCTTGCCCTCAACAGTGGTATGTGACAATTCCAGCGCATTACACAATGACCACCAGACGGTACAGGCCATCATGCCGAGAAAAACCTGCGCTACCGGCAATTGTCGGTACGACCACGCCTGAAACATGGCCATCATAGCCAGCATTGCCGCAGTAAGTGGGAACAGGATGTAGGGGGTGAAATACCACATAGTGATAACCGTATGACACTCATGATGATAAACGCCACGACATCGTTGCTCTAGCAGAGGAGTTTTCAACGTTTCCAAATGCCTTTTGCCCGAGATCACTGACCGCTGGCCTGTGTTGTACGATGCGAGCCTGACCTGTTTCCTCTTGCTGCGAGAGGGGAACGATAATCTTGCAGCGAGTTCGGAACATGCCCCGACAGTGCACTGAAGGGCATGATCGGCGAACCACCAGGAGTTTGGCCGTAGAACATTGACAGAACGGGAAACGGCGTGTCTCTACACACGCTGCGGTTGGGCCGAGAACCCGCCCCCTTCTCATCGCTCACTCCTCTCCTTTCTCTCCCACTGCCGGGAAGGAAAAACATGTGGAAAAGCTGCGGCTCTAGCTTACCATGAGTTGCCGTTCAAAGTGTAACATGGTATAATAACACCACTGATAAGTGGTGACAATGAAATAGAGATCGATGACTGATCGTGTGCAAGATCAACTGATGGCACTTGGGTTAAACCGCTACGAAGCGGCCACCTATCTGGCTTTGCTCGAACATCGCGGTTTCACTCCCGTGCAGGTAGCCGTGCGAGCGGGGGTACCACGCCAGCGCATTTATGATGTATTAGCTTCACTCTGTGCTCGCGGTCTGGCCATTGAACGCCATAGTGATGGTCAGCGACGTTACGTAGCGATCGATCCGGCCATTGCCCTGCCAGCACTTATCGAACAGCGGCGTCAACAATTTGAGCATGAGCAGGCCACCCTGACCGAAGGCTTGCAAACTCTGTTAGCGATGCTTACCCCCACGTTTGCCGCTGGTAATGATCAGATTGACCCACTCGATTATGTTGATGTCTTGCTCGACCGCCGCCTGGTCGTTGAGCGAGCACTGGCCCTGGCGCAGAATGCAGAACGCGAAATTTGTGTCTGTTTCAAACTACCACTCCTGGGTGATCGTGCGGCCAATCTTGCCGAAGTAGCGGAACCACTTCGGCGTGGCGTTCGCTATCGAGCACTGTACGAACGGTCGATACTCGACGATGCCGAACGGCGTGAATGGGTCAGGCAGTTTGTCGAATGGGGTCAGCAGGCCCGACTAATCGAATCGTTACCGCTCAAAGTCAATCTCTACGACCGCCGCATTGCCCTCCTATCGCTGCAAAACCCAACGACCGGTGCACTAAGCTTTACTGCCCTGTGTGTCACTCATCCCAGTTTCGGTCTCTTTCTCCAGGCCGCATTTGAAAAACTCTGGAGCGATGCAGAACCGTTCCAGCCAGGATAGTGCTGCGTGCGTTGCCGGCGCGTGATGCGTCCACGCCTGGCACGCAATTGGTAACCAAATCACAATCGGGGTGGACGCATCGCCCTGATATGGAGGTGCCGTATGTGCGCTGCCGATCCGCTTGATCTTCTTGGAATTGATTATGTCGAGTTTTACGTAAGCAATGCCCGCCAGGCGGCTCATTTCTACCGCACGACGCTTGGTCTGCGACCGGTTGCGTATGCCGGTCTTGAAACGGGGGTGCGTGATCGAGCCAGCTATGTGTTAGAGCGACGAAACGTGCGTTTTGTGTTAACTGCACCGCTCATCCCCGATCACCCGATTGCTCACCATATTGCCCACCATGGCGATGGAGTCAAGGACATTGCACTGCGGGTACGCGATGCTGTTACCGCCTATGAAACAGCAATTGCCCGTGGTGGTATTCCGGTGCAACCCCCCACCGAATACGTCGATCAGCACGGTCGGATCATCAAAGCGACGATTGCTACCTATGGTGATACTGTCCATTCGTTTATCGAACGGGAAGATTACCGGGGAGCATTCATGCCCGGCTTCGAGCCGATGACCACCGACCTGCCGGCGCCCGAAACTGGTATTGCTGCCATCGATCATATCGTCGGGAATGTTGAGCTAGGGGCCATGAACCGCTGGGTCAACTACTATCGCGACGTACTCGGTTTCAGCCAGCTCGTACACTTTGATGATCACGACATCAGCACTGAGTATAGTGCGTTGATGTCAAAGGTTATGCAGAACGGCACTGGCCGGATTAAGTTTCCGATCAACGAACCGGCCGAAGGGCGACGCAAGAGCCAGATCGAGGAGTTTCTCGAATACTACGGTGGTCCTGGCGTTCAACATATTGCCCTAGCTACCGGTGACATTTGTGCCACGGTCGATGCGTTACGTGCCGCCGGTATTCCCTTTATCCACGTTCCCGACACCTACTACGATGATCTGGAAGAGCGTGTAGGCAAGATTGATGAAAGCCGCCAGGCACTACAAGAGCGCGGTATTCTGGTTGATCGCGACGAAGAAGGTTATTTGCTGCAAATATTCAGCCAGCCGGTTCAAGATCGTCCGACGCTCTTCATCGAGATTATTCAGCGCAAGGGGAGCCGCGGGTTCGGTAAGGGGAACTTCAAAGCGCTCTTTGAGGCTATCGAACGCGAACAGGCCCGACGTGGAAATTTATAGGGTGCTGCTTAGCCTTTCCTGTCAATGATGTGATGTAAGCAGAGCGGCACCCTCACCTTCCCCCCCCCCAGCCCCCCTTCCTCTCCCACGCTGCGGGAGCGGAAGGGGGGGATGAGCGGAGCAGGGGCGATCCTGTATCTCTCAACGATACCGCATTTATAACCCAGATCACCCCTCTCCCGCAGTGCGGGAGAGGGGCAGGGGGTGAGGGTACCCCGCAGTGCGGGAGAGGGGACGGGGGTGAGGGCAGCCCCCCGCTCCCCTTCCTCTCCTCGTGTGTTGATTATGTCAAATAACTACTCCTCGTGTCGTGCCTCATGACGCTCAATACGTGTCCCACGCGGTACATTAACGATGACCGCCTCCTCTTCGTCCACAGGATGGGTAGACGTGGTCGTAGGCATGGTATGCGCATGATGATCATCAGCCAGCTTGTACTCACCAAGCAGGCTTGCCCGCCGCAGACGACGTTCATACTCGTGTTCAATAGCTGTTATAATCCGTCGCCACCATGATTGCTCTGCCATTCCAGTTCACCTCCACCACCAGAAGAGGGATTATTCCTCTAATCAGAATGACAATATTTCAGCAAAAATGTAGCATACTGTCAACATTGTATGCTACAAATGGTATCACCAGCGGGGTACAATACATAGATAGGAAAACACGCTGTCGTTTGATCAATCGGGATAGGATATGCGCATGATGAGAACAGTCTTTCGATTTTTACGCTTTAATCCGATGGTGCGCCGCACACTCGGTATCATATTTCTCATTGTTGGGATTATTGGTTCGCTCTTCCCCATCATTCCCGGTTGGCCCGGTTATGTGCTAGCGATCATCCTGCTCGGTCGGCGTGATCGTCTGCTCCGCCGCTTGCACCTGATTGGTCGTTTTGGGCTGCGCTGGTTGCGCAAGGCGCCAGCACCTCATCTACGCAGGATCGGGCACTGGTTGTCACAACAGTATGTTGAGCTACGACGTGCGATTGTCCCCCGCCTGATCGCACTCGAGCGCACGATTGATGACACTTAGTCACCTTTCAGGCGCTTCCCTAACGCCCACCCTAAGATCAGGCCGCCGACCAGGATCAGAAGCACTGCCACACCAAGGCCGATCAGGATGTAACGCCAATCAAACGGCCCGCCACCGATCAACCAGGCCAGCAGTGCTGGCCCACCGATTAGCACAACCAGCACTGCTAGCAATGGCCCTATTCCGCGCACAACTAGCCAGAATCGTTTCAAGCAGATATCCTTGAAGAAAGTGCAGCGCGTGCTGCAGCCGGCGTGTTTGTGATCAGTCCACTCGCACCAAGAGTTGCCAGTTCGCGAAGGCGCACCGGATCATCGACCGTCCAGACATTCACCTGATAACCGGCCTGTCGTACCTTCGGTAAAACCCAGTTGATACCGGGTAAGCCGTGGTAAGGATGCCACGCCGTCGCCTCAATTCGGCGCAACGCCAGAAACGGCCAGAACTCGCGCAGACGTATGTCGGGGCGATAACTCCGAATCCCCATCAGATAGCCTCGCCGAATGGTTGGATCGACAGCCCGCAGTTCACGTAACGCCTGTTCATAAAATGAGGAAATGATCACCTGATCGGCCAATCTAAATTCACGAATAAGTTGCGTACAGCGCGCAGCCATGCCTGGACGTTTCAGCTCGACATTGAGCGGCATTGCTGCATGACGCGCCCAATCCAGTGTCTCGGCTAACGTAGGAACTCGCTCACCACCAATATCGAGTCGACGAAGTTGCGCCAGGGTCAGATGGACAACCGCATCAGGCTGTCCGTTCCAGCGCATCGTCGTATCGTCGTGAAAAACCACTATCTCGCCATCCGCCGTGAGTTGTACATCAAGCTCGATCATATCGGCTTGCTGGCGACGTGCCAATTCAAAAGCAGCCAGCGTATTTTCGGGCGCATCAGCCGATGCTCCACGATGCGCAATAATGAGCGGTGTCATATCACCTCACCAAATAACCAATAGCGGGGCGCCAATCGCCCCGCTATCAGTATCGCCGCGCCGTGCCTCGGCGTCAATCTCACCTTGAGATACGTTGTCAATCATCTAGAGCGGGCTGAGCCACTGCCAGGTCAGGTTGGCGAGCCTCTTCAGTCAGCATAGGGTGAAGAATGCGCTGCATTGCCATAACGTGGGCGCAGGTACCCCACATCTTGAAAAACGAGCAGTCACATGCCCACTGACCATTATGCAGCGAAACGACATGGTTACTATTGCCACCGTGGAACGTTGCCCGCAGATCGCTGAACTTGATCCGCTCCGGTTCAGCCGCATAGCGCCGGGCCTTCTCAATTTTACCGATCAAATCCGAGTGCATACGGAACCTCCTTCATTGCGCGCCCGGAAAACATCAAGGGCGGCTACAGACATCGGTCTGTACCGCCCTATACACCACTCAACCGCATTGTCATACATGATTTCATAGTCGGCCTCCATCGCGGGAGTATTGCCGTTCTTAACACGCTCTTATTATACGACCCAGACTAGCTGCCCGTCAAGTATGATCCCAACAATAATAGGGCTTTTCAACAGTCTCACCCGACCGGGCAGACGTGAGGTGAGAGGGGAGAGGAGAGAAGAGTGAGCGGAGCGAGGAGTGAGGAGTGAGAGGAAGGTTCACAGCATGGGCAAAGGCATGCTGCGTTCTGTGTCGAGGTGGTCTCCGGTCAGGCCCTTGGTCGTGCGCCGATGATGCGCGTGCGCGTATGGCAGGGGCGGGTCGAGAACCCGTCCAGCGGGTGTACTCCTGCGACGGGCCTAGGTATACCGCTGCCGGGTGCGGATCGGCGCCCGCGCCCCAGGGCCAGCGGCATCGATTCGGAGTTCGGAGATCGTCGTGACGGGGGAAACGGCGTTTATCGGTGAACATAACCAAAAACTGAGTACTTTCAAAACCCCTGCAACAATAATGAACACCTCATACACCATTCTCAACTGAAGTGCCGACTTGCATGCCCGTTTTGTTAAGCGTTTCACGGTGATAGATAGCTTCCAGATTGTATGATCGTTGCTGGAAGCGCACCGGAAAAGTCAATAAGATTCTTTCTCAAACTTTTCTCAGACGAAATATCTGGCGCATAAAATGAGATTTCGTCACCACCGGTAACTACGTTATTCAAGATTTTCCACCTACCGACTTCTATCCAATCAGAAGGAATGTTTCCGTCAAACCAATCATTATAAATAATTATAACTTTCACCTTATTATCCAACACGAGTCGACGTATCACATGTTCATCATATGAACCACTAAATTTATATTTCGCAACCTCCATATTTGCTAAACCGTACAAATCCACCGTACATATGTCTGCCAGATAATTGATCGCTCCAATATCATTGGCTGCAACACATTGCCCCTGATAATACTTCTGCAAAAACAATCCCATTTGATATTGTTGTTCATAGATATTTGTTACCGCCCTGGGATATTGAGAGAATGACAAGCCTGTTCTCATCGCTAACGGTACTAAGAATAAGAATACCAGAAATACTATTGCTCCATAATCATACAAACTTTCCTTGTTAATCTTTATACGTTGGAAGTCAAAATACTTATTTAGGACATCCGCGAAAACAACCATCAAAATTAACACAATATATGCCTCATAGCGAAAGAACCAGCCGACTCCGGCAAACAGCAGGTGCGTGAATGTTATTAAGACAGACAGAGCCATTAAGATTTTTTCGCTTTCCTTCAATTGATGTTTGAACCGCAAATATAAAATCAAACAAGCAATAAGGAGAGCCACAACGTGAGGAGAGAAGTAGAAATGATTAATCATCCGCCATAAAAAAGCAATGATACCCTCTAGTGTAAATTGGAGCGTATTTCCCTTTAACAAAACGGAGTTGGGCAAAAAGTACCATCCGTTGTAAAGAGAGATACATCCGTAGATTGTAATCAATACAAAACTACTTACAGTAAAAAACAACCCTTCCCAAAAACGCTTTCTACTAAGAAAGAGCAATGTGATTAAAAAAACGAGCAGAATGCCTTCATATCGAGTTGCCGTTATCAGATTTGCCAATGTTATTAACAAAATATACGATTTAAACTGAAAACTATCTTTAGATAAGTACGCAGGTACAAGGTAAATCAGTAATAATGTTAGGAGACCATGTAAGAGATGTTCCATTCCTGTGAGGGTTAAGACTGGTAATGGAACGAAAGCTGTTATCACGAGGAGTAACAGAAATAGTCTTAGTGGATTTGTGTTAGTAGCAAGTAATCGATAACAACAATAGATTATCAAAGATCCAGATATTAGCGACAAGAGTAATGGCGACCAGATGTTAACACTAAAGATCTTATACGTTATAGCTATCAGGAGCGTCCATAGAGGAGACGATGTGCTTGAAGAAAAGCTGCTCTTGTCTACCCCCCATATACCATCTCTCACAAAATGCTTTGCCATTGCCATGTGTATATAGGTGTCGTCTAGTGGATATATAAAACTTCCATGGGTATTACTTACTGACGCAAGCAGCAATGTACCGGTTAACAACCAATAAATAGTTAATGCAGACCAAAACGGAAAAATGGAGGTCGTTTTACTTGTCATAGGATGATGTATTGTGCGGCTAAAGTGCGTATTGATAGGGCTAATGAACTAACAGATACATCTAGATCAGGTTGCGATGTCTTCACCACAACTCGCCCTCACGCCATTCGGCTGAAATTGGCGCACTCAGATTTAATGGTGGTGTTTTTGGAAGGCGAAGAATCATCACCTGCTCGTCAGCAGGTGATGATAATAGACCGTTTTCAGTCCTGATATATAATGGCCCACGCCAAAGCTCCCATCCAAGTCGCTCGTAGAAGGCAACATCGAACGGCGACAGTGCTGCTAATTCGTAGTCCTGAATCTCGTTGACGAGATATTTCACGATGGCTGTCGCAAAACCACGACGACGGTAAGCAGGGTCTGTTGCCACCGCTTCAATGTAGGCAGTGTGCAGAAGAGGAGCATTGCCAACTTGCAGATAGCGGTTCACCCACAAGGCATGACTGACAAGAAGGCTATTGTAGTAGCCGAGAACATGGCTGGCACCAACAAACGTATCAAACAACGGCGCAAGGTCCTCATTGTAAGCTTTGTTACAAAGAGCGATAATGTGGTTGCGCGCTGCTTCCGATAAGGATGCACCCTGCACTACACGGATTGTCAACTGGTTATTCATGGCCTTGTATACTATCTACTCAAGCGCACTATCGTTGGCTGTGACACATCAGGTTCCCAAGGGAATGTCATACGACCTACCTCTACGCACATCGCAGATGTTTGGTCTATCAACACCAGGGCAATGTTTACCTATCTACAGGCGCTTTTTTGCTAAAGTTGCGCAGAATATGGCAACCTGATACAATTGTATAGCACACCTCAAACCAATGCGCAACTGCGCTCATCAGACCTACCTCTCTTCTCACGGTGGAAAAGAAGGGGGCTGAGGCTGGAAAGACACTGAAAGGTAGCAAATGCTTAGGCACACTCTAACAGTGGCCGACACCTGAACCAAATCATCACGAATCAGTGATACAAGTTGTTATCCGCTGCTTACACTACGCATTCGTTCAGCCAGAGCCAGGATGCGTTGGCCATACTCGGTGCCCGGCCACGCCCACCGACCATTAAGATCGGTGATCGTCACTGCCACACCACGAAGATGATCGGGCAACGGACGCCGCCAGAGTGCATAGTCGATCAGTTGCTGCTGATACGGCGTACCGGCGCCAGCAGGTAAAGCATAGGCAAGCAAACGACCCAGATGGGCCGGAATCGACTCATCAACCCACGAGGCAAAACTCAAACCCGCTCGCCAACGCTGGATCGTCTCATCCCAGGCCCAATCTGGACCAGGCGGTTGATCAGGTGGTGCTTCACGAGTTTCGCCAGTAACGCCAATTCCTGCCGGATTACGCCGTGGTCGTTGACACCACCACGAAGTCAAATGGCCTGTCTCGTGAGCACACTGGGCAATAGCCAGAAACCAGTCTAAACCGGCAGCTTCCCCAATTCTGGCATAGCCATTGACAATAACACCGACATCGTAAGGAGTGTATGCCGTACTGCGGGGCGCAAGCCAGGCAATCGCTGCTTCAACCGTACCGGTAGCGGGGCCGAGCAGGGTTCCAGGGAGCGGCGAATGAATGACCATAGGAAGATAGATCGAGTGCGTCTCTGGGGTTTGAGCGCGGACAACCGATCCACCTAGCGTAAGCAAGCCACACAAGAGGAGCGAACGTCTACTCAGGCGAGTGTTCATGGCGTTTCTTTCAGGAGAGTGCGAATGTCTTGCACATACACACTAGCCGCAGTTCCATACGGATAAACGATCCGTAACCGGCCATTTTGATCGATCAAATAACTCGCTGTACTGTGTTCAACTCCAGCGCTCCCGTGATGCTGATGACCACCACCATGACGGTAGGTCAGACCGTATTCTTTGCTGATCCGGCGGAGCGTGGCATCATTGCCCTGCAACCCGATGAATCCTGCGCCGAAGGCTTGCAGATACGTTGCCAATACCTCTGGCGTATCGTAAACCGGATCAACACTGATCAGCACAAAATGTACCCGCTCGCCATCATCACCGAGCTCTTCCCGTACCCGCCGAAACTCGCTCAGCGTTATTGGACAATAGTCAGGGCAGCGTGTGTACCCAAAGTAGAGTAACACCGGCTGACCACGCAAATCGCTCAACCGCACTTCACCGCCGGTACTGGCTGGTAAGCTGAAATCACTTAACACCGTTGGCGGATCAACGATTGTTGCAGTTGAAACTGATGATGTATTCGTGAGTGAACATGCACTCAATACAATCAACCAGAGCACAAACCAACGCCGCATAAGTCACCGCACCACTAATGGGGCAAAGGTCGTGAATATCTGATCAACCACCTGCAATCTGATCGGAATTGTCAAACGAAACGTTGATCCTGGCATTGTGAGCGTCACTCGACCCTCATAGAGACCGGTGTTCATTCCGCCTGGATCGATACTCAATCTCAATATACCACTCTCGGTCACACCTGTTAACCATGGTTCATTTGCTGTTACCTGCATCCCGGCTTGCGCACAAAGAGTCGTGATGGTCAGCGAGAACGGTTGGCTCTGACGTGACACAAGTATTGATCGAACAGGAGTCTCTATCGGCTGAGATGGTATGACGGGAATCTCACTGAAATCGGAAAAGGTTACACCGTTGGTATAGCGCACCCAAATCCCCTGACCGCGATAGTTACCGCCGAACATATCTAGCGTGAACGGGTTCGTGATCGGTCGGGGTGCTGAAAACAGTGTCACCCCATCAACAAACACCTCGGTTGATCCACTACGCCAGAATTGAAAGGTTAAAAACGGATCGCCCGCACGGTACACAAACGGTAATGCAAACTCCTGATACTGATTGGCAGCCGTAAAGTCGATGCCGCGCAGCACTAGCGGACCGTATTCGGTATCACCACTCTTTATTGCTACCCGCGCTACCTGATTTACGCTCGTATTGTTTGCAACTTTCAGACGGATATACGCAACCAGCGCAAGATTGTTTAGCACGGTAGGCTGATACTCCCACACCCACGCCGAAGACTCCATTCCTGCCAAATTGAGACGAAACGCGCTTCCACCGTAGGCATCTGAATCGGTCACCCGTTCGCCAGCACCCCAGAGCAGACTAAAGGTAGAGAAGGTGTCGTCCACGAACCAACCCGGACTAAACTGTACCTGTGGTAATAACGGATGACTAAGATCGGTGAGCATTACCGTCGGCTGCCTATCACTGAGCGTAGCCGCCAGTTCAGGAATTGGTGGATCGGCGCCGAGATAAATAGTATCGCTGACCACCCGCGTTGCCCCAACAATATCGCGGGTTTTGACATAGACAGTACGCCAGCCTTGCCCGCCAGGAAGCTGGAAGCGCGTCTCTGTGGCAAACGGTTGCCAGGTGGCGTCAACGAAACATGGCTCGCTCGCGATCATCATCTCGGTAGCAGGGCGGGCACCGGTAAAGCTATTCTGGTTCGCAGTCTGATGAATATACAGCGCCACCTCAGGATTCAGCGTATTGATCGCTTCATTCTCGATAATGACCGGCGCATAGGAGGCATCATTCCCAAAAAGCTGGGCGATATACCCACGTCCATCACTAACACGACGGTAATAACCCAACCCGATTTCACGATGCGCATCACTCAACAGATTGGCACGATGACCAGAACTGTTCAACCAGCCATTGATTGCATCCTGTGGCAACATATAACCGCAATACGCATTTTCGGTACCACTACTCCCAAGATAGCCAAAGCGTGGCGCCCGATCACTGGGCCACTGACCGTTAGTATCCTGATGGCCACAATACGGCGTTGGTCGATTCTCAACCGAATCCCAGGCAAACCAGCGCGAGGCATGCGTCAGTTGCAGATTCCAGCGTAATGGTGGCTGTCCTGCTGCACGACGGGCCAGATTACCGTAGTACACCGTAAGCGCCTCATCGTACAACAGTGCTGGGGTTTGCGTCGTCGGATCAAATGCGATTGCAGTTGTCACCAGAACACTGCATAAGACGACAAGTAACCCAAAGTTTCGGAGCTTAGACATATTTCCTCCTTTTCCCTGGAATCGTCTTACCGGTATTGTTGTCTTCCAGCAGGACTGCTGTCAAGGTCGTGTCACTTCTAATGCCAATTCTACCTGTGAAAACCGTGTATCATCCCATCAACCTGGCCCCCCATGGGAGACGGAAACAGACCAATGCGACGCTCGCACGTGGCATGGAACAAGCGCGACGAAGAACGGCAACGATGATCCCTGAACGAGCACGACTGCCAACTGCGGATGCGCCTGCCGGCGTGGTGGGTGGTGCGCAACGGGCGGTCTCTCTACGACGGAGCCGCCGCCATTGGCTGTCATTTGCGGACGGTGCCGGATGGGGTGGCGTGGGATCGGAAGGGGGGCGCGACAACGTGCTTCGCCAGCGCACGGGCAGGCGTGGTCATGCCTGCCGCCTGCGCGATGCGCCGGTCGCCGAGCTGAAGCCGCAGGCGGCTGTGGGTCAGGTGCAACGGGTGCAGGATGCCGTGGCGTGGGTGCCCCTGGTCGGGAATGGATGCGCTCGTTCAGCGTGCGGGATGACGGAAGAACGTGCCGCGTCCGTTTATCCCCACGGTGTCGGCGGAAGCGCAAGACGCCTGGAACACAGGGGGCGTGCCACGGCGGGAGCAGCGATCGGGGCGCACCCCGCAGCCGGGAATGGGAGGGACGACATACGCATCGGATGGCGTGGGCAGGTGCGCTGGTCGTGGGCGCCGTGCGGGGGAACGGTCGTACAGCCGGGAGTATGGGAGCGCACATGGGTCTGCCTGACCATTGCCGTTCATGGGGGAAGCGGCGTGGTGCAGTGGGCGTGGCGTGCGAATGTGACTGCTGCGACCCTGGCGGCGACGCGCTGGCGGTGGGGGGAACGCGGGGTCACGGCGGTGGTCTGGGATCGTGCGCCGGGGCAGCACGGGAACGCCGCTGCGACGGTTCCGGTCCAGCGCCTTGAACACCCAGCGTATTTGCCGGTGCTGCATCCTGCCAAGCGCGGGTGTGCATCCCTGCGCAATAGGACGGCAGGGAACACCGATGGGTTATGAGACGCGAAGAAAGCAGCCGTCGCACACGAGTTGCAACAGGAAACTGCGGACGGTGAGCAGAGGAAACGCCGCACGGGTTGGCCGTGGATACGCGCAGCGGTGGCTCAGCTCCCAATCCCAAACACGGTCTTTCAATGAGGGATTGGTATCACGTCTCTCTCCTCATCTCCTCGCTTCTGCCGGGTCGGGGGAACACTTTGAAATGCCCTGGTTCGGTATCAAACGTATAACGTATATTGACGTGAAGGAACAAAAGTGCTATGATCGCGCAGTGAGCGTCAATGATGATGCGCAGGTTGATGAAGCATCGACCCTGCGTTCGACAGCCGACGGAACGCCGACTGCCGTGCGCGGTTAGCGTTCCGTATTTTTTGTGACACGCACCAGAACAACATCCTAGTGCCAGAGCAAGGATCCTGTGGCTATGTTTGCCCAGATTAAGCGCATTCTCGTCGGCAGACCGATTGCGACCGAACACCAACATCAAGAGCGTCTCAACAAAGCAACTGCGCTTGCCGTCTTCTCCTCTGACGCGCTGTCTTCTGTCTCGTATGCAACAGAGGCAATTCTCACCATTCTCGTGTTGGGAGGCAGCACCGCATTAGGACTTTCATTACCAATTGCGGCAGCGATTGCCGGTTTACTCATAATTGTTGGCTTTTCCTATCGACAAACCATTCATGCCTACCCGCAAGGCGGCGGTGGCTATATCGTCACTCGCGACAATCTGGGTGACCTACCAGGGTTAGTTGCTGCCGGCGCCCTTCTCATCGACTATGTGCTGACGGTAGCTGTGAGTATTTCAGCCGGAGTCGCTGCAATTACCTCGCTGGCAACCAACTGGGGATTCCCCACATTACGCGATCATGCCGTAGAAATTGCCCTGGTCTGTATCCTGATCGTTACTATTGCGAATTTGCGCGGTGCAAAGGAGAGTGGCCTCATCTTCTCGGTACCAACATACGCATTTATTAGCGGGATTTTAATGATGATTGGGGTAGGGATCGTTAATGATCTGCTGTACGGTGCCGAACCGGTACAGCATTCGATTGATCCTGACATTCCCTTGACAAGCGAAATGGTATCGCTCTGGCTCATTTTGCGCGCTTTTGCGGCAGGATGTACTGCACTGACTGGGATTGAAGCAATCAGCGATGGTGTACAGGCTTTTAAACCACCGGAGTCACGAAATGCTGCAATCACCCTGACCTGGATGATCAGCCTGTTGGTAACGATGTTCCTCGGCATCACCTGGCTGGCTTATGCCCATCAAGCTGTACCGAATGAGTTCACTCACGAGACTATCGTCTCACAAATTGCGCGTACAATTTTCGGGGTTGGCCCGATGTACGTCTTCATTCAGATAGCTACGGCGCTAATCCTGGTGCTAGCCGCGAACACTGCTTTTGCCGATTTTCCGCGCCTGGCATCCTTTTTGTCACGCGACCGATTCCTTCCCCGTCAGTTTTCTTCGCGCGGTGATCGGTTAGTCTTCTCAAACGGCATTCTGATGTTGGGTTTTTGCTCGGCGATCCTGGTCATGATCTTTCGTGCCAACGAGATCGCAATGCTACCGCTGTACGCTGTCGGTGTTTTCACGTCCTTTACGCTCTCGCAATCGGGCATGGTACGCCGACATATTCGCCGCAAGCAACCAGGCTGGCAATACAGCGCATTGATCAATGGAATCGGTGCTACTCTCACCGGGATCGTGTTGATCATTCTGATCGTTACTAAATTCACCCACGGTGCCTGGATCGTTATTACCGCTATCCCGTTGCTGGTCCTCATGTTCCGAGCGATTAACCAGCACTACCGGCGTGTAGCTGAACAATTGTCGCTGAGTGGAGCCATTTTACCGCCCGAACTGCGCCGCCATACTGCGATTGTACTGGTCAGTGGTATTCACCGAGGAGTATTGCCGGCTTTACAATACGCTCGCTCTATCGCCCCGGATAATGTTACTGCTGTCTACGTTGATCTTGACCCCGAAGCTACCGAAAAACTTCGGACCCGTTGGCACCAATGGGGCTGCGAGATACCACTAGTGGTGCTTGAATCGCCTTACCGTTCGTTGATCAACCCGATCTTACGCTACCTTGAAGAGGTCGAGACGCGCTACGGCGATGATGTGATCACCGTGATCCTCCCCGAATTTGTTCCGGCCCGCTGGTGGGAGCATTTACTACATAATCAGACCGGTCTGTTGATTAAGACCGCGTTACGTCTACGCGGAACAGTGGTAACCAGTGTGCCATACCGATTGGAACGCTAGCCGCTGATCCTCTTACGACTGATCGGGTACAGTTGCCATGCGCCGGACAATCTGTCCCCGATCAGGAAGAGCTGCGTCTCCAGGCCCTTCAACAACACATGCTGCCGCTGCAGCGGCAAAACGAGCGGCCTGAAATGGATCACCGGTTTCCCAGAGACGAATGAGAAAAGCCGTAGCGAAGACATCACCGGCGCCAGTCGGATCATCTTCCTGCGCCGGAAACGCCGCAATGTGGTGTGGTCGACCATGCACAAACATGGTTGCACCCGCTGCGCCGTGAGTGACAATGCCTATCGGCACCAGACGAGCGTAGTGAGCCGCCAATTCAGTATCACCACCAACATCTTCGCTGCTCAACGTCAGTACATGCACATGCGCCAGATCGGTTGGCGTTGGTCGCCAGCGCCGAGGACGGATCGGTGACGGCAAATCAGCTTCCCAATCGCGAAGCCAGCCCTGAGCTGTAGCGCCAATCAGCGCACCGGCAAAGAATGTCGCCAGCGTCGGCGAACATTCGTGTAAGACCGGTCCTAGCAACACAATCGGCGCAGTACGCCACACTCTCGGCAGTGCAGCTTCGGTAATCGATGGGGCAATGGCATGCAACCACTGCTGTCGTCCGGCAGGTGTGTAGCGATTCTCGAACGTAGAACTGACCGTTGCAGGCACGCTGATCCAGGCAATTCCCGGTGGCACAGGTTCAACACTGGCGGTCACAATAGCCGCTCGTAGCCCTAGCCGTTGCGCCAGCAGAGCTGCAAAGCGTGCCGTACCACCAGATGTTGAGGTGTTGTCTGGCAACAGATCGCGAGTAACGTGACCAATCGCAACAAAATCGATCATTGTGAAGCAACTCCAACTTAGATATGTCTGAAAAATGATCCTTTTACTTTAGCTTTGTCGGTGTTACATGGACTGCTGAAGCCAGGCTTCAATAGTCTACCTGCAACTCTACGTTCCGAAGGGAATATTCAGGCAAGTCTCGTTTGTTTGACGCTTAATATGCAGAATTATAGCAGAGAGGAAAAGAGCTTATGGAGGGTCTGAGGGGGTGGCCCTCACCTCCCCCCTGCCCCCCTCCTCTCCCACGCTGTGGGAGAGGAGGGGGGATTATACCCCTCACCTTCCCCC
Source organism: Chloroflexus sp. MS-G (assembly GCF_000735195.1). GTDB lineage: Bacteria > Chloroflexota > Chloroflexia > Chloroflexales > Chloroflexaceae > Chloroflexus. The sequence continues at coordinate 28,835 of NZ_JPIM01000061.1, forward strand.
CAACCCCCTCCTCCCCACGCTGCGGGAGAGGAAGGGGGGATTATCCCCCTCACCTTCTCCCCAACCCCCTCCTCCCCACGCTGCGGGAGAGGAAGGGGTGATGAGCGGAGCAGGGGCGATCTCACGAACCAGATCACCCCTCTCCCACGCTGTGGGTGAGGAAGGAGGGGATAAGCAGAGCAGGGGCGATCTCACGAACCAGATCACCCCTCTCCCACGCTGT
>NZ_JPIM01000062.1 GCF_000735195.1 Chloroflexus sp. MS-G
TTTATTTGTTTCTAACGTTGCACTCTCTCTGAAGTGAGTGGGTACAGTTGACTAAGAATTAGAATGGTCTTGGTGTTTCTCCTAGCTCTACTGAAATCCACTTGAGTTCCGTAAAATGTTCAATCGAGTATTTACCGCCGCTACGACCAATCCCGGACATACCATATCCACCAATTGGCGCCATCGGATCTGATTGGAATGAGTGCGTTCCAAGATGAACCGCACCACAGCGGATCTGACGCGCTGCGCTCAAACCACGCTTCAGATCATTGGTAAGGATGCCAGCGCTCAGTCCGTACTGGCTTTCGTTGGCAATGGTAATCATTTCCTCAAGAGAAGCGGCTTCGGTGACCAGCGCTACCGGCCCAAATGTCTCTTCTTCCCAGCATTCGCCCAATCGTGGTGGGTTGTAAACCACAGTTGGCTGAAAAACCAGGCCGTGATGCACATCTCCACCGGTCAAGATTTGTCCTCCACTCTCTCTGGCCGCCTGCACGTGGCGAATCACTTTCGCTAAAGCGCGTTGATTTATAAGCGGACCATACGCTGTACGCTCGTCACGCAAATCGCCCAAGTATAGGCTAGCAGCTTTATTCGCTAGAGCATTGGCGAAGGCGAGGCCATGTGGTGCCTCAACGATGATCCGCGAACTCGACATACAGATTTGTCCACCGTGAGTGAACGCACCTATCGCGGCAATTTCGGCTGCTTCCGCCATATCCATATCACTCAATACCAGGAGAGGGTTTTTTCCTCCCAGTTCTAATTGCAATCGTTTCATTGTTTGAATTGCAATCTGACCGACCCTAATGCCAGTAGCCGTTGATCCTGTGAATGCCACACCATTTACTCCAGGATGCTTGAGAAGCGGCTCGCCACATTCTGGCCCAAAGCCGGTCACGACATTGAAGACACCAGCCGGTAATCCCGCTTCGTGCAAAATTTTGGCGAATTCTACTGCGATCAGCGGGGTTTCTTCCGATGGCTTGGCAATCACGGCATTACCGGCCCCAAGCGGAAAAGCGGTCATTTTTGCTAAAAGCGCCAGTGGCGCATTGAAGGGTGAAATCACGACAACTACGCCCACCGGTTCTCGTACCACCATTGAAAGACGATGCGGCTTTTCATTCGGCAACGTATCTCCGTAAAGCCGCCGCACTTCACCGGCTGCTGCACGTAAAACTGAGGCAGTATACAGCACTTCATATCTTGCTTTGACAATCGTGGAACCGCTTTCATCAATAAGCAAATCGAGCAAACGGTTGTGATTTACCTCCACTGCTTCAGCACATTCAAGCAACGTGCGCTCCCGCTGGGTAGGTGGCAAAGACGACCAGTAGGTGAAGCCTGCTCGCGCTGAGGAAACCGCAACTTCTACATCGGCCTCTGTTCCACGAGCAGCATAACCGAGAATCTCGCCGTTTACAGGAGCAATGCTGGGGAACGTTTCGCCTCTCTTAGCAGGGGTCTCCTGTCCATGAATGAAATGTCCATACGTTTTCATAGACGACGCTCCCAAGGCAGAGGCAGGATCATTTCACAAGGTGAGCTGCATTGTTTATATTCGATCTTCCAACATACTTGCTCGCAACAGATATGCCCGCGCTCGTATCGGATCTTTGGCAGTCTCTGAGAGGATCTGGTTTCTGCGCTTCCGCTCTGCTTCATCGCTCATTACCATGCTCGTGTACTGCTGATCGGTATAGAGCTGCACCGACTCCATCGCATATTGCCGACGCTCTTCGGCATAGACGTCGAGAAGGGACTCCGGTTCTCCGTTCTGTATCCGATAAAATTTATCGGCTAAATTGGCAGCATCATGAATACCACTATTCATGCCCATTCCACCAGCAGGGTTATTGTTGTGTGCGGCATCGCCGACTAAAATGACGCGTCCAACCCGAAACGTATCGGCGACGCGCTGGTGTACGCGATACAGTTGCGTCGTCTTGATATTGAAGGAAGGCAACTGGCCGAAGAAATTCTCCATACGTGCCCGCAGATTTTCCTCTCGTAAAGCTACTGCTTCATCTTCGTCATTTGTCATCCGAAACACGACGCGCACGATGTCGGGCAAATTCAGAATAATGACCCATTCTTGTGGGTCAAAGATGTAGCACACTGGCGCTGCATTGGGGAATAGAGAGCTAATCTTAAGATCGCTACCGATCAGTAAGAAGCGATCTTCGTATGTTTTTCCTTTGAAGTTGATGTTTAGTCGCTTGCGAACTGTGCTGTGAGAGCCATCTGCTCCAACAAGATACGCACCCTGGCGTTCAACGATCCCAAATGTAGTAGTAAACCGTGCGGTCACATAGGTTCCGTGATCGGTAAAGTCTATCAGCTCGTGCCCCATGTGAACGCTACCTGTTGAGGTAGCTTCGACGGCGGGTTTCAAAATGCGCGTAACAACGTGTTGTGGACATTGCAATCGATATGGGAAAGGTGTGTCGCCAGCAATATGGGCATAATCGAATTCGGCAATTAACTGCCGAGGCCAGCGTTCCCAGTACTGCAGACGGTTCACCTTATATCCATGCCGAATGACCTCCTCTGCAACACCCCATTCATGGAACAACTCCAAAGTTCTGGGATGAAACGTACTAGCGCGAATTTGCACGTTGAGTTCGGGATCTTTCTCAAAGACCTCAGCCGGAATACCCTTCCGCGCTAATGCCAATGCAAGCGAAAGACCAACCGGACCTGCACCCACAATCAATATGGGAAATTGTGTACTTATCGTGTTCATGGTGAACAATCAGGCTTTCAGCTTTCATTCTCGCTCTTCGGCGTGCAAAATACGTACCAGTCGTTCACGCATAGGTACGCCCACCAAACGGTCTGCTAATACGTTGGCCGGGTCTTTTTCTACGATTGTGCGACGTAGCAATATATCGCGTTGTTTGATCGCAGCGCGCTTCTCAGCATCTAAGGGCTGCGCATGTTTGACAAACTCCACCCACTGGCGAACGTATTGCAACATGATCGGCTCCACAACCGCTCTAAAATCCTCGAAAGGCAGCAGACCACAAATTGCGATCGGTGAGAGCGTCGAGCGGGTGTACAAATGAACTGGCGTGAAGGTCTTATAGCGTGGATTTCGGCGTAGGGCAATCCAGGTCTCATTCATTGTTTCATGATATTGGTTCAGATGGTCGAAACTCAGTGGAGGGTCGTAGCGGGGAAGGAAGTCCACGTAGCAAAAGACATCTGGCGCAGTTCCTAATGCTAGTCCCAAATGTGGGACATCTGTTTCTTCATTCATCCAGCAGGTAAGATGAATGTTGGTAAAGCCTGTCTCCGGCCTTCCTATCCACGAACGGACAATCCAGTCTACCTTCTCGCCCGTATAAGTGTGTATATTGCCAACGATATTTCCTTGAGGATCTGGGATTTGCTGAATATCTTTGCACTTCAAATCTTCGCGCAAATGTATACTTGTATGGATGATTTCCCATGCCCGTTCACGGACATTCAACAGATAGCGGAACGTTTCAGTGTTATCAACAGGAGTATGCGCATCTAGCACATCAGCCAGATTTTGTGTCGTATCTGCCGTCATCTTTCCATCCTTTCTTTTTCAGGGATCATGAAATTATTGGCTGTGCCAGTCTCCATGGTCTGCTATTCAACAGATGCGTGCGATAAGATATCATCTTGTTGGCTGCCGCTGCCGGATAAATAATGGCTAACTTAAGCCCGTCATTTTGTGTCATTGTGACAATCGGAGCATTGATGTTACCATCGAAGGGACGATTGCGCCATTCTGTCCACAGTGTGAAATCTTCGGTAATAGCATAGATGGCGCTTGCAGTTGAACTGGCCACCAGGATGTTCATTCTGTTTTCGGCGGCGCGCTCCCTGAATCCTAATGTTATTTCCCACTCCTCTAAAACCTGTGTGGGCACAGCTACTACTTCAACACCTTGCAATGCTGCCAGACGAAACGTTTCTGGATAAATCGCGTCATTCCCCACAATCAGCGCTATGCGTCCCCATTCACAATCAAATACGTTTAATACGCTTCCTAACCGGGACCATGGGTGTCTACCACAAGGGTGTAGCTGGGGCTGTTTCAGTACCACTCCGTGTTGATTAAATAATATGCCCGTATGGGTCCCGTCTTCCACAATTGAAGCGGCAATGTAACAATTCCCTGCTACAGCCTGAAGCACACGAATCATCTCAGAGGAGAACTCCTCTGCATAATCGAATGTGGTAATATGAAATAACTCCGGCAGCACGATAAGTTTTGCTCCCGCTACTACGGCTTCGGCAACCTTTTTTATAGCAAACGCAAGTGCTTCCTGCCCTTTACATGACACCTGGACAACCCCTGCCAGTACATCCGGCGCTCCACTCTTGTAGTAACTCTCTTGAGGAGGTGACCCTAGAGGGGTATACAATTCAGGGCGTCGGCTCAGGAAAATATCCGTACCATCAGGTCGCAGCTTATTTTCCGCCTCGCGTAGATCAATATCGGCGAAAATTACTGCTTCACCCCGCATTGGCGCTTTTGCCAGGGTCTTACCATCGGGGGCAACAATTTGACTTTCTCCTGCCCCTTCAAGAAATTCGGGAGCAATCTTCAATCGCGCTGCAACTGTTTCGCGTAGTTCTTCAGGGACAAGTGAACCGACCTTATTGGCAGCAGCGACAAACACTTTATTCTCCGCTGCACGCACCGGAATGTGTAGTGAAGACTCATCAAGCGCAAATGAGTTCAGGCTATTGAGCAGCAGGTGTGACCGTCGAATAGCGAGCGAGCGCGCTACTTCAGGGATAACGCCGTCCATACAGGCATACATTCCTAACCGTCCATATTCAGTCTCTATCACAGGAGCAATATCAGTAGCAGGAGTCAAAAAGTTGTTCTCATTTCCCATCAAGACTTGCTTGTCATTCATGGCACAAATCTGCCCACTCGGGTCGAACAGGATATTCGTACCCGTGACCTTGCCGTGCTCCCGACGCATGGTGACATTGACCTTGATATAGCAGCGATACAACTTGGCTTTAGCTGCGATAGCCTGCAAAAAGGAGTCATTCGGCGCAACCGATACAGCGTAGCAGTGTTCGGGACTTTCATACCAGGCAAGGTGATTGATAAATTCTGGCAGCACCATGATGTTCGGTCTGACCTTCCCTGCCTGGTCAATCATTCGCAGACAGGTTTGCAAATTAGCAGTCAGATCTGTGCTTACACCAAATTGTACTGCTGCCACCCGAACTCGCGACTCCATAGCCAATAGTCACCTCTCCTGTCATTTAGAACCTATTTGGATACCCTATTGTCATTTGACCGGTGGGCTAGGGAGAGAGGTTACCTTTCCTTTCCTCAAAGCAATTCGTTCTTGCTGGTTGGGACAAGACGGTGCTTTACCCTTACGATTCCTGAATGACCTGCGTGCTGCCCATTATTGCCCGAACATGGTCGCGGATTGCAGGATATATCTCCCTAGTATCTGCTTTAGCAGAATGTTTCGGAGGGACTCTTATACCAATTCTGTCAAGAAGAACCGGGTATCCTGTGTGGAATTGGACACAGGTTTCCCAGCCAAGAGTGGTATCAGAGCGGGGCTGTGGAACGATGATGTACCTGAACGGTATGCAGGTGTTATAGATTGCTGAAGCGTGGCTTCAGCAGTCCAAAGGATTTGTGAGACCCGCTCATATCTAATTCGGTCACACAGCACGAGTATCATCTTGCCAACATCGAGTCGCAACGATGTCATCGTTTGGCTCGTATGTAAAAAGTCACCGATCGCTCTCAATAGAAAACCAAGCGGGTAAGCGTAACGCCTACCCGCCCATCTTCCCATCTCACCCTATCGTGCCCGTTCGACCGCTTTAAGCAGGGCGCGTTTCGTATACACCTTACACATAGCCCGCCGGTACTCTTCACTGGCGTGAATATCGCCAAGCATGTCCATTCCTTCACCCGCGTGAGCCGCGGCCGCAGCGATTGCATCAGCGTTGCCATCCGTACCGATCAATGCCTGCTCAACCGCTGGCTGGCGTTCGGCTTTGGGGCCGGCGCCGGTGATCGCTACCCGACAAGCCGTGACCTGACCGTTCTCCATTTTCACGTAGGCCGCCGCACCAACGATGGCATAGCGACTGGCCGGATGAGGGAACTTGGCGTAGGCAGCGCCTTCACCGGGACCAAGGCTATTGAACGTGATCGAGGTAATAATTTCCCCTGGCTCAAGGGCCGTGCTCAGCATATCGGTGAAGAAATCAGTAGCAGCAATCGTTCGTGGCCCATTAGGGCCTTCTACGTGAATGTGGGCATCGAGGGCAAGTACAACCGCCGGCATATCGGCAGCCGGATCGGCATGGGCAAGTGATCCACCAATAGTGCCACGGTTACGCACTTGAATGTCGCCAATCAAGCTGACTGCTTCCGCCATCACTGGGCAGGCTTTGGCTAATGCGGCATCTTGCTCGATAGCACTCCATGTTGTCAGGGCGCCGATCTCGACCGTACCGTTCACCTTAATCCCGCGCAGTTCAGAAATCTTGTTAATATCGATCAAAATTGCTGGCGAGGCCAGACGCAATTTCATTGCCGGGAGGAGTGAGTGACCACCGGCCAGAATCTTAGCGTCGTCACCATGCTGCTGTAGCAGTGTCAGCGCCTCGGCCAGACTGTTCGGCGCGTAATAATCGAATGGGGCTGGAATCATAGCTACTCCCTTTTATTCGTGACAGAGGGGCACAGGTCGATAACCACCCTGTGCCCATGAGCTGTTTAACCCCTTACTTACTGCCGTGGATCGCCTTCCAGATACGCTCCGGCGTTGCCGGCATCTGGAGGTGCTTCACGCCAAACGGCGCCAGCGCATCGATAATGGCGTTCATCACGCATTGCGCCGAAGCAATAGTCCCCGCTTCGCCAGCACCTTTGACACCCAACGGATTAACCGGCGATGGAGTAACCGTATGGTCGGTTTCGATGTGGGGAACCATCGCTGCCGTCGGCACTGCGTAGTCCATCAGCGTACCGGTGAGCAATTGGCCGTCCTCATTATAGACGGCGCCCTCGTAGAGAGCCTGTGCCAGACCCTGCGCAATACCGCCATGAATCTGACCTTCAACGATCATTGGATTGATCTGATTGCCGCAGTCATCTACGGCGATATAGCGCAGCAACTTCACGTGACCGGTTTCAGGATCGACCTCAACGATGCTTACGTGAGTACCGAAGGGGAACGTACAGTTCGGCGGATCGTAATAGCTGGTCTCATCGAGGAATGGCTCCATCCCAGGCGGTAAATTGTAGGCGACCGCCGCTGCTGCGGCCAATTCACCGATGGTCTTTGCCTTGTCGGGTGAACCTCTGACGTAAGCGCGGCCGTTCTCGAAGACAATATCGGCCTCGTTCGCTTCGAGCAGGTGGGCTGCCAGTTTACGTGCCTTCTCCTTAATCTTATCGACACTACGCTTGATTGCCACACCACCGACGGCCAGCGAGCGTGAACCATACGTACCGTAGCCGAACGGTGTGCCTTGCGTATCACCCCATTGAATTTCGACATCATCAATCGGCACACCCAGCTCGTCAGCAACGATCTGAGCAAAGGTTGTTTCAAGACCTTGCCCGTGCGGGAGTGAGCCGGTTGTGACCACTACTTTACCGGTCAGATGGACCCGCACATTGGCACTCTCCCAGAGGCCAGCTCCCCAGCCCTGACCACCCATCCAGGCACTCGGAGCGATACCGCAGATCTCAACATACGATGAAATTCCGATACCCAGATAGCGACCCTGCTTGCGCAATTCTGCCTGTTGCTTACGAAACTCGGCATAACCGGCAATTTCGAGCGCCTTGTTCAGGGCCGGTTCGTAGTTCCCACTATCGTAGGGCAACAGGCCAAGCCCGTTATCGTAGGGGAAATCCTCTGGCTGGATAAAGTTCTTGCGCCGCACCTCCGCCGGATCCATACCGATTTCGGCAGCAAACCGATCGACCATCCGCTCGATCAGATAGCTCGCCTCTGGGCGACCGGCGCCACGATAGGCATCGACCATCGCCGTGTTGGTATAGGCACCCGTGACGTGCACATATGCAGCCGGTATCTTGTATACACCGGTGATGATCCGGCCATACAGCGTTGTTGGGATACCAGCGGCAACGGTCGAGAAGTAGGCACCGATATTCGCCCACGTCTTCACCCGTAAACCGGTAATCTTGCCATCACGGGTACCGGCCAGTTCAGCCTCAGTAATGTGGTCACGCCCATGGGTAGAATACTTGTAATTTTCGGAGCGATCTTCTACAAACTTCACCGGACGCCCCAGCTTGCGTGCGGCCCACATCGTGAAGGCCATATCGTTGTAGCAGAAGATTTTCTGCCCGAAACCACCACCAACGTTAGGGGCGATGCAGCGCAGTTTGGTTTCAGGGACCCCGAAGACAAACGCTGTGAGCAGGAGGCGATGCACGTGTGGCGCTTGTGAAGTCATCCAGACGGTCCATTCGCCGGTTGCAGCGTCGTAACGTGCAATCGAACCGCGTGTCTCCATGGGGGTAGGAATCAGGCGCTGATTGATAATCTCTTCCTTGACCACAACCTCAGCGCTAGCAATTGCCGCATCGGCGGCTGCTTTATTCCCACACTCCCACTCGAACACAATATTGTTAGGTGCTGCCTCGTGGATCTGGGGTGCACCCGGTTCAACTGCCTTGCGCGCATCGACAACTGCTGGCAAGGGTTCGTACTCAACCTCAACTGCATCGGCTGCATCACGGGCGATGTACCGATTCTCGGCTACCACCATCGCCACCGGATCACCTACGAGCGCCACTTTATCAACCGCTAGTGCTCGAGGGGGAACAGGATAATTCTTGACCCCCGCAGCCTGCCAGGCCGCCGGCATTGGATTAATGTCGAGCATATCTTTGCCGGTAAAGACAGCCACGACACCCGGCATAGCCAGAGCTTTGCTGGCATCGATAGAAACAATCTTCGCATGCGCGTATGGGCTACGCACCAGCGCAATGTGTAGCATACCCGGCAACTTGATGTCATCGAGATAGTTGCCGTGTCCGGTAATCAGCTTCGGATCCTCCCGGCGCTTCAGCGCCCGCCCAACCAGTCGCTCCTTCATTTCGGTAGCGGTCATCCTTGACTCCTCACTAGGTTCTTTGTGAACTGTTATCGAACGAATTAATCAGCAGCTTGCATTGCTGCCATCTTTTCGGCAGCGTAGCGAACCGCTCGGACGATGTTCTCGTAGCCGGTACAACGACAGAGGTTCCCCTCGAGACCGTGGCGGATTTCCTCTTCGCTCGGATTGGGGTTGCGTTTGAGCAGATCGGCAGCAGCCATGATCATCCCAGGCGTGCAAAATCCGCATTGAAGACCATGCTTCTCCCAGAAACCTTCCTGCAACGGATGGAGCTGACCATCCTGAGCCAGGCCTTCAATCGTAGTGATTTCGGCACCGTCACACTGTACCGCCAGCATCGTACACGACTTCACGCTGACACCGTTGACATGCACGACACATGCACCACACTGGCTGGTATCACACCCGATGTGAGTTCCCGTCAGATTCAGGTGCTCGCGCAGATAATGTACCAGCAGCAAACGAGGTTCTACCTCGCTGGTATAGCGAACACCGTTGACCGTGACCGTAATCGTTGTCACTCTCCAACCTCCTCGTTGTCTGTAAAGCGAACTACCAACTACCTGCGATCAGAGCGGGCGAACCAGGTGGGGTAAGAGTGAAAGCAAGATCGCCCAGTTAATGAACTGAATATGCGCATCACCGGCGACGCACTATTAGCGTCGCTGACCGAGTAAATAACCAAGCAAGAAAGCAATAATGACCCACGGCACCCACGGACGCTCTTTCAAGAAGTCTTCAACGACACCTAGAGCAACGTCGATCTCGCTCAAACCTTCCCCGGCTGGAACATGGATTGTGCGACGGAACGAAGCGGAATCAGTAGTCGCCGATGAAGGTGATTCGGCAGCGCCTGGTGGTGAAGCCGGTGTTGACTGTGGCGATGAAGCTGTTGGTTCAGTCGGTTCAGTAGATGAAGTCTGAGACGAAACAGGTTCGGAGGTCGTCGTAATCGGCTCAGCAGCCGAAGCCGTAGGAGCTGGTGAAGGTTCATCTGCCACTGCGGGAGTGTCAGAGGTTACCTGTCCAGCACGCCGGGCTTCAATCTGAGCAGCTAAGGCTTTGAGACTTTGTGAGATAAGCGTCTTGGCTGCCCCGTCGAGCAAACGTTGACCTACACTGGCAATCGTCCCACCAACATGCGCTTCACCACCATAATCCAGAATGGTATGCCCATTCTCTTCGCGAAGCTGAATACTCCCAGAACCCTTAAGAAAACCGTTGTTACCTTTACCGTCAACGTGTATTTCGTAGTACTCGGGTGGACGCAGATTGTCAATTTTGACCCGCCCGCTATACACCCCACGAACAGCTTGTAAGCCGATCTTCAATGTGCTCTCATACTCGTTTTCACCAACTTGCTCAAGACGTTGACAGCCGGGAATCGTGCGGGCCAATACTTCTGGATCATTTAACGCAGCCCACACCTCTTCACGACGAGCGGCAAACGTGTAATTACCGACGATCTTCACACTGGCTCCTTGTGAACTGACCAATTCGGTCAATCACTACCACAGGAAAGCTGTTCTTGCCTGCACGTAGCAAAATAAGGATAGCAGGACAACAGCTACGCTATAAGGGCGGCACGTACAACTGTGAAATTATGTACATCTAGTTATGGGTTCCATATCTATCGTACCGAATAGCAAATGCTTTGTCAAGAGAAATCGAGGTCTGAAATCTCCCCGTACCCTCCAGCGCATTTCGGCGTTTGTAGCGTATAGATGTGGTGATGGAGGAGTGAGGAAGGACATCCGAACATCTTGAACATCTTGAACATCTTGCCTTTACAAGATTACTTGCCTCTGGTATACTCAACATTGTTGAATATCTATACACGCTAGCAATAGGGCAACGCATGACCGAATCAAAGCTGGTCGATGAAATGAATAGCTCCTCGACACTCGACGCTATTGAGCAGATGATCTTGCGTATCAGTTGGCTGGCACAGCGCCAGTTCATCCAGCTTCTTGACGATGAACGGTTTAATCTGACGCTGACCCAGTTTTACACCCTGCTACACTTGGCCCAGACCAACGGTGAATGCAAGATGTCGGACCTCGCCGAAGCGACGCAGCAGTCGGCAGCAGCCCTTACCGGTGTCGTTGATCGTCTGCTCGACAAGCAATTGGTCGAGCGCACACGCCACGAGCGAGATCGTCGGCAAGTAATGGTACAGGTGACTCCACGGGGTTTAGCACTGATTGCCGAGATTCGTCAGGCACGGCGTGAGCAAATTCACGCTGCCCTCGGTCATCTTCCGGCAGCCGATACCGAACGGTTGCTGGAATTACTTGAAGGGGTGTTAGTCGGTATGTCGCGCATCCTCGAACGGAGTGAAGCGGGTCGACTTGCGTGAACGACAGATGGTAGACGAAGACGAGAGTACCTGTCTTCGTCGAAGGAGAGGACATTGTTGCGGGTACCGTTCCAATTAACGCTGCCATCCCTGAATACCGGTAGTGCTGGTTGGTCACGATTGTTCACCTATCTCCGTCCGTACCGTGGTTGGATGGTGGCAGCAATGATCGCCATCATTATCGGCTCCGGTTTAGGGCTGATCGTTCCGTTGGCTATAGGGCAGGTAGTAAATCTGATCACTGGTGATCAGGCATTACCTATGCCGCAGCTTGCCCAGATCCTCGGTTTGGTAGTATTGGGACAGCTCGTTACCGGTGTGATCCAGACCTATTGTCTAAGCTTTGTGGGTGAGCGCGTGGTCGGTGATCTGCGAATCGCTGCCTACGAGCATTTGCAGACGCTCGATCTAGCCTTCTTTGAGCAGCGGCGAACAGGTGAGATTACGTCGCGGGTGACCAATGATGTGACACTTATCCAATCAACGGTAACAACGAGCCTGGCAACCTTACTCCAGGGTGTCATTCAGTTGCTCGGTGCAGTGATCTTGATGGTTGTGGTTTCGTGGCAACTCAGCGGATTGGCGTTGCTCCTGGTGCCGACGCTGGTTTTAATCGCGATCTGGTTCGGACGTCGGCTTCGTCTTGTCTCAACGATGGTGCAAGATCGATTAGCTGATGCAACCAGTATCCTGGAGGAGACGGTTGCCGGAATACGGGTAGTACGTTCGTTCAGACGTGAAGCCTACGAGATTGCCCGTTTTCGGGCAGCCATTGCAACCACGGTGACCACAGCTCTGCGGCGTGCCCGCATCCGAGCAATTTTTCAGCCGGTTATGTCGCTGGCAGTGTGGGTAACGTTGATCGGTATTCTGGCAATTGGCGGCTACCTGGTAACAACCGGCAACCTGACTCCCGGCGATCTCGTATCTTTCCTGTTCTTTGCAGCAACGGCTGCCGGATCGATGGGCTCATTTGCCACGTTGTTTGGTCAGATGCAGGAAGCACTCGGCGCTATGACGCGCGTGTTTGAGTTGCTCGATCAGCAACCACGTGTCGTCGATGCGCCCGATGCTATTCCGCTCCCGCCTGTGCGGGGTCGGGTTGAGTTTCAAGAGGTGTCATTCGCGTATCAGTCTCTGCACGCAAACAACGGAGTATCGGCACCACCGGTTCTACGAAACCTATCTCTGACCATCGAAGCGGGTGAAATGGTGGCGCTGGTTGGGCCGAGTGGTGCCGGTAAGAGCACTATTGCCAGTCTGATCCCACGTTTTTATGATGTGACTGCCGGTAGTGTGCGGATCGACGGTTACGATGTGCGACGAGTGCAGATCCATACGCTGCGTGAACAGATCGGGATCGTACCCCAGGAAACACAGCTTTTTAGTGGAAGTATTCGTGATAACATTCGCTATGGCTGGCTTGATGCCAGCGATGCTGATATTGAAGCCGCCGCCCGTATGGCGAATGCCCACGATTTCATTTGTCAGTTACCCGAGGGCTACGATACCCTGGTCGGCGAACGTGGTGTACGCCTGAGCGGTGGTCAGCGACAGCGGATCGCCATTGCCCGTGCGATCCTCAAAAATCCACGGATTTTGATCCTGGATGAAGCAACCAGTTCGCTCGACAGTGAAAGTGAACGGTTAGTACAAGAGGCGTTAGAACGCTTAATGACCGGTCGCACCAGCATCGTTATTGCCCATCGGCTGAGTACAGTGCAGCGCGCCGACCGGATTGCGGTGATAGTAGCCGGTGAAGTAGTCGAGATTGGAACACATCAGGAATTGCTAGATCGTGATGGCGTATATACCCGTCTGTACGAACTGCAATTCCGCCAGTCAACACCGACAAAGGTTGTCGGGTAGTACGAGAATGATACACGGTGTGAGAAACGTTCACTCTGAACGCAGGAGATAACAGTCTTATGAATGAACCAATGTCAATGTTTGATGATCTGCCCGAAGAGCAAGACGATCTGCTCACCGAACCTGAGCGCCGCCTACCGATGGTTGTGCTCGGCGAAATGGTGATTATGCCACACATGACCATTCCCCTCCAAGTGCCACAGGGGAAATCCTATCGGGCTATGGAGCGGGCATGGGAAGAAGATCGCGACGTCTTACTCATTTTTGTCCGCGAGAACCAGCTTGAAGGCTATAAAAGTAACCAACCGCAAAATTTGCCACCTATCGGGGTGATCGCCCAACTGCAAGAGTTTGCCAAGCTCCCCGATGGCACGGCACGAGTGATTCTGGAAGGGAAGCATCGCGCACAGATTATCGAAGCGGTTCAGATTACCCCCTTCTATCGAGTGCGCTGCCGACCTGTATTTGATTCGCCGGTGAGCGGTATTGAGGTCGAAGCGCTGATGGAGACGGTCAAACAGCAGGTTGACGAGTTTGTTGAGCATCTCGGTGAGGTACCCCAAGAAGCGGTACAGTTTGTCCATCGCATCGATCGGCCTGGACATCTGGCCGATATTGTGACCTGGGGGCCGGCATTCGATTTCAAAGATCGGCTTGAGATTCTCAATACCCTTGATCCGGTTGAGCGCCTACGCAAGGCTTACCTGATTCTGGCCCGCCAGCTTGAACTCTTGAAGCTGCGGGTGAAAATCCAGCAAGATACTCGTGAAATTCTTGACCAGAGTCAACGAGAGTATTTCTTGCGTGAACAATTGCGTGTGATCCGCCGCGAGTTGGGTGAAGATGAAGAGGGTGAAGACCCGATTGATGAACTGCGGCGTAGGATTAACGAGCTGAACGCACCAGAGTACGTGAAGAATCAGGCCCTGCACGAACTGAAGCGACTCTCGCAGCAGGGAATGCATAATCCTGAGTCCGGTGTGATCCGCACCTATCTCGACTGGATTCTTTCGTTGCCCTGGGCCGATGAAGAATTGCCTGAGATCAGTATTACCGAGGCGCGGCGGGTGCTCGACGAAGACCACTACGGTCTCGAAAAGGTGAAAGAGCGTATTCTGGAATATCTGGCCGTGCGTAAGCTGGCTGGTGATAAACTGCGTGCACCGGTTCTCTGTTTCGTTGGCCCGCCTGGTGTCGGCAAGACTAGCCTTGGGCGCAGTATTGCTCGTGCATTAGGGCGCAAATTTGTGCGTACCAGCCTGGGTGGTGTGCGTGATGAAGCCGAGATTCGTGGGCATCGGCGGACGTATATAGGGGCAATGCCTGGCCGGATTATTCAGGCAATGAAGACGGCGAAATCGCGCAGTCCGGTGTACGTGCTTGATGAGGTCGATAAGATCGGGATTGACTTCCGTGGTGATCCCACCTCAGCATTACTCGAGGTGCTCGATCCAGAACAGAACAATGCGTTTAGCGATCATTACCTCGAGATTCCGTTCGATCTTAGTAAGGTGATCTTTATCGCAACGGCGAATCAGCTCGAACCTATCCCGTTACCGTTGCGTGATCGGATGGAAATTATTGAGATCAGCGGCTATACCGAAGACGAGAAGATGGAGATTGCCCGTGGTTTCCTGATCCCCAAGCAACGTGAAGCCCATGGTTTGCGTGAAGATCAGATCGAATTTACCGACGGCGCAATCATCAAGCTCATTCGCGAGTACACACGCGAGGCCGGTGTGCGCAACCTCGAGCGCGAGATCGCCAGCCTATGCCGGAAGGTGGCGCGCAAGGTTGCCGAACAAAGCGAATCTTCAGATAGTACACCGCAGAAGTTCGTGATTGACGAGGCGGCAGTGCTGCAATACCTCGGCCCTGAGCGTTATACCTTTGGCATCGTCGAGGAAAAAGATGAGGTCGGGGTAGCAACCGGGGTAGCCTGGACGAGCGCCGGCGGTGATATTCTCAGTATCGAAGTGTTGCCGTTTAAGGGGAAGGGTCAACTCCAACTGACCGGTCAGCTCGGCGAAGTGATGAAGGAAAGCGCCCAGGCTGCGGTGAGCTATGTGCGCTCACGAGCTGCTGAGTTCGGTATCGATCCGAAGATTTTTGAAGAGCTGAACATCCATATTCATATTCCCGAAGGCGCCGTCCCGAAAGATGGTCCTTCCGCCGGTATTACGCTGACGACGGCGCTAATCAGTGCACTTACCGGGACACCTGTACGACGTGACGTGGCAATGACCGGTGAGGTAACACTGCGCGGGAAGGTGTTGCCTATCGGTGGTCTGAAAGAGAAGACCCTGGCCGCACACCGTGCCGGCATCCGTACATTCATCTTGCCTAAAGAAAATGCCAAAGACATCGGCGAGTTGCCCGAGAAGGTGCGGCGTGAGCTGAACCTTATTCCGGTCTCCTCGATGGATGAGGTGCTGCGAATTGCGCTCAGTCGGATGCCAACAGCGACCAGTGATCAAAACGGCTCACATTACCAGAATAATCGTGGGCCGCAAACGCCTGTTGCATCGACCGGAGTGTAGCAGACGTTTACGTTCATAGCCGCTGGGGGTGTTTCTACCCCTGGCGGGTGTCGGCTTGATGCCCGCATGAATATTGCGAGCTTTCATTCAATGTCTGACCTCCTCTGTTATGGATCAATTTGTGCCGATCTCTACATCTGGTTGCCACACTGGCCACAGCCGGGTAGTGGTCTGCACGCGCTGAATAGTCGCTGGGTGGCCGGTGGCAATGCGCTCAATGAGGCACGTGCGCTGGTAAGCCTGGGGGCGCAACCCCTACTGTACGGCGATCGGTTGGGTTATGATCCGGCTGGCGATCTCATCGCTGCTGAGCTGACAACGCTCGGTCTCATGACCCATATCGAGCGCCGTGCCGATGTAGCAACACCGGTCTGCCATATTCTTATCACCCCTGACGGTGAACGAACTATCATTGCTCTGCGCCGGCAAACTGCGGCTACTCCGCCACAGCCCGATCAACTGGCGATGTCTCAGATCGTGAGTGTCAGTCGTTACGGTCTCCACACCGCCGACGTTGCCCTGCTGGCAAGGCGCCTCAACCGGTTTGTCGTGGCAGGTGATGTAGCCGAGCCGACCGACCCTCTGGCTCAGGCAGCCGATGTCATTGTGACATCGGCTGATCTGCTCAGAGCCGATCCGCTTCATCAAGCTACGGTGTTGCAACACGTGCGCGGCGCCCCGATCTTTCTCACTGCCGGGTCGCAACCGGCTCGTGTGCTGGTATCGGGCAAATGGTACGAAGTCACACCAGCTTCATCTGTTGTCACGAATACAACCGGCGCTGGCGACGTCTTTCGGGCAGGGGTGGTATACGGTATCTGGCAGGGATGGGATTGGGAGACGATTCTGGCTTTTGCGACTCGTGTCGCTACAGCGTTCGTTGCCAGCCGACACGATGAAACGGCCTGAAGAATCCACTCCTTGTACGATACAGTGACGGTATCGTGCAGTATATTGCATCAGCATACCACCCACTGGGCTGCTTGCAGGAGAGACGAAACCAACGCCTGCTTGCGGTATGAGCACGAATAGTGAGATCACAGCGATTGGTCCCAGACCATAGTCGGAACGAGAAGCGCCGCGCCTCCGCACACGCTGGAGAAAGCACGTCGAAGCCCTTTGTTCCTATTCGATGAGCGACATCTAGAAACTTTTCACAAATACTTGTTTCAGCAAACGTTGCCGCCTCACCGGTATTTACTGGTACAATACATAGAGATTCCCGGTAACAACAAACCACGAGGTGGCACTATGAAGCGACGGCGCTGGAATCCCGCAACGTGGGTGAGCCTGGTACCGAATGGGTTGGGCCAGATCAAGCCCAACCACTATTGGGAAATTGTACGCACTGTCTGGGAGAATCGCGACAACCTCGGCAAGGCGTGGCGCATCTTGAACGAAGGTGTGTGCGATGGTTGCGCATTGGGAACGGCTGGGTTACGTGATTTCACAATGAAGGGCGTACACCTCTGTACGGTACGTCTGAATCTGCTGCGCCTGAACACAATGCCACCTCTGGATGTTCAACGCCTGCACGATGTGAGCACCTTACACCATCTGAATGGACGAGAGCTCCGATCATTAGGCCGACTCCCGTACCCGATGATACGGCGACGCGGTGAGCGTGGTTTTCGGCGGATCGGCTGGGAAGAGGCCCTGAATGAGATTGCCTCGTATATGCGCAACACCGATCCACGACGGATAGCATTCTATTTAACCTCACGTGGGATTACGAACGAGACCTACTACGTTGCTCAAAAAGTAGCACGTTTCCTGGGCACGAACAATGTTGATAACGCTGCCCGTCTCTGCCACGCACCGAGCACGACGGCAATGAAGCAAACCCTCGGTGTTGCCGCTTCGACCTGTAGTTACCGCGATTGGATCGGCACCGATCTGCTGGTCTTTATTGGCAGCGATGCCCCTAACAATCAGCCGGTGACGACAAAATACCTGTATTACGCCAAACAGTATGGCGCGCGAATTATGGTGATTAATCCGTACCGTGAACCAGGCCTTGAGCGCTACTGGGTGCCAAGTGTGTTTGAAAGTGCTCTGTTTGGCACACGACTCGCTGATCGCTTCTTCCAGATTCATACAGGTGGCGATATTGCCTTCTTAAACGGCACACTGAAACACCTGATTGAACAGAACTGGCTTGATCGCGAGTTTATTGAAGCGCATACCCGCAATTTTGCCGAAGTCCAGGCAACTCTGGCGCAACAGTCGTGGGCCGAGCTAGAACAGGCGAGCGGTGCAACCCAGGCCGAGATGCTGGCCTTCGCCGAGGCATTGGCTCAGGCCAAAAGTGCCGTGTTCGTTTGGAGCATGGGCATCACCCAGCACGAATATGGGGTCGAAAATGTTAAAGCCATTCTTAATCTGGCGCTGGCTCGTGGTTTTATTGGACGTGAGTATTGCGGGGTAATGCCGATCCGCGGCCATAGCGGGGTGCAAGGCGGCGGTGAGATGGGTTGTACCGCGACAACATTTCCTGGTGGCCGACCGATAAACACAGAATCCGCACGCTGGTTGAGTGAACAATGGGGTTTCACGGTGCCTGATAGGAAGGGTTTGAGCTGCGGCGAGATGCTCGATGCCGCTGCTGCTGGCGAACTCGATGTTTTCTACGCGGTTGGGGGAAACTTTCTCGATACAATGCCCAACCCTGACTACATTCGGACGGCGCTCGGTCGGCCACGATTGCGGGTACATCAAGACATCGTGCTGACAACGCAAATGCTGGTTGATCCAGCCGAGACGGTTATCTTGCTACCGGCGGCAACCCGTTACGAACAGCGTGATGGTGGTACGGAAACAACTACCGAGCGCGAAATTATTTTCTCGCCGTACATTTCACCACCACCGGCTGAGGCGCGCAGTGAATGGGAGATTTTGCTCAATGTTGCAGAAAGAACGCAACCCGAACGAGCGCATCTCATCCACTTCAGTGATGGGCAGCAGATTCGGCGTGAGATTGCCCGTATAGTGCCCGAATATGAGGGGATTCAACATCTGCAACGAGCAGGCGATCATGTTCAATGGGGTGGCCGTATTCTGTGTCGCGATGGTCACTTCGGCACACCTGACGGTCGGGCTGTCTTTACCCCGCTTACTCCTCCGACCATATCATTACCTCCCGATATGTTTGTACTCAAGACCCGACGAGGCAAGCAGTTCAATTCACTCATTCACAGTGAACGTGATCCGCTTAACGGCGCCCATCGTGATGATGTGCTGATGCATCCATCTGATGCAGACAGGCTCGGTGTGCGCGAAGGCGACTGGGTTGTGCTCCGTTCAGCAACCGGCGAGATGCGCGCCCGAATTAAGTTTGCCGACCTCAAACCGGGCAACGTGCAGGTACATTGGCCGGAGGGTAATGTCTTGATTGATGCACATCGGCGTGATCCGGTTGCCGGAGTACCGGCCTATAAGGCTCTGGTAAGCATCCATCCGGTAAAAGACACTGTGATGCAGGAAACCCGGTAGTGCAGCGGGCGGTTCTCATCTCCCCTCTGCCACGGCAGAGCAAGAGAGAGCACATTCAACCATGTGGTAAAGTAAGGTCAAGCAGATGATTTCACGAGTAGGATTCCAGCGCCGTACTGTTATAAAGGTGCGAGAAGGGCACCGCCAACAGACGAAAGATGCGGTTGTGGTTGAAGAACCGCTTGAGATTCGGCTGGTTACCCAGGGTGATACGCATAGCATTCCACTGGCAACGGTCATGCGTACTCCAGGCGCCGATGTTGAACTGGCCGCCGGATTTTTGTTCAGCGAAGGGATTATCCGTGAGCGCCGTGATATTGCGACGATCCGGTATTGCCTCGATGCGAATCGCGATGAAGAAACACGTTTCAACACGCTGATTGTCACCCTACAGCCAGCGCTCGAGATCAATCTCGACCACGTCCGCCGACTCTTTTTCGTCTCATCATCATGCGGCGTCTGTGGCAAAATCTCGCTAGAGTCGCTGCGCCTGCGCGGATGTACCCCGCTCGATGATCATCCACCCATCCGGGTAAGCTCCACCGTGCTAACCGGCCTCGACCGGAAGGTACAGCAAGCCCAGGCACTGTTCTCGCGCACAGGAGGACTGCACGCGGCGGCGCTCTTCGCGCCTGATGGTCAGCTTTACGCACTCTATGAAGACGTTGGGCGTCATAACGCTGTTGATAAGTTGATCGGCGAATATCTGCTCAATGAGCGGCGTGATGTCCTGGCACAGTCGATGTTAATGGTCAGTGGACGGGCTAGTTTTGAGATTATGCAGAAAGCACTGGCAGGGCGCATCCCAATTGTGGTTGCGGTTGGCGCGCCTTCTGCGCTTGCGGTGTCGCTGGCTCAGCAGTTCAACATCACCTTGATCGGGTTTCTACGCGGCGCGTCGTTTAACATTTACGCTGGTGCAGAACGGGTGGCGTGATACCAATCTTGGCAATGCCCCCCGTATTTCATCCCATCAACCGCAGACGTCAGCGCACGGAAAGGGGGAAACGGACGGGATTGATGCGCCTCGTAGTTGGCACGATGCTACCCGGTGCTGCGTGACCGAATTGGTCTCCAAGCGGATCGTACTCATACCTGAGCCCACTGCAAAAACTCACCACGGAGCACACAGAGTACGCAGAGCGTCTAAGATGTATGAATAATCATTTTTGGCCATTGGGCGCATGGAAGAAAAGTCTCTGTGATCTCCGCGGTCTCTGTGGTGAGAAGATCACCTTTTTGCAGTGAAGTTATCCCTTGAACTGCTAAAGTGTGGCTTCAGCGGTCCATAGATTAGATTCACACCTCGTTCCAACCCAGCATTGTTCCGGCCGTGCGCTTTGGCGGTGCATCTCGTATTTCAGACACACGTCCAGCTCTCATCCAGGGAAGGGAAGGTGACGATTCCTCAGCATAACAGTACCGTCCTGCGTGAAGATTTGCTATGATACCGTGCGCGAGGTTAGAGAACACTGTTCCAAAGGGGATCGCTTATGAGTCTGGGTCCAATGTTGAACACGCGCACGATCAGTTACCTTGAACTGATCGGGAACGGGAAACGCTACCGTGTACCGCCGTACCAACGCGACTATTCGTGGAATGAAGAGCAGTGGGACGATCTGTGGAACGATATTGTCGATCTCCACAAGCAGACCGACAGTTACCACTATATGGGCGCGTTGGTGGTTCAAGCTGAGAGCGATCGCGATCTTCTTATCATTGATGGTCAACAGCGCATGGCCACCCTGAGCATTCTATCGTTGGCGGTGATTGCCCTACTCAACGATCTGGCTCAACGGGGGATCGATCCGGATCGTAATCGCGAACGTATGCGCGAGCTGCGTCATCGATTCATTGGCGAGCGTGACCCGGCCTCACTGGTTGAGAGTAGTCGGCTGACACTTAACCAGACTGACGACCCCCTGTATCAGGATTATCTTGTCCAATTACGCACTCCTCTTAACCCGCGTGGATTACCACGATCCAACCGATTATTGTGGCAATGCTTCCAATTCTTCAAAGAAAAACTGAATGACCTGTTCAAAGATCGGTCTGATGGTGCGGTCATTACCCGTCTCTTGTCAGAGACCATTGCCCGGCGATTGCTCTTCATTCTGATTACAGTTGCTGATGAACTTAACGCATACACCATCTTTGAAACGCTTAACGCTTGTGGTCTTGAATTGACCGTTACCGACTTGCTCAAAAACTACCTTTTCTCGCGGATCAGGGTGTCAAGCGATATGCAAGCTCTCCAACGCCGCTGGCAACGACTTATCGAGACGGTTACACCAGAACGATTCCCAGAGTTTCTTCGCTATCACCTGCTATGTGAAGTGGCAAATGTACGTAGCCAACGTTTGTTCAAACTGGTACGTGAACGGGTACAAATACCTCAACAGGTATTTGCGCTGATCGATGCGTTGGAGCCACGTGCTGAACTGTTTGCCGCTTTATCAGACCCGACTCACGGCTATTGGCTTGATCTCCCTGATGCACGACAGTATGTGCGTGAACTCACCTTGTTTCGTGTCCGCCAGATGATGCCGGTGCTCTTCGCCGCCTGGGAGCATCTTACACCTGATAACTTCGTGCGCGTACTCAGAATGATTAGTATCATTTCGTTTCGTTACACCGTAGTCAGTGCGTTAAACCCAAATGAACTAGAGTCGATATATCACTCAGCGGCACGGGCGATCATTGAAAAGCGGGCTACATTACCATCAGCGATTTTTGCTCTTTTGAAGCCGATTTATGTTCCTGATCAAAAATTCATGAACGATTTTGCTACTCTTTCCATACCTACCAGCGGACAACGCAAGAAAGTCGTCAAGTACATCCTAACCAGGCTCGAAAGTCACTTGTCTGGTCGATCCTGTGATCCCGAAACTGATCCTGCCTCAATTGAACACATCTTGCCCGAAAATCCAACCCAAGAATGGGAAGAATCATTTCCACGTATCCAGTGGGAAATGGCTATCTACCGCCTCGGTAATCTGACGCTCCTAAGTCCTGCTGATAATCGACGAGTAGGGAATGCCCTCTATTCCGAAAAACAAGCCGTGTACAGTCAGAGTGCATATATGCTGACTCGTCAGATTTCAGACATGGCACCAGAAGAATGGACACCTGCGCTACTCGAACAACGTCAGCAAGAGATGGCACGGCATGCTGTAGCCATCTGGCGTATTGATGTTACGAACACCGACGTTTAGATAACCGGTTTCAATCTGCTCTATGGCGGTGGCGCAAAGGGGTTAGGAGCGCTAAGCCACTATCGCCGCATCCGCAAACTGCCGACCCTGCTCGGTCAAGATGAGTAATTCACCCTGGCGCTGCACCAATCCTTTCTGTTCGGCTCGTCGCACAATGGTCACAGCAAATGATGCCGGCCAACGCAACTCTTCGATCAGGTGATGAGGGTGACACTCAACCCCGGCGTTGCCGGTGCCCTCGTGATTGAGTAAATGGAGGGTCAGCATTTGCAGCGCAAACCGTTCACGATTAATCTGCTGCTGACGAACTTGCGCAACAATTCCTCGCCGTGGTGCAAAAAGAAAGGCGCCTAAAAAGGCAACACCGGTCATCGTAGCCATCATCCCGGCAATCGAGACATCGAAGAGACGGGCCAGCCAGTAGCCACTGAGCGCAGCAGCAATACCAATCGCGACACTGAGGACAATCATACGGGGGAGGCGGTCGGTCAGAAGATAGGCCGTGGCGGGTGGGGCGATCATCAGGGCAACGACCAACACAGAACCAACCGCATCAAAGGCCGTTACCGCAGTGAGCGAGACGCTGGTCATCAAACCATAGTGGATCAGGGTCGGCGTGAAGCCAAGGGTGGCGGCCAGTGCCGGATCGAACGTGACCAGCTTCAACTCTTTGTAGAAGAGAAGCAGCAGTGTCAGATTGAGAATGAGCGTACCGATACCACCAACCAGTGCTCGCGGCAGATCAAGGCCAAAGAACACAATGCGGTCAAACGGCGCAAACGCGAGTTCGCCGAGCAAGACGCTATCGGTGTCGAGGTGCACATTCCCGGCAAAGCGTGAGATAAGCAGCACTGCCAGCGCGAAGAGTGCCGGAAAGACCAGGCCAATCGCAGAGTCTTCATGCACCAATCGGCTACCGCTGACCAGTTCGACCAACCACACCGTTATCACACCCATCGCAACCGCACCGATAAAGAGCAGTGGCGAAGTTAGGGAATTGCTAATCAGGTAAGCCAGTACAATACCGAGTAAGACCGTATGGCTGATAGCGTCACTGAGCATTGCCATTCGGCGCAAGACCAGAAAGACACCGGGGAGCGTGCAGGTAGTGGCAACGATGACCGCAATCAACTGGACTTCAAGTTGGGGACTCATCGTGTTCCTCGCTTAACTGGCCTGAAGAACCTGTCGGCGACGAAGATTACGCCATAGTAGACCGCGTCCAGGTGCAAACACTAGTGAAAGAACCGTTACCAGACTCATCATCAAAACAATCAGCGGGCCGGTTGCCAACCCCTCACCGAGGGTACTCAGCCAGGCGCCAGCCATTGCTGCCAGTGCACCGAAACCCGCTGCCAGCACCACCATCGTTTCGAGCCGGTTCGTCCATTGTCGGGCAGCTACCGCCGGCGCAACCAGCATCGCGCTCATTAACACAACCCCGACAGTCTGGATTCCAATCACAATAGCGGCCACCATCACAACGTTCAGTAACACATCAAACCCACGCACCGGTAGACCGATGCTACGGGCAAAGTCGGGATCGAAAGTGACCAACTTTACCTGCGGCCAGAAGATCAGCACGAGGGCGAGGGCCGGAACCCCAACGGCCAGCATTGCCCACAAATCACGTTCAATCAGTGCAGCCGCCTGTCCAAACAGAAAACTCTTCAAACCAGCCTGTGCTGCATTCGGTTGCCGTTGCAGATACGAGAGTAACACCAGGCCAAAACCAAAAAAGACGGCCAAGATCAGCGCCAATGCTGCATCATCCTTGATCCGTGTGGTACGTACCACAACGAGTAGCCAGAGTGCCGCCAGCAAAGCAGCGCTAGCGGCGCCAACGAACAAGATAAACGGATCGCGCTGACCGGTAAGCAGAAACGCCAGTGCAATACCGGGCAGTGCTGCGTGTGACATCGCATCACCGAGGAGAGCTTGACGACGCAGCACAGCGAAACAGCCAAGAAAACCACTGATCGCTCCCAGGAGCATCGCACCAATCGTCACTGTGCGCAAAGTATAATCGGCAAACAGCTCCATTGGTCACCTCCGCCAGCCCATTAATCACCTGGCGCCGGAGCAGCCGACGAAGCAGGAGCTGCAACCCGACTCGTCTCAAGCAGCGCAAGCCGACCACCATACGTTGCGCGCAGGTTTGCTTCGGTAAAAACATCATGCACCGGCCCAGCGGCGATCCGACGCACATTGATCAGTGCAACCTGATCGAAATATTCGGTCACCGTCTGCAAATCATGGTGAACGACCACAACCGTCTTACCGGCAGCCCGCAAATCACGCAAGATATTGATGATGGCGCGTTCGGTGACCGCATCAACCCCCTGAAACGGCTCGTCCATAAAGTAAATCTCGGCATCCTGCGCCAGCGCACGGGCTAAAAACACACGCTGCTGCTGACCTCCAGAGAGCTGACCGATCTGGCGGTGGGCGAAGTCGGCCAACTGCACCTGTTCAAGCGCAGCTAGCGCTGCTGCACGCTCGGCACGACCTGGGCGACGTAACCAACCGAGATGACCATAACGTCCCATTAGCACAACATCGAGCACGGTTGTTGGGAAATCCCAATCAACGCTACTGCGTTGCGGAACGTAAGCGATCAAATGGCGCTGCTGTTCATACGGTTTCCCAAAAATCCGTACACTGCCTGCCGCCGGTTTGACAAGCCCCAGCGTCGATTTGAGTAATGTTGTCTTGCCGGCGCCGTTCGGGCCAATGATGGCCATCAATACCCCTCGTGGCACTTGCAGATCAACATCCCACAAGACAGGTTTATCGCCATACGCCACTGTCAAATCCTGAATATCCACTGCGATTTCCATCACAACCTCCATCCTACGACGTTAAGGCCTCGACTATTGTCTGCATATTGTGCCGCATCATCCCGAAATAGGTACCGGCCGGCCCATCAGGTTCACCCAGCGAGTCGGAGTAGAGTGCACCACCCACCCGCACCTCATGGCCAACAGCGCGAGCAGCGTTCTGCACCGCTTCTATCGTGCGTGGTGAAACACTCGTCTCAACAAAGATGGCCGGAATACGATTCGTAACGACCAACTCAGTTAGTGCCCGAATCGTAGACGCACTGGCTTCCGTCGCGGTACTGATCCCCTGCACTGCTTCTACCCGCAAGCCGTATGCCTGCCCGAAATACCGAAAAGCATCGTGAGCAGTAACCAAAATCCGACGTTCAGGCGGAATACGCTCGGCCATCATACGTAGTTCGCGATCAAGTGCTTGCAAGTCGGCGAGATAGCGCTCACTACGCTGTTGATAGATTTCACTTCCCGCCGGATCAACCGCGATGAGGGCATCACGGATCGCAATGACTGCATAGCGCCAGCGCTGCGGATCGTGCCAGACGTGCGGATCATACGCTTTATCATGATCGGGCCATTCGAGCAGCAAGTGTTGAGGTACCGCTTCGGCAACAGCAACCGCTCGCACATACCCTCGACGATGAATATTCTCAAATACCCGTGAAAGGCCGGCTTCCAGATGAAGCCCGTTGTACAAGATGAGATTTGCCTCTTGCAAAGCGAACAGATCGCTTTCTGTCGCAATATAGGTATGAGGGTCGATCCCAGGCCCCAGCAGAGTACGCAACAGCACCCGATCACCGGCTATCGCCCGCACCGCATCACTGATCTGACCGGTTGTAGCAACTACTCGCAAACGACCATCAGTGACCGGAGTAGCGCAGGCGGTCAGGACGAACAGAACAATGCCTACCAGGACAGTACGAAATTGCATATTTATACCTACTAAAATATTTTTTAGCCAAACCTAAAATAGCAGATTTTTGTTAAACTGTCAAGATTGCATATAGCGCCGATCCAACAAACTCTGTTGCGCGAAACCAGAAAGGTTAACGCGGCGCTAATGATAATTGTTCTCGCGTTTGTCTTAGAACACACCGTGCGGGCGGATTTGGCAGCCCCTCTCCAATGCGCCGACGAGGATGATCGGCGAGAAAACAGAGGTTTGGCGGTAGATTAGCGTCGGAACGGGAAGTATCTTTATACGCACTCACTTCGCTCTTCTCTGAGAGGCTGAACAAAAACCCAGTTTTCTCATTGGGCACCTCCCGTACCCGTGCGCCCATTGCGTGAAGGGGGGACCGCCATGCTTTCGCGCCAGTCACGCTCCGTCCTCCTCTCCTCGCCCCGTGTGGGAGAGGAGGGGGCAGAGGGTGGTGAGGGCGCCGGTTGCTCGCCAACGTTCCCCTCACCATTCTGGCGATGCCTCTGCTGAGCGCCTGATCAAAAACACGAGTTTCCGATCAGGTTCTGGAAGCAGACGGTGAAGATTTGCAAGGCAGGGTTATTTCTTCGTTCAATATGCTAGAGTAAAATAATCGATGTATCCTTGAGCGGTACAGTGCGTTGCGCCACCACGACTCCACAAGCCATGGTTACCATATAAAGATGACTGATTCTTTGCAGAGCTTCGATGTATTATATGAAATTACTGACGCACCAGGAGTTTACCCATGGCGGCGCTCCCTTTCGTTATGATCTATCTCATTCCGGCAATCATTTCTGGCGGGCTGGCAATTGTTATGTGGAAACGACGTTACTATCGTGGCGGGCGCCCGTTTACGCTCTTGTTGGCGGCGATTGCCTGGTGGAATCTTTGCCATGCCCTGAGTATCGCCGACACCACATTTGAAGGAACCCTGTTCTGGTCATTGTTGCAAAACATGGGCATTGTTCTCATCGGGCCGTGTTGGTTGCTGATTGCACTCGCATACTCTGGTGAATGGTGGCGTGTCCCGCGCTGGATTCGGCGTGGCATTTTTATCCCTGAACTGATTGCACTACTCTTCGCGCTGACCAATAACCTGCACAACCTCTGGTGGTCAACGGTCACACCCGACACTTCACGTCCATTCTTCTGGATTTCAGTGACGCGAGGACCGGTCTTCTGGATGCACAGCATCTATGCCTACGTTTGTCTCATCATCGGGATCGCTATTCTGGCCCGTGCTTCTGCTCAGGCACCACCGGTTCATCGGTACCATGCTCGATTGATGCTTATTGCTGCCCTCATTCCAGCACTTGGCAATGTTGTGTTTCTCAGTGGTATCATCGGATCGTGGAATGATGATCCTACGCCGATCCTGCTGTTTATTTCGGCAGCCCTGGCAATGTTTACCACGATGCGTTATCAACTGTTCGATCTTGCCCCTCTGGCTGAACGCGAAGTGATTGCCGGTCTCCCCGATGGATTAATCGTCCTTGACAGTCGCGGGCTGGTTGCCGAAATCAACCAGCATGCCCCTCGTCTGCTCGGCATCCACGGCGAGCGCTGGATTGGCCGTTCGCTGGCCCAACTGGTTACTCATTCTCCGTTTGAACACGATCTGCGCCGCCTGCTCAATACTTCAGTGACGACCTCTGGCCGACCACTGATCTGTGAGAGTGGTCATCAGGCTATTGAAGTAAGAATCCGTCCATTACAATCAGCAGCCGGTATCACAACCGGATCGCTGCTGTTAATACGTGACGTCAGTGAGCGAATCCGCGTCGAACAGGAGCGCGCCCGTCATATTGCCGCCTTGCGTCTGATCAACAACATCGCCCGCAGTGCCAATACTGCTCAGGAAACATCCTCACTGCTGACAACGATTGCCCGCATCATCGTGCAAGAAGGGCACTGGCAACGGGTCGCAATTGGCTTGATCGAAGAAGGGCAGCGTATTAGCATCAAGATTGATTATACGCCTACCGGTGTTGGGCGATTACAAGACCAGGTCATAAGTGGCACGGCCGCAGCGAGACTGATTGAACGCATTCAGCAAGGGCAACCAGAACTGATCAATACCGATGAACTCACGGTTGATGACCCACTGACCATCGGTCTCCACCAGGAGGGCATCCGCTCGCTGTTACTGGCGCCACTACGTCACGACCAGAATGCGACCGGCATTTTAGGTCTGGCCTCAAGTGAAGCGAAGAGTATGACACCAGTGCTGGCCGAACTGGTCACCGCAATTGGCGAATTGATTACCGATGCGCTGATCCGCATTCGCCTGTACGAACAGGTGCAACGCGCCGACCGACTCAAAACCGGTTTCCTGGCAACCGTGAGCCATGAACTACGCACCCCGCTTACTTCTATTCTTGGCTACACC
>NZ_JPIM01000063.1 GCF_000735195.1 Chloroflexus sp. MS-G
CCGCCAAATGATGCGGTCAGTGCCGTCCGCGGGCCTGCGGTATTAGCTTGGAATTGCTCTGCTGCTGAACCATTCGGTTATCGAATAGAATCCAAAGTTAAAAACGCCGAAAACTCTGTAAACAGTAAGAGAGTGTACCAAAACAGCGATGAGCGCGTTATACTAGTAGGGAGGTAAATAACAGTGTGATCCCTCTTGCTGAATTCGTACATATGTGCTATCATAGCACATATGTACGGGGCAGGCAATAACATTGACAGCGCCCTCCCCATCGGCAGCATAGCAAGAGGAGTAAACGAGTGAGCAAGAGTAATGGAGGAGCGCCCGCGATGGCTATCACCCCGGAGAAAGAAAAAGCGCTCGCGGCAACGATGGCGCAGATCGACCGCAAGTTTGGTAAAGGCTCGATTATGAAGATGGGCGAGGCGAGCAGCCGGTTGGCCATCGAAGCCATCCCTACCGGTTCAATCGCTCTTGACATCGCCCTGGGCATTGGTGGCGTCCCCCGAGGGCGCGTTGTCGAAATCTTTGGCCCCGAGAGCAGCGGCAAGACTACTCTGGCCCAGCACATTATTGCAGAGGCGCAGAAGATGGGTGGTATCTGTGCCTTTATCGACGCCGAGCATGCCTTTGATCCAGTCTACGCGGCGCGGTGTGGGGTTAAAATTGACGATCTGCTCGTCTCGCAACCGGATACCGGTGAACAAGCGCTAGAAATCTGCGAGATGCTGGTGCGCTCGAACGCGATTGATGTCATTGTTATCGACTCGGTAGCTGCCCTCGTCCCTCGGGCCGAGATTGAAGGAGAGATGGGCGACTCGATGCCCGGTATGCAAGCCCGCTTGATGAGTCAGGCCTTGCGCAAGCTGTCCGGTGCAATCAGCAAGAGCCGTACAGTTGTTATCTTCATCAACCAACTACGAATGAAGATTGGGGTGATGTTTGGTTCGCCAGAAACAACGACTGGCGGCCAGGCGTTGAAGTTCTATGCCTCAGTACGACTCGACATTCGCCGCATCGAGACTCTCAAGCAAGGCCAGGAGGCGATTGGCTCGCGCGTGCGGGTTAAGGTGATCAAAAACAAAGTTGCGCCACCGTTCCGTCAGGCTGAATTCGATATTCTGGCAAACGAAGGTATCTCCCGCGAAGGGAATATTATCGATATCGGTACCGAGCTGGGGATTATTCGTAAGAGCGGCGCCTGGTTCTACCTTGGCGAGGATCGTCTCGGCCAGGGGCGCGAGAATGTCCGTGAGTTTTTGAAGAATAATCCTGCCCTGACCGACGAGATCGAACGCTTGATCAAGGCGCAGGCGCTGACGAATCCGGCGGTTATTGCACCGAGTGCTGATATTGATGAAGACACCATCTTTGAAGAGTAACGCACACGTCGGCAGCCTTTGTGGAGAGATTACAAATGCTCGCCTGTGCAGTTGGAACGCTTGCTAAAGCCGGTACTGATAAAGGTATGAGCATTGCGTTACGACGGACATTAACCGCCGTCTTTCCAAATTGACAGTTCGAGGGAGTGAACGATCGTCGGTATCGATGACGTGCGTTGCAGTGAATATCGACTGCATTTTTCCAAACCCTTCCTCGTTTGTGTGCTCAAAGGAAGGGTTCACCGATACTGTGAGGTTAGGGAAAGGTACTTCTTCATAGAGCATGATCAAAAACCTGAGCTGTTGATGAGGCTCGACAATGGTACGCAATAGAGTGTTTTGGGGAGCGCTGGCAGGCAACACATGCGGCTCCGTGACGTGATAGAACAGGGTTTCGACAGTTTCAAGGCCGGTGCTACGGAGCACGCTTGGTGCCCCTCATTTTCCCCCTAGCTCCCTTCCGATCCTCCACGGGGAGCAGAAGGGAGAAGGCGCAGCGCGGGTAAACGTTGCTCACCCAACCCGTCTCACGTAGCACCTAGCGTTGCCCGCTCGGCAGAGGGGACGTGCGACGAATAGCGGAACAGAACATTGGCCTTCCAACGCAGTAGTTGTACGGGAATGGTACGTTCCCAGTAAGAAATCCGGGTTGTTGATTATGCTCTTGTACCAATCCTGTCTGCGTAAGCCGTGTATCATCCTGCCAGCGCCGCTGGTACCCTCCAATACCCCCGCAAGTGGGGGGCAGGGAGTGATCCAGAGGCACGCGACCAAGATACACGGTTTTCGCGAACGGGATTGGTATTAGGTATGTGACGGTAGAAGTGCTTTATAATGCTAGCTTACCAGAGCGCGAGGTTAGGGAAGGATACGTCTCTGCAACGTTAGTAGCGAAAAGCCCAGGTCGTAGTCGTTCAATGTGAAACCTGGCTGGAAACCTGTTAATGGATACCGTACCACTTCTCGGTAATGACTATCGTTTCCATACTGGGAGTAAGGCTTTTCAACGTTCTCTCCTTTCCTGGCAGTAGTGATGGCAAGAGAGAGAAGTAAGCGATAAGGATTGTTTTCCAACCCCTTTCAATCTCACCCTTCCTCCACGGGGAGAAGAAGGAGTGGAGGGAGAATGTGAGGGATGCCAGTCGTGCTCCGCAGCACGGACTCTGAAGACGTTGAACATCTCTGTACCGGTGGGACGCAGTTTCAAACCTGATCGTCCTGTAATAGCAGATTGCCGAAAGACGTCTGATATGCAACGAATTGGTAGAATCCTGTAATGGCGAAAGTATCTCGCCCATGAACCATCTCACGGCAGAACAGGAAATCATTTCCCTTCCTGCATAGGTAAAAGCGCGTGTCGGACATACCATCATGCCTGTCGGAACTGTCACTGCTATTCGCCAACAGCATAACGATCCCCAGCGCGTCAATATCTTTATCGATAATGAATTTGCGATAGGGATCAGCCTCAACACCCTCGCCCGCACCCGTCTGGCTGTCGGCGTCTATCTTGATGAGCAGAGCTGGGCACAACTCGTTGCCTGCGAACAGGCTGATCAGGCAATGCAACAGGCGTTGCGTCAGATCGAGCGACGGGCACGCTCCAGCTATGAGGTCTATCGCTTTTTACAGCGTAAAGGCTTTAGCGAAGAGATTTGTACCCAGATCATTACCCGCCTGCAGGAGTTAGGCTTACTCAACGATGCCGACTTCGCCAGCCGCTGGGTCGCTCAGCGAAGGGCACTGTCTCGTCGCGGTGAACAAGCGTTACGAGCCGAGCTTCGCCAAAAGGGTATCGATCCGGCATTGATCGAGTCAGCGCTGAGTAGTGAAGAGGACGAGTCCAATGAAGAAACTCGTGCCGAAATGGCTGCGCGTGCCGTTTTGTCACGATACGCGGCCAGCCCCGACTGGAATACATTCCAACGGCGTTTGGGTGGATACTTACTGCGCCGTGGGTTTGCAATCGACCTGATCAGGCCGATACTTGTCCGTTTATGGCGCGAGGTGCGGCCAGCCGATGACGTGTCAGACTATGCTGACGATAACTAGTGTTTTCAAGCGGGAGATAAGAACCAATGCCTCGCGTATCATGATGCCTTCTCAGAACATCGATGCCATTCGTATCAGAGTGTACTGTGTTTTCATGCGCCTTGAAGGAATAACGAGGTATTCGGACGGATACTTAGCGCCTATCCGAATAATTGTCTCACCGTATAGCGGATGAAACCTGATAGATGTACGGGCGCAGCGCCGCTGCGCCCCAACCGATCTTCTTCTGCGACAGGGTATTCCGGATATGCTCCTGGAGCATGATCGGAAACTCGTGGTCTTGATTAGGCGCTCAGCAGAGGCGTTGGCTGAAGTGGTGAGCAACGAAGCGTCTCATCAACAACCTAGGCTTGTGATGAGGCGCGATCATGGCATCGCCGACATGGTGCGCGGAATGGTGGTGGGCAATACCAGCCTCTCTTCGACGCGATGGAAACGCATGTCATGCCCGAACGGTGAGAGATGATACGTCGGTGGTGGGCAACACCAGCCTCTCTTCGACGCGATGGAAACTCGCTTTGCGGCGATCACCGAAACCAGGTGCCTTCACCGGTGGGCAACACCAGTCTCTCTTCGACGTGATGGAAACTCAAGCTGGTACGTCGTCAAATAAGGAACGACAAACTGAGGTGGGCAACACCAGCCTCTCTTCAACGCGATGGAAACTCGCTTTGCGGCGATCACCGAAACCAGGCGCCTTCACCGGTGGCAACACCAGCCTCTCTTCGACGCGATGGAAACGGTTAGCATCGGATTCAGCGCCAGTACTGCGGTGCACGCCTGGCGCCCCTCATCTTCCCCCTCGCCCTCTTCCTCTTCCACAAGAGGAGAGGAAGGGGAGCGTGGGGTGGCTGGCGAGCAAGAACGTTGGCAATTCCTTACGAAATGGTCGTATATGCACGCTACGAGCCTCATGATGATTACGCATGGTTACATCTACGACAGATGAAGCCTGTCAGCGAGGCGCCGCCTCATCCCTACTAGGTATCCCGCAATCAGCGGATCGACTGTACTAACGCTACCTTCCCCGCAGCGCCGTCATCATGCGCATCCCATGCTCATTGTCCCGCTGGGGTGGTGCGCACACACCAACCTGCTACCATCAGCGGATAGGTGTGTAACGGATGTTGCTTCGACCGGTATGATCTGGATAGCGGTGCTGCACCTCGACTGTTCTTCAACCGGATATTTTGGATAGGCGCATCGAAACCGAGGATGCGAACAGACCGTCAGGTGCAACGCTTCGTGAAGGAACGGCAGGGTATTCGGGCATATTTTAGCGCATGATCTGGAGCAGATTGCTATAGTCATCAGTCCAGAGTGGCAGTGATGTTGTGTATCCGTTCATATTACGAGCACGAGTAGTCAATTCAGGAATTGATAAGAGCGATTCATCGCGTGAGAGGAGAAACCAACGTGAGCGGATAGCTCGTTCATTATCTCCTTCATCATCGATAAGCAGACGATGAAGCGAAAAATGATCGGCCAGTTTCCAAACAACTGGTACGAGATCGAGATGGCGGTTAGAAATATGTACAGCGATAATACCGTCAGGAGCGAGATGATCGAGATATAGCGCAAATGCTTCTCGATTCAATAAGTAGACTGGGATGGAATCACTTGAAAAAACATCCAAAACCAATACGTGGTAATTCTGTGAACCACTTTCTTGCAGCTCTCGTTCCAATGACAAACGTGCATCACCTAACACAACTTCAATTGTTGCACTACTATCTTGAAGGTAAGAGAAATAGCCACCTTTCCCTATTGCAATTTCAATAACATCGGGATTAATCTCATAAAAGCGATATACATCATCAGGTAATCCGTAAGCAGCCAGGGTGCCAATGCCCAGTCCAAGCACACCTACGCGCATACCATTCCGCCGCCTGGGATGATGGTTGATCGCTAATCCAACCCCACTCGTTTCGCTATAGTATGCAGTTGGCAGTTTACGTTTCTCTGGATCGAGATACTGAACACCGTGTAATGTCATGCCGTGGACAAGAACATACCGTTGGGACGACTCGTTCGTCAGTTCTAGAACTTTGATTCGAGTCGCGGCATAAAAGTTTCGCTGTAACAAGACAGAGCTTTCTAGATCAAGACTAATAAAAAGGTACATCAGGAATCCCGCGCAGATGAGACCGGCCCATAACATTAGGCGTTGCCACTTCAAACCTGTTTCAGAACGATGGAATGTGGTCAGGAAAAACAACAACCATGCCAGTACTAATCCTAACGGATATTCCCAATAGCCCTTGAAGATAACTGGGGCTACGAAAGTAACAAAGATGCCTCCTAATGCACCACCAACAGACACCAGCAGATAGAATGTAGTTAATTGTGATTGTTGAGGACGTAATCGGTACAGTTCTCCATGACAGATCATACAAACCGCGAATAAACACAAAGAGTAGATTGTGATTTGAATAATTATCGGTATTGTGGCCAGCCCAATAACGGCCCAAATAACTGCTAGAAAAGAAAAAATAAATATTCCAAGGAAGATATTTCGATTGTAATAACGTTCATTAGCAAAAGTTATAATGAAAGACAGCAGATATATTGTTAAAGGTAATACCCACAGAAAGGGAACAACAGCTATTTCCTGGGTTATACGGGCGGTTGTTGCCAAGAGAAACAACGAGGCAGTGGCAGCTAAGCCGATCCACAGCAATCGATCACTCCATGAGAGCCTGATCGGTCGATCACTCGCCTCAATTTCGGGATAGATAACCGTTGCTGACCGGTGTTGTAATGCCTTGATTGTCCCCCAAAGAGCAAACCCAACGTAGCAAAGATACCCGATTGACCACATCCATCCCTGTACCGGTAACGTGAACAGGGGTTCAACAAGCAGTGGATAGCTGACTAATCCAAGCAGCGAGCCAATGTTGGAGATGGCATATAAACGGTATGCTGTTTGCGTTGGAAAAAGACGGTGAAACCATGCCTGTACTAATGGACTATTTGAAGCTAACAAAAAATATGGTAAACCAACCGAAATCATAAGGAGCTTTACAATTTCTAATACAGGCATGGCTTCCGGGGAAGGTTTCCAGTCGCTGCTTGGTGTGATCGGTGATCGCCAGAACACGCTTAACATCAAGACTCCGATAACTGAGAGACATAGTAAGAGAATATGCCAGCGCTCACGTTTGTACCCTGGTTTACTAACCCAATCGGCATACGCATAACCAGCAGTTAATAAAATTTGAAAAAACATTTGCACGGTTGACCATACAGCCGGTACGCCGCCAAACCAGGGCAGAATATAGCGAGCAATCATTGGTTGAATTTGAAAAAGGAGAAATGCTGATAGGAAGATGGAGACGATGAAATAAAACATATTTCCGCACTCAGTATAAATAGCGTGACGCAAGACATCGCCTGGCCTAATCACGGTGAGCAACGTGCTCTGAGAGCATGATCAAAAACCTAGGCTCGCACTGGAACAAGGTTGTAGCGGTTTCAGTGCCTATGCTGCGGAGTAGGCTCGGCATCCACTCACCTTTCCCCTCGCCCCTTTCCTCTCCCCTTGTGGGAGAGGAAGGGGAAGATGCGACGGGATGAACCTGAACCCCGCTCACCCAACCCGTCACACGCATCGCCTGGCGCTGCCTGCTTGGCAGAGGAAACGTGCTGTGGATGAAGGAAAAGAACGTTGGCCACTGGCGTCATGGTCGCAGATGCACGGTGCGAGTCTCATAAGAAATCTGGGTTTTGATCAAGCGCTGAGAATGAAAGAGTAGCCTTACAAAAACTGAGTCGATGATCATGGTGACTACTGTAACTCAACGATCAGGGAATATGAGATTTGTATCAGTTACGATCATTATAACATCAAATCTCTCGCATGCAAAAGATGGTTTTAGAACGGGTTGATGCTTTGATTGTTGGTTTGGTTGATGCCTGGGCATCAAATCTCTCGCATGCAAAAGATGGTTTTAGAACTGGCCCTGTTTCTAGAGGACCCTAACCCTCACCAGGTTAGCAGATGCTCGGCAAAGATCATACGGCGAGTGCGCGTTTCACAGCGCAAGATTAGGGAGTTCGTTTCTGCACGGTCACCGGCTAGCCGAACACCACGAAGCAGGATGCTATCGGTGATGCCAGTAGCGACGAAAAATATCTGGTTACTGCTGACAATATCGTCACAGGTCAGAATCCGTTTCGTGTCCAGACCGGCGTGCGTAATCGCTGCACGCTCGGCTTCACTCTGCGGAGCGAGACGGGCTAACATTGCACCACCGAGAGATTTCACGGCGCAGGCAGCCAGTACTCCTTCGTGTGCTCCACCAATTCCCATCAATATGTCAACGTTTGTACCAGAAATTGCCGCCAGCAATGCACCGTAGATGTCGCCATCATCAGCTAGCATTACTCGTGCTCCGGCAGCTCGAATCTCGTCGATCAGGTGGACGTGCCGTGGACGATCAAGGACGAAGACGACTACATCACGTACCGAGCGTCGGGTTGCCCGTGCGACCAGTGCCAATGTCCAACCAGCCGGCGCATCGAGACACTCTGGAACCAAGTACGGCGCAACCTGAGGGCCAACAATAATCTTTTCCATATAAGCCGCCGGGTAAGGCGTCCACAACGCACCACGATTGGTTACGGCGGCAAAAGAGACAGCCCCAGCACGCCCCTGGGCTAACTGACGTCGTCCGTCAACCGGATCAACGATGAGGTCCGCAGGTGGGCCGTTACCAGTACCAACCCGTGCTCCACCCGATAGCGGCGTAGCAGCCATCGCTCGTACTTCTTCACCCATAACGAGACGACCATCAATTTCAAGATTAGCCAACGCGGCAGCCATTGCAGTAGCGGCTGCCTGATCGGCAGCGTCAATTTCACCGCGCCCCATCAAACGAGCGGCTGCAATAGCGGCTGCTTCAGTAGCACGCACGAGATCAAGGCCGGTGTTGGGGCCGAGCTTTTGTGTCGGTAGTATCTCCATAGTGGCTCCCTTCTTCTGCATCGCACCCGTCAAAACTCCTCAACCGCTTCGAGCAGATTTGCCGCTTCCCACGCCAGCATCCCACCTTCCAGCACCAGCGGCGGTGGGGTGCGTCCGGCCAGCAGTGCTGCGGCCCGTAAGCTCCGCCGACCACTCCGGCACACCAGCACCAGCGGGCCAGGGGGCAGGTGCTCACGGTGGCGGAGCAGTTGCGCAAGGGGGATGTTGCGGGCACCAGGAATATGCCCGCGCTGGAATTCACGCGGTTCGCGCACATCGATGACCTGTGGCGGCTGCGCTGTGTGCAGTTGTTCCCATAGCGCCCGTGCCGTAATCTGTGCTGGTGGCTTGCCGTCGCGAAGGGGGAGGGCTACTGGCGCAGGTAACAATTGCTTCGGCAACTCCTGACACTCGCGGAATACACGCCGGTCACACTCGTAAATGCAGACTGCCGGGTCAAGCACGCGATGAAACAGAAAGTCGATGGCCTTGTCTTCGTCGAGAAAGCGTTCAGCGCCGAGCTGCTCGTAAAAGCCGCTGATCTGCATCCGGTGCATCACACTTGCCCGTACTCGCACAAAGTAGAGATCACCGCCGCGCACCCGCAGTGTGCGCCGAATGGTTTCGAGCGCCCGGATCCCACTCACATCACACTGATTGACGCTGTGCATCCGTAAGAGCAGATAGCGCACGCTCTGTTGCCGTTCCAGCAGCCCCAACAACTGTTCTTCCACGTGATTGACCGCGCCAAAATAGAGGTCGCCTTGCAGGTCAACTACCAGCAATTGCGGACACATTGGCTTGCCGTGCGCTGTATCCCAGTGGCGAAACTCGCTGTCGGGCACGACAGCTTCCACGCGCGGCATAGCGGTGCGGATCAGGTAATATCCCAGAGAGGTGACTACCCCGATCAAAATTGCAAATTGCAACGGCAGCGTGAGTGTTAATGCCAGTGTTGTAACCATAATGGCCGACTCACCACGTGAACTACGCCAGACCCGCGCCATTGCTTTGTGGTCAACCATACCGAGCGCGGCAACCATCAATGTTCCCGCTAGCACAGCACGCGGAATGATGGCGAGAATCTCGTTCAACAGACTGGTCCCGATTAGAACGGTAATACCTGAAATAACGCCGGTGAGCGCTGTCTTGCCACCTGCCTGATACGCCAGCGCCGAGCGGTTGAATGAGCCAGAACACGGCATGCCGGAAAAGATTCCAGATGCAATGTTTGCTAATCCCTGTCCGACAAATTCCTGATTGCTGTCAATTCGTTGACCGGTGTAGCCAGCAATCGCACGGGCAATCGCAATTGCCTCAACCAGACCGATAATGGCCAGCGCAAGTGCACCATTGGCCAACTGCCCAATCAAGTGGAGATCAAATGGTAACTGCGCCAATGGTGGAAAACCTGCCGGCACTTCACCCATCAAACGCACACCCTGCTGTTCTAGGTCGAAAACCCAGACAATGAATGTCATGATGACAATACTCAAGAGAGAGGCTGGCAATGTGCGGGTAAACTTAGGAATCGTATAGATAATAATAATGGTCAATCCACCAATAATAAGAGACGGCCAGTGTACTTGTTCGAATTTCGCCAGCGTTTCAACAACGATTGTAGGAATATTCGCACCTGGAGGAATGCTAATGCGTGTAATAGGACCGATCTGATTGAATAAAATTAAGAGTCCTGATCCGGCTGTAAACCCAACGGCAACTGCATCTGAGATGAAGGTCACCAGCATACCTAATCGGGCAATACCCATAATGAGCCGGATTATTCCGGCCATTATCGCAACTAAACTGGCAGCCGTAACGAATTCGGAACTGCCGACCGGTGCAATCGGCAAAAGTACCGATAGAGTTAAAATAGCGCCAGTTGTAGTTGGGCCACTGTTTAGCAGAGTAGAGGATCCCCACAATGCCCCGATCATCGTGGCGACCATTGCACTGTACAAACCAACCACTGGTGGTAGACCACCCAAAATAGCAAACGCCAGTGATTGGGGTAGTAAAACCAGACCGACCGTGACTCCGGCGAAAAAGTCCGCTCGTAATGCGTGCAGTGGATAAGTCCGAAATAATCGAACGGGCTGCGCGAATAAGGTTAGTGCCGAACGTATGTAATCGTACATAGTGATGTATTCATGTGTCTGACAAGAATCACCATCATTCATTGTGACCAAAATCGCTTGCTATCTGAAGGATAGTGTAGATGAAAGAGAGCAGTTGCCGTTTACTCCAGATGTTTTCCATCATACCGCGATTTCAGATTAGTAAAGCAGTGATGAATACTCTTGAACGTAGC
Source organism: Chloroflexus sp. MS-G (assembly GCF_000735195.1). Taxonomy (GTDB): domain Bacteria; phylum Chloroflexota; class Chloroflexia; order Chloroflexales; family Chloroflexaceae; genus Chloroflexus. The sequence continues at coordinate 10,712 of NZ_JPIM01000063.1, forward strand.
TTTGTAATTACAGATACCGTATTCCTGTCAGATAGTCTATGGTATAGTGAAGGCGGTGGAGCTGTTGATCATTATGCTGAATCTCGATATTCAGTATAACGTTTCTCGAATGGATTCATTCCCAATGTGCAACAAGAGGTTTGTACGAACGATAGGATCAGTACCGTTGTTGGCAGTAATAACTGTGACCAGGGAGAGGATTTCACGAATTAATAGAGCTATGATCGACCGCCATTTATGGATGCTGAGTACTATTGTCGGTTTGATCCTCTTCTGGTTCTTACGGCAACGCGGTTACGATGATCCGTACATTACATATCGTTACGCGATGAACCTGGCAAGTGGTAACGGCTTTGTCTACAATCCTGGCGTTGCGACCCTCAGTACAACAGCCCCCCTGTTCGGATTGATCCTGACCCCAGTGGCCTTATTCGGCTGGCCGATTCCACTGGTAGCTAACCTGATTGGCTGTCTGAGTCACGCCACTGGAGCACTGGCGTTGTGGCGATTGGGTCAGGAATGGAATGACAGGCTTGCTGCTGGAGCAGCAGCGCTCTTGTACCTGCTCTTTCCCTTTTCACTGACAACGCTTGGCAGTGAGACTTTGCCGGCAATGGCGTTGACGCTATGGATTTTTGTTTGGGCAGCACGTGGTCGGCAATGGCTTACCGGTACCCTTGCCGGGTTGTTGGTCTGGCTACGGCCCGATGGGATTCTCGTCGGGCCGTTAGCGCTCCTGTTGTTGACGATAACCGGCAAGCACTGGCGTAATTGGCGGCGCTGGCCGTGGTTAGCAGGATTGATCTGGATCGGGATCGTTAGTACTGGCGCAGGATTGGCCTGGTTCATATACGGTGCACCATTGCCGGTAACGCTCTATGCCAAGCAACAACAAGCGCTCATTCCTGGTTTCTACGATTTTGGTGATCGACTGTGGGTGACGTTGCGTAACCATCTTGCTCAGCCTGTTTACCAGATGGTCTTCTTGCTGGCCGGTCTCGGCTTGATAGCGAGTTTGCGCTCTTGGCGCTGGCTATTTTTGATCGGATGGGCAACGCTCTACGCTCTGGCTTATACGCTCTTGCACGTAGCTGGCTATTTCTGGTATGTGGCCCCACTCGTTGTCGGTCTGGCACCTGCATTCGGGCTTGGGGTACGTCTTGTCGGCAGATGGTTACAGCGGCTTGGTGGGCTGAGGTTAAGCAGTATTGGGATTGTCGTGATATTATGCGGCACTACTCTCTGGTTGAGCAGTGCTGTTTATCGGATCGGTCAACAGATCGATCCGCGTTTGACCGTCTATCGTGAGGCAGGAGAATGGTTGGCAGCCAATACTCCACCAAACGCTAGCGTTGCCACGCTAGAGATCGGCATTATCGGCTATTACGCTCAGCGTCCGATAATCGATTTTGCCGGTCTTCTACAGACGGACATTGCCGCCCAATTGGGATCAGGAGGGTTTGGCGCTTCGGCGCAGTATGCGATTGAGCATTATCGTCCAGCATACCTGGTATTACAGGAACAAGCCCTCTCCCTGCTGAGTGGACGACCTGACCTTACCGCACGTTGCCCGATTGTCGCCGAGATTCCCGATCCACGGTATGCAGCACCATTGACGATCCACGCCTGTCGTTGGGAAAGCCCTTAATAGTCCATCAGGATGTACGCTACGCCTATCGACCAGAGGAGAAACGAATGAAACGATTGATCACTATCACCCTCTTGCTCATACTGTTAACTACGACGATTCCTGTCGCGGCTCAATCTACTGCACCCGTCTGCTTTCCCGATGTACCGCTCATTGATAACTGCCTTCATCCATCTTTCGTGGCCTACTGGCGCGATAATGGTGGTCTACCGGTGTTCGGTTATCCCATCAGCGCTCTCGAACTATTTACCGGCGATGAAGGGCGATTGTTGACCGTGCAATGGACGGAGCGCAATCGTCTGGAGTTACACCCAAACAACCCTCCGGAGTATCGTATCCAGATCGGGCGGATGGGAGCAGAAGCATTAGCCCGTGCTGGTCGTGATCCTTTTGCCGATCCGCCTGATAGCGGGCCACAACCCGGATGTCTCTGGTTTCCTGAAACCGGTCACAATGTCTGTGATCAGGAACCAGGCAACGGCTTTCGTTCGTACTGGCAGAACAACGGGCTACGGATTCCCGGCCTGAGTCGCTATGCGCAATCACTAGCGCTGTTCGGCTACCCGTTAACGGCCCCGCAAATGGAGCGGAATGCAAACGGTGATCTGGTATTGACCCAGTGGTTTGAGCGAGCACGTTTTGAGTGGCATCCGCAAAATCCGGCTCGTTCACGAGTGTTACTTGGTTTGCTGGGGCGCGAACTGTACACCTCGCCACAACCTCTACCTGATCTGCGGAGTGGCCGGTCTGTGTTCGGTGTGGAAATCAATCGCGGTACTGTCGCTGCCACTGCCAACCGTCTGGCCGAGCTGGGAGCTGACTGGGTGCGCTACAACGGTATTCTCTGGTCGGAAGTAGAACCAACGCCAGGTGCTCGTAATTGGGAGGCCCTGAAACAGGTTGAAGCTGACTTGCAAGCGATCAGAGCAGCAGGTGCTATCCCGATGGTTGTAGTCCGCGGCGCACCATCGTGGGCACAGGCCCGGCCAGATATCATTTGTGGGCCGATCCGCGCTGATGCCTTGCCTGCGTTTGCGGCGTTCCTCAGTGACCTAGTCGCTCGCTATCGTCAGCCACCGTACAACGTGACATTTTGGGAATTGGGAAATGAGCCTGACGCACCGTTTCAGCTTGTCGGTAGTACAGCGCCGTTTGGGTGTTGGGGTGATGAACAGGATACAGAGAGCTACGGCGGTACGGCGTATGCCGCAATGCTGAAAGCTGCCTATCCGGCAATCAAAGCTGCCGACCCCCAGGCCCAGGTCATTCTTGGCGGGTTAATCCTCGATTGCGCACCGGATCGTTTGCTGTCAAACGGTCAGCCCTGTCGGGCTGGTCGCTTTTTCGAGGGTGTCTTACGCGCTGGAGGGGGTGATTACTTTGACATCGTCGCCTATCATGCGTATGGCTACTTCCGTCCTAATTACGACCCGGATCGCGAGCGGCCAAACTGGAGTGACCGTGGTGGGGCAACGCTGGGCAAGGCGGCTTACCTACGCGAAACGCTGGCGCAGTACGGCTATGCTAAACCACTCCTTATGAATGAAGGAGCCTTGCTCTGCTATCGCAGTTCGCCAAATTGTCGGCCCAACGGTTTTGAAGCAGCAAAAGCCGACGCAGTAGTACGACTCTACGCTCGAACGCTGGCAATTGATCTGCTGATGTCACACTGGTACACACTGAACGGCCCTGGCTGGCAGGAGAGTGGGTTACTCGATGCCAACCAACAACCGGTACCGGCCTTTCAGGCATTTCAGTTCTTGCGCCAACAACTGGCCAGCGCACGCTACGTGCGCACTGTAAACATTCCCGGTCTGGAAGGGTATCATTTCCGTACACCCGACGGTGACGTGATTATCGTCTGGAGTATTGATGGCAGCGAACGGACATTTACCGTTCCATCTGCAACCCGCGCTATCTACGACGCAACCGGTACGGCGTTGCCGTTATCAGCAACGCTGACCCTGACGACTGCACCTCGGATCGTTGTTGTTTCGAGACGGTAATGTGTGGCAGCATAAGTATGGTTGATGTGCCGCGAGGTATTGGTAAGGACGAGGCAGCACCTCGCCCTACTGACCAGGTTCATCTATCGTGGACATGACGATATTCGGATAAGCTCTAAGAGCCTATCCGAATCATCGTCTCAGGGTACAGTGGATAAAACCTAATAGATGTACGGGCGCAGCGCCGCTGCGCCCCAACCGAATCTTCTTCTGCGACAAGGTATTCTGGATAGGCACTAAACCTGCTCCAGCAATTGTTCCCACGTCAGGATTATCTACACCCTTCACCGGATCAACCACAGCTCTTCTTGCGGTTGACCGATCCACTCATACCCATCGGCAGTAACCAGAATTTCTTCCTCAAGCGAGATATAACCGTAATGAGTACGCACACCAAGTTCAAGGGTCAAGACCATTCCGGCGTCGATGGTGCCGTAAGGCTTGTCGCCGTACCGCTCCCAGCGTGGATAGAAGCCAACCCCACCATCGTGTACCGCTCGTCCAACTTGATGCCCAAGTGCATGCGGGTACTCTGGATAACCGGCAGCGGTAATTGTCTGGCGGGCAATCGCATCAATTTCCCAGCCAATAACCCCGGGTCGTATTGCCGCCGCTGCATTCTGAATGGCAGCTTTGACTGCATTGAAGGCGTGTAGAACTTCGGCTGGCGGTTTGTCTTCGTTAGGCCGCAAACAATACCAGACCCGCTGATGATCCGAGCAGTAGTCATTCAGTTTGACGCCAAAATCCATGTGGAAGATTTCACCAGGACGCACGATTTCATCCGAGGGGCCAACGTGTCCCCATGGCGAAGATGGTCCGGCATTAAGGCCAGGACAATGGGCAGGGTCCCAGGCTGTCGTCGCCCCGCAGGCGTTGGTTTGCGCCTGCACAAATGCCGCAACCTCGCGTTCACTCACGCCAGGCCGTAGAAAATCACCGACCGCAGTAAAGATGCGCAGACCGAGATCGGCAGCAGCTCGTAAGCGTGCCACTTCCTGGGGGGTCTTGCGACTGCGTAGGGCAGCGACAAAGGATTCGGCAGAAACGAGGCGATTGCGATAGGGTGTATCGGCAAGATAATCGCACAAATTGAGATACATACCGTAGGTCAGGCCATCGGCGCTCACATCGCCGCGGCTGATGTTAATCCCGATACGTTGCGGATCGTAAGCAGAAAGGATTCGGACGAGTTCAGGGCCAATACTCTGAGTATAGGTGCGTATATCAGTAAACAGACCAGTTTGCCGAACCGCTTCATCATCACCCAAACCGGTCAGAGCTAACGCATAACCACTACGAGTAACCATGATGGCCGTCGGCCAGGTGAAAGAGAATTGACCGAGGAGTTTTAGCGATGGATCGGTGTGTTCAGCCGTTTCACGAACAAAAATGAGCCAGAGATCAAGATCATGCGCTGCCAGCAGTTCGCTAGCCTGGTGCAGTTTCTCGTGGTAGAGGTCCATTCGTTAGCTCCTCATTCCATGACGATGCGGCTGAACGTTGCGTTACGAGATCGGGTCTGGTATTCAATCCTCGTGTGGTGGGCAATCGAGCCTCCTCGGCTCTTCCCACCGCTGTACGCCAAACGATGTACTACCGCCACAAACTATTCCAGAGGTCTTGCAACGTGCTTTGTACACCGGCAATCGTCTGCCGGATAGGGTCGGGCGAGAGGCGAGCATCGAGGCGGGTACGGGCATCTTCAATCACCTCAGTGAGCATGCGGTGAGCTTCTTCGGCGTAGAGCTTGGTTAGCAACTCAGCATAGGCATCGAGTAACTGTTCGCGGTCAGCTTGAGGAGTTTCATCAAGTAAATTTGCTAAAATTTGTCGGGCACGAGTATAGAAATCTTCAATCGCCATAAGCGCTTCCTTCCCGGACTGCTATCGAGCATCTATGATACCGGTGGAATATCCCGCCTGAGTACTTCTCGAGAGCGGCCACCTTCAGCAGGACCGACATACCCCTGTTGCTCCAGCAGATCGATCAACTGCTGGGCCTTCGAGTAACCAATGCGAAGCCGCCGCTGGAGAAGGGAGGCTGAAGCGCGCTGGTGCTGCGAGACAAGCGCAATCGCCTGGGGCAACAGCTCATCTTGTTCGGCGGGCGAGAGAAATTCGGCTGGTGGTTTAAAATTATCTCCGCTGGTGGCAGCCTGATCGGTACGAGTATCACTTGCCGTTTCAGCCGACTTCGCCTCGGTGGGAGGAGCAGCATTACGCCAGAACTCAACGATCCGCTCAACTTCGCGGTCGGCAACGTAAGTCCCCTGGATACGCACCAACTTAGACGAGTCAGCAGCCATGTAGAGCATGTCACCACGGCCCAGGAGATGTTCAGCACCGGGCATGTCAAGGATAACGCGGCTATCGACCTGTGAGGTTACCGCGAAGGCGATCCGTGAAGGGAAATTTGCCTTAATCAAACCGGTAATCACATCGACTGACGGACGCTGAGTAGCGATGATTAAATGAATCCCCGTTGCCCGAGCCATCTGCGCCAACCGACAGATATAGGTCTCAACCTCATCGGCAGCCATCATCATCAGATCGGCCAACTCATCGATCACAATGACAATATACGGCATTGGTTCGAGATCGGCCCGTTTTCGTGCCAGTTGGCGATAACTGTCGATATTACGACAGGCATTACGGGCAAAGATTTTGTAGCGGCGTTCCATCTCGCGGGTGGCCCACTTTAGCGTTGGCACAACCCGTTCTACCTCAGTCACTACCGGCGAAAGCAGGTGCGGAATGTGGTTGTAGACGATCATCTCGACCATTTTGGGGTCGATCAGAATGAACTTAAGTTCGTCGGGAGTGTGTTTCAGCAACAAACCGCAGAGAAAGGCATTAATAGCTACTGATTTCCCCGAACCGGTAGCACCGGCGACCAATAAGTGCGGCATTTTGGTGAGGTCGGCAATCACCGGCGTGCCACTCACATCCTTCCCCAGCGGCAGTTTCAAGCGGCCACGGTGCAATTCGTACTCTTCGCTGTCGAGTACCTCACGCAGAGTAACCATCGCGATGGCGCTATTGGGAATTTCAATCCCAACCACATTTTTGCCGGGAATTGGCGCCTCAATCCGGATCGATTGCGCAGCCAGCGCCAAAGCCAAATCGCGTTCGAGGGTCAAAATTTTCGCGACCTTAACCCCGACTGCCGGTTGTAGTTCAAACTGCGTCACTGCCGGGCCAGTATTCACACCAACCACCCGTGCTTCAACCTTAAAGCTGGCCAATGTCTCTTCGATCACACGGGCTTTCAGCCGTCGTTCTTCATCGGTGATACCACCATCAGCGGTACGTTCAAGTAACAGATCGAGGGCCGGAAGAGGCCAGGCTCGGCGTACCGATGACAGTTCAAATCCATCGAGCGGCTCCTGGACAACCTCCTGCACAGGCTCTGGTTGTGTCGGCGTGGGCGGCTTTGGCAGCGGAGCGGCTTTGGCGGTTGGTGATGGTAACTCAGGTGTTGGGCGCTGGAACAGACTGGCCCGCGTAGGGCGCGCTGCTATCGGTGTTGGCACAATATCATCGACAGATGTCTGCGGTGGTGGTACAAAGAGTACATCGCTACTGCCACGTTGCAGTGCTGTTGGTTGTGGTAATGGCGAGCGGTGCGGTACATTCCAGAGCATCCGCCAGAATGCAGTAGTACGCTCGATCATCCCCAACACCAGCTTGCGCACAGTGAGGTTGAACGTGAGGAGTAAGCCTGTCAGACCCAGCGCCAGGATCACCATCACTGCGGCAATGCGCCCAATAGCGAGCTGTAGGAGTTCTAGGAGCCAGTAGCCAATCAGTCCACCACCCTCATTCATTCTGTCAGGGAGGAGGATGTCATGCACCGGCACTTCTAGCAAGCCTAGCATTGCCAGCAACACAAAAACTGTCCCCAATACATTCGCACCACTTAGGCTGGCATCGGTTATCTGTTCCTGCCACAAAATAGCAATACCGATGACCAGGAGAGTAAGCGGTACAAAGAAGATACCGGCGCCAAACAACGTATGCACCAGGTCGAGGTAAAGACGCCCCAACCCACCAGATTCACCGGTAAAAACAAAAATAATTGTTATCGCGGCCAGCAGGATCAGACCGATGGCAAAGAGTTCACGTTGATGTTCGGGGCGCAGGGCAACCTGCCAGGCTCCGCGTGCCTTACCCTTTCGACCACGATTGCTCGTAGTGCGCTGTTTTCCTGACGCTTTGTGCCCGCTACGTGAAGCCATGGTTCTTACTCGTCGGGTACTTCTATATGCAATTCGATTATAGCATATTTGTGCGAGAGGGTATAGACAAAAACTCGGTATCGCTACGGATGAACCTTGGATGCATGAGGAGGGGTGAGTAACCGCCTTGCCCCTACCGATGTCCACGACGATGGTCACGGAGCGCCGATCCGACATCTCCTGTTGCCGCAGCAAATCGGTCGGGGCGCAGCAGCGCTGCGCCCGTCTATCCATCAATGGCGTGCATCCGTTACACCGTGAGACGGTTATTCGGATGGGCACTTAGTTCGTCGTGCGTGAACCAATGATGCCTCACAACTTCCTCCGAATCTCCTTTCGCTCTCATAGGTCGAGGGTGCACGGCGAATCTCTCGCAATCCTATTTTCTAGCTTCTCTCTGCTTTTTCCGCTGTTGCATCGTCCAATCATCGCAGGTGTCCTCCGCGGCACCCTCTTTACAAATTGCCTGCAACCGCATATAATTGTTGCAAGGTATGTGGTGTTTGCACAACATACCATCTTCCAACTGAGAGATGTGCTCTCAGTTATTCTTTTTATACTAAGGTTTTCTGACCGTCCGGTTAGACGGTATAGGCAGCGTAGAGGCAGTAGTGATGACAGAGAAACCGACATATCTGACTCGCGAAGGTCGCGCCCGTTTGGAGGCCGAGCTTGAGCACCTCATTACCGTTGAGCGTAAGCAGATTGCCGAACGGATTGCTGCGGCCAAAGAATTAGGCGATATTTCCGAGAGCGGTGAATATGAAGATGCCAAGAAGGCACAGGCTCTATTAGAAGGTCGCATTCGCGAGTTGAAGCACTTGCTTTCACGCGCCGAAGTGATCGACGAAGATCAGATCAGCAATGGTGAAGTACGACTTGGTTCGTCGGTAACCGTTCGCTTTGAAGAAGATGGTACAGAAGAGACGTGGACGATTGTTGGTAGCGCCGAAGCGAATCCCCGTCAGGGGCGTATCTCCAACGAATCGCCACTCGGTGCTGCTCTCCTCGGTAAGCGAGCCAGAAACAAGGTGACGGTACATACTCCTTCCGGCATCATGAAGTTGACGATTCTCAAAGTGCGATAGTAAACACCGGACAAACGCCGCGCCGTGCTAGAGGCAATCATGTGGTGATTGTCTACATGGTGGTGCCTGTTCGTTTCTTTCAGGCGTCGACCTCTCGACGCCTGATTGTATTTTTCCGGTATAATGAGAAAAAGACGAACCGACGTTGGTGGAAGACGACGGCAATGCATACAGTTTCGGCATAATCCTATGGAATTAAACGATTTACAGGCCCAACGTGCCGCGAAGCTCGAGCAGTTGCGAGCGGCAGGTCTTGATCCTTACCCACCTCGCTGCCAGCGTAGCCATACGATAGGGGAAGTGCTTGCCGCTTTCGACGAACTGGCTGCCAGCGCTACGCCGCTGACGCTGGCGGGGCGGATTGTCGGTGCCCGCCGAATTATGGGTAAGATCGCTTTTGCGCATATTGAAGACGGCAGCGGTGAAATTCAACTCTGGTTAAGTCGAGCCGATGTAGGCGATGAGTGGTTTGACCGTTTTCGCGACCAGCTTGATACGTTTGATATTGTGCAAGCCAGCGGGGTCCTGCGCCGCACTAAGACTGGCGAGCGGTCACTGTTTGTACGTGAACTGGCAATCTTAGCCAAGGCAATCAATCCACCACCGGAAAAATGGGCCGGTCTACAAGACGTTGAAGAACGGCATCGCCAACGTTACCTCGACTTGATTGTTAATCGCGACCGCCGCGACATCTTTCGTGCTCGCGCTCGGATTATCAGCACGATGCGGCGCGTCCTCGATGAACGCGGCTTTCTCGAAGTCGAAACCCCAGTCTTGCAACCGCTCTACGGTGGTGCTGCGGCGCGTCCGTTTATCACCTATCACAACGCGCTCGGCCAAAACCTTTATCTGCGTATTGCGACCGAACTCTATCTCAAGCGATTGATTGTTGGTGGTTTTCCTGGGGTGTACGAAATTGGCAAGAACTTTCGGAATGAAGGAGTGGATCGGTCGCATAATCCTGAATTTACGATGATGGAATGCTATCAGGCGTATGCAGATTATCACGCAATGATGACCCTCGTTGAAGAGATGCTGAGCGAAATCTGTCTGGCTGTGCACGGTACCACCACGATAACCTATCAAGGACGTGAACTTGACTTTCGGCCACCTTGGCCACGGATAGCGATGGCAACGGCTATTGCCGATCGTACCGGTATCGATATTACGCAACTGACCGATCTTGCTACCCTCCAGGCAGCGATCGCCGATCACGGGCTGCGCGTTGAACGCAAAGCGTCGTGGGCCAAACAGGTTGATGAACTCTTCTCGGAATTCGTGCAACCATACCTCTTCCAGCCAACGTTTATCATCGACTATCCGGTAGCAATGTCGCCCCTCGCCAAACGTATTCCTGATCGTCCTGACTTTACCGAACGGTTCGAGGCTTTCATTGCCGGAATGGAGATCGGGAATGCCTTTACCGAATTGAACGATCCGTTTGATCAGGAAGAGCGTTTCCGTGAACAACTGCGTGCTTTTGCCGCCGGTGATGAAGAGGCCCATCAAATGGACGAAGATTTCATTAATGCTCTCTGCTACGGTATGCCACCGACTGGCGGTTTGGGCATTGGTATCGACCGACTGGTTATGGTATTGACCGACCAGTCAAACATCCGCGAAGTGATCCTCTTCCCACACTTGCGGGAACGATCCGATTAAGCAAACGGTGCTGGCAAACCATCACCAGAAAGGAGGTTTTTATGCCCCGCTCATTTACGGTTGAACGTGAGAGTTTGCCGGCGGTTGTCCAGCGTTGGATTGAGGCCATTGGTCTTGGTGAGGAGGAGTTGATTGAGCTGGTGTTTACCGAACGCGAATTGCTGATCAGACGCCCGATGAGTCCACACTTGCGCGCCTGGGCAGAAGCGATGTGTGATCAGTACGATCGCGCTTTTCGGCAGATTGTTGGCATCTAGTAACGAGATAGCGCAATGCTTGACGAAGAATCGGCGGAGATCGTCTATCTGACAAAAGATGATGTCCTTGATCTGCATACGTTTGTGGTCGAAAGGTACGGCGGTCTATTCGGGATTAAGAGTCAGGATCGCTTGCAAATGGTATTACAAGCGCCACGCCAGCACCTCTTTGGCACAGAATTGTATCCCGATCTGTGCAGTAAGGCCGCCGTCTTTACCTTTTTACTGGTCAAACATCATCCCTTTAACTCGGCAAATGAAGCTACTGCTTTCCTGAGTCTGCTCCGTTTCCTTGCGATCAATGGCGCTTGTTTACGACCAGAAGTTGGACCAGATGAGATTGCCTGGGTATTTCGGGCGTTAAGCCATGGCGATATGGATCGAGAAGAGCTTGAGCGCTGGCTACGCGAGAATATAGGAACGTTACCATGACGCGGGTGCTCATTAACGGCGCAAAAGGGATGCTGAGCGCACGAGTGGCGCAGTTGCTGAGTCAACAGGATGAGGTGATCGTGCTAGGTCGTCAGCTACCAGAAGCGCCGATCGGGCGCGCTGACTGGCTGACTGCACACCTTGATCGTCATCAATTGCTTGAACTCTTGCGCGCTGAACAGATTGAGACGGTCGTTCACTTCGATTTGTTGGGTTTCAACGAGCCATTACCCGATCACGAAACCACCGTCCAGCATAACGTTATTGGCACAATGGAGCTTCTCGGTGCCTGTCGTGCTGCCGGAGTACGCCACATCGTACTGCGAAGTCATGGCTGGATTTACGGTGCCAGTCCCCTTAATCCGTTATTCATCAGCGAAGAACATCCGATCAGAACCCAGCATTATCGTGGACTGTTACGTACCCTGGGTGAGGTTGAGCAGATCGTTAGCGATTTCGCCGCACGCCATCCGCAAATCACGGTGACGGTGCTGCGCTGTGCACCATTGCTGAATCCGCAAAGCCAGCTTATACGCTATCTCTGTTCGCCATCGCCCCAGGTATTGTTCGGTTTTGACCCAATGATCCAGTTGCTGCACGTAGACGATGCTGCCCAGGCGGTGGTCGCCGCCGTCCAGCAACCGATAGGTGGGGCATTTAATATCGCTCCGGCGCAACCAATGCCGCTCAGTCAGGTGATCCGACGGCTTGGTCATCAGCCGGTTCCGGTGTTAGGGCCGCTCTTCGATAATCAGCCACCACCAGGATGGCCCTTTGAAGTCGATTTTTTACGCTACCGCTGTACCATCGATCCGCAACGGGCCTGTCGTCTGTTGGGATGGTCGGCAAGGTACGATATGGCGACAGCCCTCGACTCACTCAAGCCACTATCACCGGAAGAGGAACGCGCAGCGGCCGCACGTGCGCTCGATGAATTTTTGAACCGCAGGAGAAGAACTGATGAACGATGAGCCGGTTGATCCCCAGGCTACACCTAAAGAGCCGCGCCGCTCACGCCGACGGCGAGTGCAGACGGTGACTGTGGAGACGGAGCAGGGACCGCTCCAGGCGGCAACTGACGACGGTGCAGAAGCAGGAGCAGTTGACCCGCCACAACCAACACCGCAACCTTTAGAATGGGATGAACCAACACCGGCTCGCCGAACGAGTGAGCAATTCTTTGAAGTGGAGGTTGATATTCGCCAGCAGAGTGATCAACAACCTTCACCACAGGCAGCATTAGGTCATTTTGCGGCTGGTGTTATACGGCTGATTGGGGAAAATCTCCAACGTATGACCCAGGCGCAGATCGAGCGCGTGAATAGCATGCTGCAAGGAGTCGATCTGCGCGATTACCTCGACCCCGATTTCTGGAAAGGCATCGGGATGGTGCTACGGTATCAGATCGACGAGCAGGTCAACTTTATTCAACGTCGGTTACGCGGTGAGTACAGCACCGATCCCTTCGGCATGGATCGTGAGATTATCGAAATCGCCCGCCCGTTTCTTACCTTCATGTACACAACGTGGTGGCGGGTAACGGCCACTGGTCTTGAACACGTACCCGCCCAGGGGCGCGCCTTACTGGTCGCAAATCACAGTGGGGTCTTACCCTGGGATGGGGCAATGATTGCAACTGCGGTTGCTAATGAACATCCGGCTCAGAACGAACGGATTGTGCGCTCGCTGCACTTACACTGGTTTACGACCCTGCCGGTGATTGCTCCGACACTGGCTGCTCTTGGTCAGGTGCCAGGGATTCCGGAGAACGCAATTCGGTTGCTCGAACAGGATGAATTGGTCTGTGTCTTCCCTGAAGGTCTGAAAGGGGTGGGGAAGCTCTTTAAAGATCGCTACAAGCTGGCTCGCTTTGGTCGTGGTGGGTTTGTACAGGCAGCGTTGCGCACTCAGGCGCCGATTATACCGGTCGCCGTTGTTGGCGCCGAAGAGATCTACCCGATGCTGGCCAATGCTGAGGGAATTGCGAAGTTGTTCGGTTTTCCTTATTTCCCGCTTACTCCTTTCTTCCCGTGGTTAGGTTTGTTAGGTGTTATTCCATTGCCCACCCGCTGGAGCATCACTTTCTGCCCTCCGATTGCCACCAATGAATACGAACCAGCGGCCGCCGATGATCCTATTACGGTACTGGCTTTATCAGAGCAGGTGCGTGAGATTATCCAGGAGACAATTAATCAGAAGCTGGCTGAACGCACGTCAGTATTTTGAGTAGTGGCGATGGCGATAATTTGATACATTCAGAGGAAGCAAGGGGTGCAGTAGAGCTGCACCCCTATCATTTACTACTGCTGTAGTGATGTAGAAGACAGAGACCGCTCAAATAAGGCAAATACCCTCCCATTGATGAGATGTTGGGTAATGTAGCCTGCCAAAAACGGAGGCTGGCGATGATTAAACATTTGCACAAAGCAGAGGAAAGGGTGCAGGTAACAGGAGCGAGAAGAATTTTTATGAGCATACTTTTTGAGCGCTTCATATCAATGCGTATATCTGGGATTTAACACCATTGCGTAGCAGGCTGAAAGTGTGGTAAGAATAACATAGGATATGCTCTGGTTGCTAGATTAGGACCTCACATGCCATACCGCATCTGGATAATTGTGATCAGTCTCGTTGGCTTGATTTCCTGTACTGTTGTTCCAGGAAGCAGGACAGATGAACCATCTATACCGCCTACAGCGCCAATCTTGGCGCCGGTTGCAACAATTCAGCCCACCGCCACCGTTACGGCAACTTCGAATACGTTGGCAAGCAGCACTCCCGTTACAAATGAATCGACATCTACACCAGAACCGTCTATGACAGCTATTGATCCAGCGACATTTGATTATGCGCTTGAGCGTATCGCTGATGGCTTTTCGCGTCCGACTCATCTCACCCACCCTGGTGATGGGAGCGGACGGTTGTTTGTAGTTGAGCAGGCCGGTCAAATTTGGATTTTGCACAACGGCAAACGATTATCAACTCCATTCCTCGATATTCGTGAACGGGTAGGATCACGTGGCAATGAACAGGGATTGCTCAGCGTCGCGTTTCATCCACAGTACGCGGCAAATGGAAGGTTCTTTGTGAACTATACCGATACGCGCGGCAACACGGTGATCGCCGAATACCGTGTCAGCAACAATCCTGACCAGGCAGACCCAAGCAGCGCCCGTGTGTTGTTGCGCATTGAACAGCCTGCCGCGAATCATAATGGTGGCTTATTACTGTTTGGCCCTGATGGCTACCTCTACATTGGCACCGGTGATGGTGGTGGGGCTGGCGATCCGATCAATGCTGGGCAGCGGTTAGACACACTGCTTGGCAAGTTACTGAGAATCGATGTGGACAATGGTCAACCTTATACGATCCCGCCCGATAATCCTTTCGTTGGATTGTCTGGCGCTTTGCCAGAAATTTGGGCTTACGGGTTGCGCAACCCCTGGCGCTTTACTTTCGATCCGGTGCGTGAGCTGATTTTCATCGCTGATGTTGGACAGAATGCGCAGGAAGAGGTCAACGTCGCTTCGGCTCAGGCAGGCGGTTTGAATTATGGCTGGCGGCTCATGGAGGGTGACCAGTGCTATCGATCAGCGAACTGCGATCCGACCGGTCTGGTTTTACCGGTAGCGGTGTATGGTCACGATAGCGCTACCGGTGGTTGTTCGGTGACCGGAGGTGAGGTGTATCGCGGTGAACGGCAGCCGCTGTTAAACGGTGTCTATTTCTACGCCGACTTTTGTACCGGTAATCTGTGGGCGCTCTGGGCCGATGCTGATGGAGAATCGTGGCAACATGCGCTGGTTTCCCGCGTGAATATTCAAACGACATCGTTTGGGTTAGACGAGGCAGGAGAAATGTATTTGCTTGACCGGGCTGGTGGGGTGTACCGGCTGGTTGCCTCTGGACATCGAGACAGGTAATACCACATCATGGTTTTTCAGCGGTCTCAGCTTTTCGATCATGCGCTCACATACCCGCCAAAAACGCTCTGATCAGACGCATCAATTCGGCGGGTTGATCTTCTTGAATGGTGTGACCACTATTGGCAACGAACACCAGTTGGCAATTGGGAATGGCGGCAGCCAGGCGTTGTACATCTTGTGGTAAGTTGTTCTTTTCGCCGTCACCATTGATGAGCAACACTGGACAGCGAATGTGCGACGCTGCACGCAGGCAAATGTCACCACCGGCGGCCAGTATGGCCTCGGCTGCCCTTACCCAACCCTCTATCATTGGTTCGAGCTGTTCACGACCGTGTAATGCAATAATCTCGTCTCGCCAGGCTGCCCGTTGCTCACCCCAGGCTGAAACCGGTAACCAGTCTTGCACAGCGTCAACCATGGCCTGACTGATCACACCAGAAACACCCCACGCCACTACACCACGCACCAGATCAGGATGCCGTGCTGCGAGAAGTAATGCACTCTCGGCGCCGTCGCTGAATCCCATCACGACCACTTGCCCCGGCTGTACCATATCGAGCAGTTCGGCCATATCATCCGCGTCGCGCTGATAGAAGTTGGGTGGAAAATCGCGATTCGGTGGCCGACTGGCGCCATATCCACGTAAATCGGGGGCGATAATCCGATAATCCGGGCTGAGTTCATCGATAAGCAAGCCCAAGTGACTGCGCGCTGTGCCGGTAAAACCGTGCATAAGTAAGAGCGGTAAGCCACTCCCTACATCGTGATATGCGATGATTGCTCCATCACGTAGCGTAACTTGTCTAAGCATAAAAATCCTATAATGATAACAAACAGCGATAATGTACTTACTGTGAAACCAAGATTGAGAGTTATGCAATGACCATAGAAGACTTGCGTGCCATTCCGTTGTTCGCCAGTCTTGATGAGGCAACGCTAGCCGATACTGCTCGTCGGGTACAAATCTGCAACTATCGAGCTGGTCAATATATCATACACGAAGATCAACCCGCCCATGCCATTTTCTTTGTTGTCCGTGGTCGAGTACGGCTGTCACGCACTGCCCCTGATGGTCGAGAGCAGGTACTGGCGATGGCAGGACCGGGTGAATACTTCAATGCAGTACCAATCTTCGACGGTGGAACGAGTCCGGCGTCAGCACGAGCGATGAGTCAGGTTACCTGTCTGATACTGGAACGTGATGATCTACTGATGCTTATTCGCAAACACCCTGATCTAGCCCTGGCCGCCCTTTCTGATCTAGCCGGTCAATTACGCGAACTGGTGATGCTGGTAGAAGACCTGGCTTTCCGTTCGGTACGCGCACGCCTGGCGCGATTATTACTGGCCGAAGCTGCCGAAGGAACTGCTGAAGTGACGCAGCAAGAGCTGGCTGAACGCACCGGTACCGTGCGTGAAATTGCCGGGCGAGCACTACGCCGGATGGCCGAGGAACGACTGGTGAAGTTAGAACGCGGGCGAGTCATCGTATTAGATCGAACGCGGCTGGCGAAAGTGGCAGAAGAATAGGGTAGGGTGACGAGTGTGCAGAACAGAATCACCCCACACGCTCGCAACGATAGAGTGAAGCGTGTGGGGTGGCAAGGGTATGCTCAGCAAGCACAAGCCCTACTGAAAGAGAGCAGCGACCGTATTATACATATCAGCCAGTGAACCGCCGACAGCACTGATCGCCAGAACACAAACAAGTGCAATTAACGTAATAATTAACCCGTACTCGGCCAATCCCTGACCCCGTTCGCGTTGCTGCCCTAATCGGCGTACCAGGAACAACACGTGGGTAAGCATAGCATGATCACCTCCTTTCTTTTTATAATGCCACTGT
>NZ_JPIM01000064.1 GCF_000735195.1 Chloroflexus sp. MS-G
AGCGGCGTAAGTTGCTACGCGGTTTTGGCGCCGAGCTGATATTAACACCGGGCAGCGAGGGGATGCGCGGTGCAATTGCTCGTGCCGAAGAGCTACTGGCTGAAATCCCGAATAGCTTTATGCCGCAGCAATTTAAGAATCCGGCCAATCCGGCTATCCACCGGGCGACGACAGCCGAAGAGATCTGGCGTGACACCGATGGGCAGGTTGATATTGTGGTCGGTGGCGTCGGTACCGGTGGCACGCTGACCGGTATTGGTGAAGTGCTTAAACCACGTCGACCGAGTCTACGGATTGTAGCGGTCGAACCAGAGGCATCACCGGTATTGTCAGGTGGTAAACCCGGCCCCCACAAGATTCAAGGCATTGGTGCCGGTTTTATCCCTGATGTTCTGAATACCAGTATTCTCGACGAGATTCAGCAGGTGAGTAATGAAGATGCCTTTGCGATGGCACGTCGTCTGGCACGCGAAGAAGGGCTGATGGTCGGTATTTCGAGCGGTGCTGCCGCAACGGCTGCCTTGCGCGTTGCCCGCCGCCCAGAGAACGCCGGGAAGTTGATCGTCTTTATCGTGCCTTCAAATGGTGAGCGTTATCTCTCCACACCGCTCTTTGCCGAGGAGTAAAAGACGCCCCCACCAATCCATCCTGATGGACGGGCGCAGCGGTGCTGCGCCCCTTTCACATCACTGCTCCCTGTTCTCTCATGATCACTGCTACTAACACGCCAGAAAGAAAAGTTAGGGCACCAATCACCCACATTGACCAGGATATGCCCAGGGTATCGGCTAGAATGCCTGCCAGTAAGGCACCGATCACATAACCGCTATCACGCCAAAAGCGATAAACCCCTACTGCGGTAGCACGCCAGCTCGGATGAGCAACATCACCAATTGCCGCTAACAAGGTCGGATAGACCAGCGCTGTGCCAACCCCTAGCAGTGCACTCGCGCCAACCCATTCCCAAAAGTTGTTGGTTGTCGGTAAGAGCCAGATAGCAATCGCCTGTATCAGCATCCCACCAGCAATCAGCTTTTTCCGCCCGATATGATCGGATATGGCACCGGTCACAAGTTGTAGCAATCCCCAAACTGCCGGATATATCGCCACCAGAATACCTACTTCGCTAAGCGATAAGCCGACCATAGCAAAGAAAACCGGGAACAGGCCCCAGGCCATACCATCGTTGAGATTGTTGATCAGACCCGCCTGACTCACTGCAAAGAGGTTACGATTTCGCCAGCTTGTTAGCAAAAATACCCTGGTAAAAGTTTCTGGTTGAAACGTAGTGGATGTGGTACGACGATGTTGATGGACTTCCAGGGCCACAAAGTCTTTGGTCTCGTGTACAAAAAAGACTGAAATAAGTAATCCGGCCAGTACAAATATGATACCGAGCCAGAACGGTTCTGGACGAAGACTTGTTACTGCTGCCAGATACCCGGCTCCCAGTGCTGCCAGGGCGACTGCCAGATACCCGGCAGCCTCATTTAACCCCATCGCCAGGCCGCGGCGAGTTGGTCCTACCAGATCAATTTTCATGATAACAGTCGTTGACCAGCATAATCCCTGGTTTATGCCGAGCAAGACATTTGCGAAAACGACCCAACTCCAGTCAGGGGCAAACATAATGATCAGCGGTACGGGCAGCCCACTGAGCCAACCGGCAATAAGTGTTCGTTTACGTCCGATTCGTTCACTGATTCCTCCGGCAAACAAGTTTGTGATGGCTTTCACCAACCCAAAACTGACAATGAAATGAAGGGTAGAAAGATGTGAGGCTAACCCAAATTCAGCTCCAGCTAATAGTGGTAAAACCGTTCGCTCAATACCGACCATCCCGCCAACAAAGGCGTTGACGAGTACCAGCAGGGTAAACTGCGACCAATTTTCACGCAGACCGAGGGTGCGTGTAGGTACTACGGATTGTAACTCATTTAGAGGCATCAGAATCACTAGTGGTAGAGCGTTACATATATGGCTTACGCTACAACGTCTGCACAATCGGATATCCGGCCAATTGCCATTCAGCAATCCCTTCCTCTAAACGTGCACCACGGCGACCACTAGCGAAGATGAGTGATAGCGCCTCATCAGCGTAGCTACAGAGTGGGCCGCGACAATAGGTCACTATCAGCTTATCCATCGGCAAGTCATCGATTCGGGTTGGCAGTTCGGTAAGCGGGATCGAAGTTGCATCGGGCAGATGAGCAGCAGCAAATTCCTCAGCCGGACGTACATCAAGGAGAAAAATCTCGCCACGTCTGATACCTGCTCGCAATGTTTCCATTGAAATGACCGGAAATTGTTGACGTTTGGGTCGGTACCGTTCGATTGCCCGCTCGACACCGGCAAGTTGCTGTACGGCAATATTGCGCACCTCGCTCCAGAGACGTACCACCGCCGGATCGGCCAGACGGTACCGAACGGTCGTTCCCTGCCTTTCGCCGATCACCAGACCGCCCTGTTTCAAGCGTTGCAAGTGTTGTGAAGTGTTAGCTATGCTCATTCCACTGGCAAGAGCAAGCTGTTCGACACTGCGAGGTGCTTGCACGAGCAGATCTAGCAGTTCGAGGCGATGAGGATTGGCAAGTGCCTGGGTCACTATGGCGATTTGTTGAAAGAGTTGTTCTTTTGCCGCTCTGTTCATATTTTCAATAGATTTGTTAAATATTTGAAGACAAGGATACACCATACCATCACCTTTGTCAATCTCTGCGTTGCCAGCTCTAGAACGTAGAGTTAGCGACGGCTCCGACGAAAGAAACGCTGCGATGGATGTCCGGACGCTGCGCTGCGGCACCTAGACCAATCTTCTCCTGCAAGCAGATTTTTCAGATCGTCCTTATTATCAAACTTGAATCAGACAACTCGCGAGAATGCTAATTTGCTATCATAAAGATACGGACGGCAGATCATCGGTCATCCCAAAACCGCAACGGTATCCCGCAATAGATAGCAGTCTACTGGTGAAACTGTACATAATAGGGTGGGCAGAGCAAATGCGGCTGAGTGACGACAGAACAACGACTAAGTGTTACACACTTGAACTGTCCTTGCCGTTAGATGTAGGCGAGAATCATCCACCGCAGATGTAGAACATTTGCTCGTATAATGTTTAACACCCACCGTAACCCATGTGGGATAATGTGGGATAATGTGGGATAATGTGCGATATGGGGTGTCAACCAATTCTGCCAATCGGGTATAATCTGTCTATCGAAGATCGCTTTTAGCTGACGGAATATCTTCTCGTGAATGCACAACGTTCTCCCTCGCTAAGTAATCTGCACCTGCTTACCGATTTTGTCCAGCGCGTGCGGACAAATGTGGAACAGGTGATCGTTGGTAAGACTGCTGCTATCGATCTCTTGTTGATCGCACTGCTGTGTGGTGGTCATGTGTTAATCGAGGATGTTCCTGGGGTTGGAAAGACTATGCTGGCTCGAACCCTGGCGCTGTCGTTAGGGCTGCGTTTTCAGCGGGTGCAGTGTACGCCAGACCTGCTGCCCAACGATCTCACGGGGGTGAGTGTTTACCGACCTCAGAACGGTCAGTTCGTGTTCCAACCTGGCCCGTTGTTTAGTCATATTGTGCTGGTCGATGAGATTAATCGTGCTACACCGCGCACACAAAGCGCGTTGCTCGAGGCGATGGGGGAAGCACAGGTGAGTATCGATGGAGTGACCCATCGTTTGCCAGAGCCGTTTTTAGTGATCGCAACTCAGAATCCAATTGAGTTTGAGGGCACCTTTCCTTTACCGGAAGCACAGCTTGATCGGTTTCTGCTCCAAATACGCCTCGGTTATCCTTCGCCGGAAGAAGAATTGCACATGTTGACACTGCTGGCCGGTGAGCATCCTATTTTCAAGGTGACGGCAGCAGTTGATGGTTCGCGACTTCCCGATTTGCAACGGATGATCTATGCGGTGCGGGTAGCGCCATCGTTACGCGAATATCTGGTTCGCCTGGCTCATGCTCTGCGTCATCACCCCGATCTGGCATTGGCGATGAGTCCACGGGCGACTCTGGCATTGTTTCGCGCCGGTCAGGCACGGGCAGTATTGGCCGGGCGCGATTATGTGCTGCCTGACGATTACAAGGCGTTGGCTGTGCCGGTTTTGCAACACCGGTTGTTGGTGCGCCCGGCAGCGACGTTGCGTGGTCGTACCAGCGCCGATATACTGGCTGAGGTATTAGAGAGTGTCGAATTGCCCCTAGAGTAGGTCTTGTGAAGGGATTAGAGCGTTGCGATGGTCACTATCTTTGCGCTGTGCCGCTCCTGCAATGAGTTCGGTAAGGTGGTACTTGTAACCAAAGGAAGGGAATCGCCATGGCAGTGCTTACACTCACCCGTGACGGGCCGGTTGCGACCCTAACATTACAACGGCCAACAGTGCATAATGCGTTTAACCCTGAGATGATTGCTGGCATTACCGAAATTTGCACTGAGATTCGGGCTGATCCGGTGCTCCGCGTGCTCGTTATACAAGGTGAGGGACAGTCATTTTGCGCCGGCGCCGATCTGAACTGGATGCAGGCCAGTCTTGCTTATTCGCGTGAGGAAAATCTGGCCGACGCCTCGCGGCTCGATGAAATGTTTACCGCCCTCGATACATTACCGCAGGCGGTTGTTGCGCGCGTGCATGGAGCTGCCCTTGGCGGGGGTGTAGGGCTTGTCTGTTGTGCCGACTATGTCGTTGCTGCTGAAGAGGCAACCTTTGGTCTCACCGAGGTACGATTGGGATTGCTGCCAGCGGTGATCGCCCGCTTTGTCACTGCCAAAATTGGTTTGGGTCACGCTCGTGCACTGTTTGTGACCGGGCGGCGGATCAAAGCGGATCAGGCGTTGGCTATCGGGTTGGTGCACGAAGTAGTTCCCTCAGCTCAGATCGATCAGGCGGTAGACCAGGTGGTCGGTGACCTCTTACGTGGCGGGCCACGGGCAATTGCGCTCAGTAAAGCCCTGCTACAGGTGGTTCGTACCGGTTCCATCGAAGAAATACGTCGCCTGTCGGTTGAGGCCATTGCCACTGCCCGTACCGGTACTGAAGGTCAGGCCGGGGTACGCGCATTTCTCAACCGGCAATCACCACCTTGGGTACCAGAGCGATAGGTTCGGGATGCGCCATTTGTACAGTGTAAGGGTCGGATCGTATGCCTGCTTTTATCGTTCGCCCTGTGACCAGTGCCGATATACCCGCCCTGGCTCGCCTGATTGTTGAACTGTATCATGCCGAATTACCCGGTTTACTGAGCGGCTCCCAATGTGGTCAGGAACAGCTCCTGGCCTACACCCTGCGTGCAAACGGTGAAGCTGCACTGCAGCATCGACTGGTTGTGTGTGATGAGCAGCAGCAGGTTGTCGGAACCGGTATGGTGCAGTTTCCTACCGAACCGGCTTATGAACGTGCGCCACAGGGAACGATCGCAGTGGCGCTGCGTGAGCTTGGGCTAGTACCGACACTCAAGCTAGCGATGGCGGTTGTTCGTACCCTTTTTGGAGTGTATCGCCACACGAACCGACACAGTGCGTTGATCCATTCAGTGGTTGTATCTGCGCCGGTGCGGGGTCAAGGTGCCGGACAACTATTGATGAGCGCGCTGGAAGCTCAGATTCAGGCACGCGGGCTGGAACGTTCTCGTCTGCAAGTGTTGCAGCATAACACGGCTGCCCAACGCTTCTACCAGCGGCTTGGCTACCGCGAAATCTGGCGTCTAGACGGCTGGCGTTCCCGGTTGAGCTGGTCAAGTCTGGTGATGGAGAAGGTGTTGACAGGATAGGTCGGATCGGCGCTCCGTGACTATCGTCGTAGAGGAGGGGCTAGGCGGTGCCTCACCCCTCCTCGTGAATCGCATTACATCAATCGCCGAGGTTCATCCGTCGTGATGTCATGGATGAT
Source organism: Chloroflexus sp. MS-G (assembly GCF_000735195.1). Lineage (GTDB taxonomy): Bacteria > Chloroflexota > Chloroflexia > Chloroflexales > Chloroflexaceae > Chloroflexus. The sequence goes on from NZ_JPIM01000064.1 coordinate 5,904, forward strand.
TCGGATAGGCGCTAAATGGACGTCAGATAGCTCCCTGTGGGCAATCACTCTTGCAGATCAGACCAAAGTTGCAGGCGCTGGCATCAACAATCACCGCATACGTTCCACGAGTATATTCGTATTGAACGCAGCGCGATTCTGTCATCGCACCGCGCTGGCATCCTGTGCTGAAGCATAGCTTTACTCACCTAGGGGGCGACGTGGCGTAAGGCGGCAATCGCTCCGCGCGTGATCAAGTCACTGTCATTGACGATAGTAATGAAGCGAAACCCCAGCGCAGCTAGGTCGGCAGCCCATTCTGGACTGGCGTAAATACCGGCAACCACGTTATGCTGCTGGCAAACTTCAACGACGCGACTGAGAACGGCCCGGAAAGCGGGGGCCGAAAAATCAACCGGTATCGGCAGACCAAGGCTCAAACTGAGATCGGCCGGTCCAATGTAGAGACCGGCAATACCGGGCGTCGCAGCAATTGCCTCAATTTGATCAAGGGCACTGGCAGTTTCAATCATTGGGAAGATAACCGGGATGCGGGCAACCATCGCTGGCTCGGCTACTCCGTGCACAACCCCAACCCGTACCGGCCCGTAGCTCCGAATCCCTTCTGGTGGGAAGCGACAGGCAGCCACCAATGCCCGCACGTCATCTGGCCCAGTAATGAGGGGGGCGATAATTCCTGTTGCGCCACGGTCGAGAGCACGCATAATTGCCGCCGGCTCATTCCAGGCTAAGCGCACAAAAACCGGACACTGCCGCTGGTCGATAGTGTGGAGAATCTGTAAAGCGGTGGGATCGTCGATCAGGCCGTGCTGGAGATCGATGGTTAGTGACGGAAAGCCGGCTGCTACCAACAACTCGGCACTCCATGGACTAGGGATGGTGAGCCACGCATTATAAACTACTGTGTTAGCGGCCCAGCGTTGACGCAGTTGGTCCGTCATACGTCTATCTCCATCTCATTGTAGAACGGGTATCGAATGCACTGTTATTCATCCGGCTCGTCATTCACCGTTACGCCGAGTGCCCGCTCGATCCGATCAAGACGGGCGCTAACTGTGCGTCGCCACGCTTCTTGTTCAACCAGATTCGCACGGGTACGGTAGAGTATCTCTTCCTGTAACCGACGAACGCCACCGATACGGTCGGCCAATAATCCGATCAGAAAAATGATCAACGCCATTAAAACCAGTACGCTCCCGACCAACAACGACTGATCGTTAGAAGCTGATAACACACCCAGACGGCGACCGATGAAAACCGTCGCTGCCCAGGCAAGAAGAAGAACTCCGGGGACAGCGAAGAAGAGTGCAATATAACTGAATACTTTCAGCGGTTCGTAGGTTGTGTAGGTACGGGCAATGATGGCAGCCTGCCGTTTGACAAAATTCCAGTTACCGCGATGGAGGCGCGAGGGTCGTTGCACAGGGTTAGTTTTTATCGGTACCGCGACAATCGTGAGCCGACGTTTGCCAGCCTGAATCAGATTTTCTACGGTGTATGAAAAATCCGAGGTGACGAAGGTACGAAGCGCAGCTTCACGGGAGAGTGCACGAAATCCGGAAACAGTATCGGGGACGTTGGTCTCGGAAGCCCAACGCACCACAGCACTTCCGACGTGTTGAAGCACCTTTTTCAACGGTGAGAAGTGTTCGATTTGATGAACCTGCCGATCACCGATGACAATATCGGCTTTCCCAGTTAGGATTGGGGCAATCAGGAGGGGAATCTCACTTCCAGGATACTGGTTATCGGCATCGGTATTGACAATAATGTCAGCACCAAGGCGTAATGCGGTATCAATCCCGGTCTGGTAGGCAGTTGCCAATCCTTTGTTGGCGGTGTGGCGCACAACATGATCGGCACCAGCGCTCAGCGCGACTGCAACAGTGTCATCGGTGCAGCCATCATCGATAACAAGTACCTCAACCTGATCCACGCCGGGAATCTGACGGGGAATGGCGCGAATGACATCGCCGATAGTATCACGTTCATTGAGGGCTGGAATCTGGACGATCAGTTTCATGCCCATCCTGCTATCATCCTTGTTGCGGGGCAGCTCCATACGCTGCCCCTACCCTTGTGTGCGTCACAAAGGCCGCTGAAATCCCCTATTTGGCTCCGATTTCGCCACGGATGAAGCGTTCGGTTAGTTCACGCGCTTCGTAATCGGTGAACTGACGCGGTGGAGTCTTCATAAAATAACTGCTCGGTCCATACAAGGCGCCACCGATCCCGCGATCAAGCGCCAGCTTGGCACAGCGGATGGCGTCGATCACCACTCCAGCCGAGTTTGGCGAATCCCAAACCTCTAGTTTTAATTCGAGGTTGATCGGCACGTCACCAAAGGTGGTGCCTTCCATACGGATGTAGCACCACTTGCGGTCACCGAGCCAGGGTACGTAATCGCTCGGTCCGACATGCACATTCTCGGCGGGGAGTTCATAGCCCAACTGTGACGTTACGGCCTTGGTCTTGCTGATCTTCTTGCTCTCAAGACGCTCGCGTTCGAGCATATTGAGGAAGTCGGTATTCCCGCCGAAGTTCAACTGATAGGTGCGGTCAAGTCGCACACCTCGCTCTTTGAACAGTGTGGTCAAGACGCGATGAGTGATGGTTGCGCCAACCTGACTCTTGATGTCGTCGCCGATAATCGGCAATCCCTTCTCTTCAAAGCGACGTCGCCAGTACTCCTGGCTGGCAATAAAGACCGGAATACAGTTGATAAATGCGCAACCGGCGTCAAGTACCTGCTCGACATACCACTTGGTTGCCATTTCACTACCGACAGGGAGAAAGTTGACCACGACATCGGTGTGCGTCTCGCGCAGAATCCGTACAATATCATCGGTATCCCGCTTCGATTTACGGATCACCGTGCTGAGATACTTCCCGATGCCATCATGCGTCATCCCGCGTGACACCGGTACTCCCAGTTTTGGTACATCGGCGAAACGGTAGGTATTGTTCGGTTCAGCGAAGATTGCCTCGGCCAGATCGCGATCAACCTTGGTATCGGCAATGTCAAACGCGGCCGAAAACTCAATGTCGCCGACGTGATAGCCCCCCAGATTGACATGCATCAAACCGGGAATGTCATCGCCATCACGAGCGTTTCGGTAGTAATGAACACCCTGCACTAATGACGAGGCGCAATTACCAACGCCAATAATCGCAACGCGGATCTTCTTGCTCACAGCGCTTCTTTCCTTTCAACATAGCTTCCTGAGGCGGTAGCCGCAACATGGCGGCATGGATCAACACGCCATTGTACTCTTGTTACGGTACTTTGTAAAATAGGCCATTATCCCCCTTCTGGCGTTGGGGTTGGCTCGGTTTCAGGTGATGGCTTAGGCGTTGGGGTCAGCGTGGGCGTTGGGGTTGGCTCAGTTTCGGGTGATGGCTCAGGCGTTGGGGTCGGCATGGGGGTTGGGGTTGGCACCGACACGATAGAGACGGTGACCTCTGGCGGTTCACCCACCAGCCGAACGCCGTCGGGGAGGAGCGGCTGTACCTTGAACTGATAGACACCAACACCTCGCCCGTTTAAGTTAAGCGTTACCACGAGCGGAGTAGCAGCCAATGCGTTCAATCGGTCGCTGGTACCGGCAAAGGTCATCTCAACCACATTTGGCGACACGACCGCCGTCAATCCACTACCGAGCCCGGTGAGTGTCACCTCCACCGGCAAACGTACTTGAAATGGCAGCGGAATTGGTGTGATCTGAACGGTAACCCGTACTGCGTTTGGTTCGTTTTGAGCTGGCGAGGTACCTGCTGGCACAACAAGCGGCACAATTCGCACCACCGTCTCGCGGGCATCGGCAATATCGATCGCTTCAGTTGCCAAAAAACTAATAGTATCAAGCGGGCCAGAGCTACCGGTCAACGTAATTAACGGCGGCTCAACGTTGATGCCGGTGACGACGAAGCCCGGCGCCGGAGTGCCGATAATAACCGGCGACACCGGCACGAGCCGCAGGCCAACAACCGGGTTGATCGGGATGGTAACGGTCACGGTTGCCGGTTGTACTTGTACCCCTTCAACCGGCTGATTACTGGCGTCAACCGGGGTCAGGTTGAGTGTCGCCACGTATGAAGCGCGGAGTTGGGCAATGTTAGCAACAGTGCGGGCCGCAGTTACCCGCATCACCCGACTCTGTGGACCGCTGACCGTAACCGTACTGATCGGAGCGCCGTTGTAGCGCACTTCTGGCTCACCCCGTTCAAAACTAAACGGTGGTGAACCAAGAATGTCCAGATTAATCGGTACCTTTACCGTCTCGATTGGTTCGATCCGGATATTAATAGCGGCAGGTTCAACACCATTGGGGGGGATGCTAAACGAGATATTACTACGGGTAGCCTGGACGTTAATCGGTACCACATGATCACCCGGCCCTAGCCCGCTTAGGTCGGCCACAACCCGAATATCAACCGGTCGTAGTTCCGAACGCTGACGGCGGTCGGTGCGTAGGGTGACATCAACCGAGGGGAAGATCGTCGTTGGTAGACCATTGGCATCAACGACCACCATATCTTCGCTCAGACCAACCACTTGTAGCGTCAAATCGTCGAAGCGCACCGTCTCTTCTGGATTTTCACTGAACGAAACAAATGACCAGAGAGCGAAACTTAAGCCCATTGCCAGTAAGGCGCGTAAGATGGCCGAACGAACGCTACTCATGCCGCCCTCTTCGTCTCTGTGTCAAGCGGCACCTGCATGAGATCGGCTAACATTGTGCGCAGACGTGCCTCGGTGAGATAACTTACGATGCGGCCATCGCTCACCAACGAAATTGCACCGGTCTCTTCTGAAACGACAACCGCCAGCGCGTCAGTCTGTTCAGTAATCCCTTTCGCCGCCCGATGACGGGTACCGTAGCGACGTGGTCCGGCAATATCTTCACTGAGCGGTAAGACCACATTGGCAGCCAGGATGCGGTTCCCGCGGATAATAACCGCCATATCGTGCAGAGGTGCATTCGGATAGAAAATATTGAGCAAGAGCGGTATCGAAATTCGCGAATCGAGGATCACACCACGGTCGGCAAATTCTTGTAACTGAGTGCGCCGCTCGATCACCATCAGCGCACCGACTCCTTGCTGCGAGAGTTGTGCTGCGGCACGACTGATAACATGGATCGTTTCCAGCAACTCTGAGCGGTTGGCTCCGCCGAACGGTCGGCCAAAGAGATCGCTTGAACGGCCCAAACTTTCGAGCGCACGTCGTAATTCAGGCTGAAAGAGCACCGGGATCGCAACAATCAACGCCGGCGAGATAACATTTACCACCAGCCAGTTGAGCAGAGTCAGGCGATCACTGGCAACAGATGGCATCAGAAACGATATTACCAACAGAATACCGACACCACGGAGCAATTGTACGGCTCGCGTGCCACGGACAATTCCCAGCAGCCAGTAGAAGAATGCCGCAACAATGAGAATATCGATTAGCGCAAATGGCGAGGTAAACGGATTTAACCGCGCCCAGAGACGCTCAAGTTCTATCATTGCTAACTCTGTGGCGGCGCCGGCTTGCGTTGTTCAAGCATACGATTGGCGGCGCTCAACATTGCTTCGACTCGTTCCGTCTCAATCCCTGGCATCTTGAGCATCCGCCGACAGAGCTGACTTGCTTGTCCGTATTCTTCGCGCCGCATTAGCATATCGTACAGCATAAAGTAGGCTTCCATGTCCTGTTGATCGAGCGCAATAATCTGGTGTAGCTCGGCGATGGCGTTATCGTAATCTCGTTGTTGGGCGAAGATACGAGCAATCTGCTTTTTCTCGCTGATCGCTTCTTTCGTGCGGCGGGCCAGGGTATGCATCAATGCCAGCCATTGACGGGCATCGATATCGTTCGGCGCAATTTGCAAAATACGATCGTACATTTCGCGAGCGCGTTCGTGATCGCTAAGCATCCAGTACGTTTGAGCAACTTCTTGCAACGAAGCGACCGCATCTTTCAATTGACCGGCCCGTTTTTGTAATTCACTGACACGCACCAGTCCGGCCAGCCCTTGTTCGAGATACCCACGGCGCAGTTGCATCCGAGCCAGACGATCACTCATACCGATATGGTTTGGCGCCAGCCGTACCGCATATTCGAGCATCTCAATAGCTCGATCAAGCTGTTGCCGTTCTTCGTAGTAGGTAGCCATCTCATCAAGTTGCGCAAGCGACTCGGCTAACTTTCCTTGCCGGAAGTACACTTCAGCCAGTTTGGTATAGATGGTACGATCATACGGCAGAAGTCGTTTGGCTTCGAGCAAGGCCTGTTCAGCACCGGCCAGATCGTCACTGATGGCATACGCTTCGGCCATCCGTCGAACCAACTCACCGCGCGATGGCGGCTTAGCAAAAGGATAGCGTATCGATGTTTCAGGAGAAGTCTGATCGGCAACTGCCTGACCACGACGCAACTGTTCAAGTGCTGCTTCGGCCTGGCCGAGAGCGATATAACTATCAGCAGCCGCACGGTAGACCAATGCCGGTGGAAGCATCGGATCGGGTTCGCTTGCCAGCAGAATTTGGGCCTGTTCTAGCTCAAGCAGAGCGAGATGGTGCTGTTCGTGCTGCTGCTGGATCACTGCCAGGAGATAGTGCAGTAAGGCGCGATCGGCTATTAGTAATGCAGCACGGTATTCGGCTTGCACCGCAGCAAATTCGGTAGGATGTTTCTGCAATTGCGCCAACACCGTTGCCAGTGAATCCCAGATCACATTTGGTTGGTCACCCATTAACGCGAGCGTAATATTCAACCGGGCCAGTGCTACCGGATCATCGGGTGAACCCAACTCAAGAGCCTGTCGAAATTCATCAAGCGCAGCTTCAAACCGTTCGAGTTTGAGCAGGGCAAGCCCGTACTGCGCGTGCACTTCACGGTGTTGCGGTGCCCATTGGATCAAGCGCCGAAACTCTTCCAGAGCTTTATTCGTTTGCCCAAGGCGAAAATAGGTGTTGGCAACTTGTAACAGTTGCTGCACTGCTTCATCAATCCTTCCTGCCTGTTTGAGCAGTTCGGCCAGTTTCGAGCGAGCGTTGACGGCATCGGGCGAGAGTTCGATAAAGCGAAAATAGACATCAATTGCCTTTTCTGGCTCGCCACGCACGCGATAGGTTTCGATCAACAACTGATACTTCGCCAATGCCTCTTCGGGGCGCCCCTGTCGCTCGTAGATTTCACCCATACGTAAGTGAATCGGGAGGTAATCAACATTGTGGTGGATCACCTCCATGCAGGCATCCAACGCCGCATCAAGGAGACCCTGGGCAAGGTAGGTGCCACTCAGTTCTAACCATCCCGCCGCCACTTCATCGAGACCGGTTGGATCAAGGGGTGTTGGCGGTGGAAATTCGGGTGTTGATAATACTGTCGGTGCACTCATCCGTTCGAGCAACGGTAATTGCTCGAGAGATGTCGGTTCGGCAGCCGGTGCCTGATCGTCATCAGGTACCGTTCCCGAACGAAGAAAGTCGGTAATCGGACGTATCTTTCCCCAGCGCCCGCTATCTATTTCGGGTTCGGCCGGTTCCGCATCTGCGGAGACAGGCTGAGGCTGCAAGACGCCGGTGCCAATAGTACGGAGCTTGGCAAACATGTTGCGGTCAGCAAGCTCTTTGGCGCGACTCCTAAATTCAGCCGCCCGCTCGCGCCCCCATCGCTTGCTGGCGAGAAAATCGGCCAGCGTACCGTACAACGATGATGCCCGAGCCAGATCGCCTATTTGCTCGTAGATCGTGGCTGCACTCTCGTACATCGCGATCAGGTCATCAACTTCCGCTTTTCCGACCGTCTCTAGATCGACCAGCCCGATAGTGAGCTCAAACTCTTGTGCAGCCTGGGGTAACTGACCGAGATCGCGGTAAACTTGCCCTAATGCAAAATGCGCCGAAAGGGCATATTCAGGATCGGTCGCTGCCCGTGTAAGGACACTGACCGCGGCTTTAAGATTACCGTGGGTCTGGTAGAGCAAGCCAAGCGAATAGAGAACATCGGCCCGTTCGAGACCGGCCTGCAAAGCCTGTTCGTAAAGCGAGATCGCTCGTTCTTCATCACCTGCTTGCTGGCACGCTATTGCTTCGGCCACCAGTTGTTCGGGTTGCGAGGCGGAACCCCGGAGAGCACCGGTTGGATACGCAGGACGCAAACCACTCGTGCCGCGCATTGCAGGAGAAGCAACCGGTTGCCCACCGACTTGTTCACGGAGCCGATTTACCAGTTCACGGGCAGTACGCTGGTTAGGTACAAGACGAAGTGCCCATTCTGCTTCCTGCAATGCGGCGGCCAGATCGCCCTGGGCAATGAGACGCTGAGCAATTTCCAGATGCGTGTCGGCAGCTTCAGGCAATGCACCGATGTCTTCATAGAGCTGCGCCAGCCGCCGACGCTGATCATCGAGGTCGGGTTGAAGCGCGAGTAATTCGCGTAACGCCTCGGCGGCCTGCAAGGTACGCCGCTGCGTACTATGGAGATCGGCGAGCGCACGATAAGACTCAACCGCAGACGCAACATTCCCTAATTGCCGATAACACTGTGCAATGTAGTTCAAGAAAAAGGCATTGGTGCGGTCTTTCTCGTATAAATCACGAAATGCCTGTAACGCCTTATCGAACCGGTTCGTCTGGTAGAGCGCGACGGCGGCTGCGGTCAATGCCTCAATATCTTGCGGGAATTCTTGCAATGCCCGTGCTGCCGCCCGTAGCGCATCCTCCCAACGTCCCTGCGCCGATGCTTGCCGACACTGTTCTATCGCTCGATCAAAAATTGCCCGGTTGCCTGCCATAGCGTTTTTCCGCATGTTATCGGCGCTACTTTCCTAATAAAAGCAAAATGAGCGCCTTCTGTACGTGGAGTCGGTTCTCTGCCTGTTCAAAAACTACCGACTGCGGCCCGTCGATCACATCTGCCGTAATCTCTTCCCCACGATGGGCCGGCAAACAGTGCATTGCCAGCGCATGTGGTGCAGCGTGTGCCATTAATGCTGCATTGACCTGATACGGTGTAAAGACCGGACGCCGACGAGCTGCCTCGTGTTCCTGGCCCATCGATGCCCAGACATCAGTATACACTGCATCGGCGCCGGTAACAGCCTCTTGGGGTGAGGCAGTGATCGTTAATGTCGAGCCATTCCGGTCGGCCAGTTGTTCTGCCAGTTCGACAATGTCGGGAGCAGGTCGGTAATCGGGCGGACAACCGATTCGGACATTGACGCCCAGAGTGACTCCTAACAACATCAACGAATGACATACATTATTTCCGTCGCCGACATACGCTAGCGTCAGACCCTGTAAATGATCGAAGTGCTCGCGCAAGGTCAGCATATCGGCCAGCGCCTGACACGGATGTTCCCGATCAGAGAGTGCATTAATGACCGGCACTGAGGCATAGCGGGCCAGTGTCTCGATTGTAGCATGTTTGAAGACGCGAGCGGCAATAATCGCTACCCAACGACTTAAATTGCGGGCCACATCAGGGACACTCTCGCGCCCGCCCATATCGATGTCGTTGGCCGAGAGATAGGAAGGGTGACCACCGAGCTGGGTCATTCCAGCCTCGAAGGCTACTCGCGTGCGGAGGGAAGGCTTTTCAAACACGAGAGCCAGCGTTTGCCCTATCAAAGGACGATCATCGGTCATTCCGGAGCGCCATGCGGCCTTGAGTGCCGCTGCCCGATCTAACAATGCCTCAGCTTCCGTGCGGCTCAGATCGGATGCAGAGAGAAAATGTCGCAAGGTCATGGGAATGTCTTTCTGTTCTGATGAACTCATCGAACGGCTTGTCGTTCTTGTTCAGGATCGCTACCGCAAACGTGTGTACTGACCCATTCGCCCTGTATGTTACGGACGAGGCGTATCGCGGCGGCGGCGGCGCGAATTGTAACGCTGTTCAAGACTTAACCGGCGGTAATCACCTGCTTCAATCAAAATTCGTTCCCGGCAGATCGCAGCATCAAACATTCGCGAGAGAATCCGTGGATCAATGTCCTGCGGGTCACGATTACTGGTGATCACCGTCGGTAGGGCATAATTATACCGATGGTTCATGATCTGGTAAAGTTTTTCCCGCGCCCAGGGTGTTGTATTCTCGGTGCCCAGATCATCGAGAATCAGTAGTGGCACGTCGCGCACCAGCTCAAAGCGTTCATCGTAGGCCGTTTCGGAATTCGGGCCAAACGTCGAGCGCAGATGATCGAGCAGATCGGGCACAACGGTGAAAAGCACCGGTGTGTGGCGGTTGAGCGCTTCATTGGCAATAGCGGCTGCCAGATGGGTTTTACCACAGCCGTACCCACCAAACAAGACCAGCCAGCCCTGCGGACTTTGAGCATACTCGTAGGCACGGGCAAAAGCACGTTGAACCCCTGGTACCGTGCGGTCGAAGGTGGCGAAGGTTTTGTCGCGCAAGGGTGCCAGATTCGAGAGTCGTTCAAGCTCTTCAAAGCGTCGCCGTTCCTTCTCCGCCTGTTTACACCGACAGGTGATCAGCACACCAAAGTTGGGGTCACCATACGGCACATCGAGCGTATAATAACCGGCCCCACGACAGATCGGACACACCGCTTCAGAGGTCGCTCTCGTCGCTTCCGCGGCGGAAGAGGTGTCCGAGTTGGCCATGGGTATATTTTTCAATATCGATAGGTCGTCCGGTGTGATACGGCGCAGATTCTCGTCCATTTGTGGCCCACCTCTCCAGCATGCGCTGAATATAACGCCACGAACGCACGTTCGCTCGTACTGCCTCGCGAATCGCATCTTCCAGCCATTCCGCCGGATAGCGATCACTGGCAGCACGCAGTTCTTCAAGCAGCAACGGCGTTACCAGACCAATGTTTTGTTCGTACAATTCGATCAGGCTTGGTCGTTCCCCATCGAGTTCATCGGCCGGCGGTACAATGCCACCGGCCTTGACCTGTTCTGCCCAGGCGCGGTTAGCCGGTGTATTGATAAGGTACCAGTTGCGTACCCGACCATCACGCGGTTCGACCAGATGTAACACAGTACCCCGCCGTACTGCCGAAACCAGCCCTTCATCGAGCAATTCTTCAAACGAGCGTAAGGCACTGAGTGTTTGTAATGACCGGCGGAGTACATCGTCGTTCAGCAAATCTTCCCAACTGAGTCGACGGGGACGGCTGCGGAGACGACTGATCCGATAGAAGAGATGCAGGGTAACTTTAAGTTCACTCGGCTTCGTAATCGCCGGTAACACGTCGGTAAAAAACTCTGGTGGAATACCGATCAGTCGTTCGGTTGTGAAGCCGCTGAACGTCATAGCTTACCTACTACCGGGGTATGTCCGGTCGTGCTCTTCCGGTTCATGATACATCCTGACTGTGCGTAGCGCATGCAGTACCTGATCGTCTGGCGTCAAGACTAGTTCGATGTCTGGTACACAGAACCCATCGAGCTGACGACCGCGATGGTGCACCGATGCTGAGAATCCATGGTACCACATCTCGACGGTGTGCAGTCAGCGAAGCAGCCTCTTGAACAGGGGTTTCAACGTTTTCATCTACCCAGCAGTGGAGAGGAGCAGAGAACGAAAAACGAAACGAGTGCAGGAAAGAGCATCGTGTTCTGGTTACCCTTCTTACCTCCCCCCAGACCCTTTTCGCCCAGCAGAGAAAGGGAAGGAGCGAAGAGACCCCGACACTGAGCACGCTGAACACCATCCCTCTATATGGAAAGTGATGAACAGAGAGGGATTATTACTCTACAATGTTGTACTTTCTTATACGACATTTCGTAGCAGATCAAAACGAAAGCTGGGCAGCGCGTGCAGAGACGCGCTGCAGATAGGTTCGGAAACGCGCTATACCGCTCTTGACTGCGGTCTGAGCGGGTGAAAATGGAGAACAGCCCGGCCTGAAGAAACACCGGCCCCCGCTCAGACCCGCTCTGGCGTCGCCCAGACCGGCGGGCGTTTCTCGACAAACGCTGCCACACCCTCTTGGGCACAGGGTTCCATCATATTGCAGGCCATCGTTTGACCAGCGATCCGATAAGCTTCTTCGATAGGCAATTCAAGCTGGCGGTAGAAGAGCGATTTACCAATCGCAATCGACACGGCTGGTTTAGCGAGTATTGCGTCAACTAATCGCTGCACCTCGGCATCGAGTTCTGCTGGTGGAACGACCCGGTTCACCAACCCCAGCCGCTGAGCCGTTTCTGCATCGATAAACGCACCGGTCACCAACATTTCAAATGCTGCCTTACGCCCAATATTCCGCGACAAGGCGACCGACGGTGTCGAACAAAAGAGACCAACATTGATACCAGAAACGGCAAAGCGGGCTTCGGTTGAGGCGACAGCCAGGTCACACATCGCCACCAACTGGCAACCGGCAGCCGTCGCTATCCCGTGAACACGAGCAATAACCGGTTGCGGCATCCGCTGAATAGTCAGCATCATTTGACTACAGCGGGCAAAGAGGTCTTCATAATAACTCTGTTCAGGATGGGCCTGCATCTGCTTGAGATCATGCCCGGCACAGAAAGCCTTACCGGCGCCGGCCAAAACCACGACACGGGCTTGCGGGTCAGCCGAAATCATATCAAGTTCATTTTGCAACGCAGCCAGCATCTCTTCCGACAACGCATTAAATTGGCGTGGCCGATTAAGGGTGAGGGAGACAACCCCACGATGATCAACCTCGCGTACCACGTATGGTTCGCCTGCACCTGCGTGCTCTTCCATCGTCATCCTCCTGATAGATGTGTTAACGGGGGGTGATTACCATCATTGTACACGAAAAAGAGTAACAACGCGGGTGTTCCACCATTTCTACCTGCGTTCGGCTATGTCGAATAGAGGTATCGACAGGGGCAATTGTTGACTCTATAATCGAGAGTACCGCGAAGAAAAAATTTAAGCTAACACGCTGACGCGGCAACGGCGCTAGGACTTTATTTCACAGAGAGGTGGAGCATGGCGGTGTCCGAAATGGTAGCGGAAACCAGCGTAGCCGAGGCTCGTCCAATGAATGGACATGAGTATCTGGAAAGCCTACGCGATGATCGGGTGGTTTACTTCCAGGGAGAGCGGGTCAAAGACGTTACTACACATCCGGCCTTCCGTAACTCAGCACGAATGGTTGCTCGTTGGTACGATCGTTTGCACGAACTTCATCGGGAAGATGTCGAGCGGGGTGGGCCAGAACATTGGAAATGGACAATTCCGACCGATACCGGCAGTGGTGGCTGGACACACCCATTCTTCGCTAGTTCACGCACGATTGATGATCTGGTGCGGGCACGCGACACGATTGCCGAATTACAACGGGCTGTATACGGCTGGATGGGACGAGCACCCGACTACAAAGCAGCTTTTACCGGTACATTAGGTGCTAATGCCGAATTCTATGCACCATATCAGGAAAATGCTCGGCGCTGGTATCGGAAGACCCAAGAAGAGCTGATCTACTGGAACCACGCGATTGTTAATCCACCAATTGATCGCAACCGACCACCAGACGAAGTGAGCGACGTATACATGCACGTTGAACGGGAAACCGATGCTGGCTTGATCGTTTCAGGTGCCAAGGTTGTCGCCACCGGCAGTGCACTGACTCACGTCAATTTTATTGCTCATTACGGGCCACTGCCAATTAAAGACAAGCGATTTGCCCTAATTTTCGCCGTACCAATGAATGCCCCCGGCGTAAAACTCATTGCACGCACCTCCTACGAATACAATGCCGCTGTAACCGGAAGCCCCTTCGATTACCCACTATCGAGTCGGCTGGATGAGAATGACTCAATCCTGGTCTTCGATCAAGTCTTGATCCCGTGGGAGAATGTATTCGTCTACGGAGATATCGAGAAAGTCAATACCTTCTTCCCTCTTTCTGGCTTCGGTCATCGCTTCCCCCTACACGGCGGTACACGATTTGCCGTCAAACTCGATTTCATTACCGGTCTGATGCTCAAAGCCGTAGAGGCAACCGGTGTGGCCGAATTCCGAGGTGTACAGGCACGACTGGGAGAGATTGTCACCTACCGCAACCTCTTCTGGCAACTCACAGAAGCGATGGTACGCAATCCGATGCCTTGGGTTGATGGTTATCTCCTACCTAACCTGGAAGCGGCTTTCGCTTATCGTGTCATGGCGCCGGATGCGTATGTCAAAATTAAGGACCTGATTGAAAAGGATGTAGCCAGCGCTCTGATTTATCTCCCCGCACACGCTGCCGATCTCAAGAACCCTGAAGTGCGAACCTATCTTGATCGTTTCGTCCGTGGCTCAAATGGCTACAGTGCGTGCGACCGGATCAAGCTCATGAAATTGCTCTGGGATGCGATTGGTACTGAATTCGGTGGCCGACACGAACTGTATGAGCGTAATTACGCTGGCAACCACGAAAACATTCGTATCGAGACACTGGGGGCCGCGACAGCGATGGGTGTGACTGAGCAGATGAAGGCTTTTGCCGAGCGCTGCATGGCTGAATACGATCTCGACGGCTGGACGACGACCGATTTGATCAACCCAACCGATGTCAATGTGGTCATGAGGCAGCATTAGTAAACATAAAAGGAGGCAGTTATGAGTGAACCGATCTTCGACACACATCAGCTAGCCCATGTCGAAATCCTCACCCCAAAACCGGACCAAACCCTCTGGTTTTTCCGCGACTTGCTTGGCATGGAGGTAACCACCCAGCAAGGGCAATCGGTCTATCTACGCGCCTATGAAGATTGGTATCATCATACGCTCAAAATCACCGAGGCCAAAGAACCAGGACTAGGTCATGTATCCTGGCGAGCAAGCTCAGCACAAGCCCTTGAGCGACGGGTAAAGGCAATTGAATCTTCAGGGTTAGGTAAGGGCTGGCTAGATGGTGACCTTGGTCATGGGCCATCCTATCAATTCACAACACCAGACGGTCACCCAATGGAGATTCTTTGGGAAGTAGAATACTTCCAACCCGACGAGAATCAGAAGTCACCTCTGCTTAATCGTCCCCAAAAGCGTCCGTTACGCGGTGTGCCGGTACGTCGGCTCGATCATGTTAACCTGCTGGCGTCGGATGTAACTGTCAACAAGCTATTCCTGATGGAACAACTCGGCTTCCGGCTACGGGAACATATTGTACTCAGTGATGGCGTGGAGGCTGGTTGTTGGTTAAGCGTATCGCCGCTCGTTCATGAAATCGCCCTGATGCGTGACGGAAAGGGCGCCCGTGGCCGTCTCCACCATGTGTGTTACTGGTACGGATACCCGCAAAATCTGAATGACCTGGCCGATGTCTTCCGTGAGCAGGGCATCTTTATTGAAGCTGGCCCCGGTAAACACGGTATCAGCCAGGCCATGTTTATGTACGTCTACGAACCGGGTGGCAATCGGGTTGAGCTGTTTGGTGATCCAGGATACCTGATTTTCGATCCGGCGTGGAAACCCATTGTCTGGACAGAAGAGACGCTGGCGGCTGGAATTGTCTGGTTCGGTGGCAACCTGCCCGGTGAATTCTTCCTCTACGGCACGCCACTTGTTCACGAACAAGAACCGGCGCTCGCTTCGGATTAATTGGACGGTAAGAAGCGCAGTATCTCTATGAAACTGCGCTTCTCTTTTCTTGATCCCAAGAAGGAGCACCCTATGTTGCAGACGTTGCAAAAAGCAGCGCGCGCTCTAACGCTCTTCACACCAATGCATCCTGAATGGAGCGTTGGTGAGATGGCAAAAGCACTAGAGCTACCCAAATCGAGTGTCTCAGAATTGCTAAGTAGTCTGGCAGAACAGAACCTCTTGCGACGGGTCGGGCCGGGTCGCTATCGTTTGGGATGGCGCCTACTTGAACTAGGGCAGACACTGCTCAAAACGACAGAGTTCCGAGAGGAAGCGCGCACGGTGATGCAAGAGATGGTCGCAACATGGGGTGAGACAATGCACCTGGCCGTGCTCGAGGCAGGAACAGTTGTCTATCTGGAAAAGTTGCGTGGTCAACAGGGGTTACAGGTCGAGCTATCAGGGATTGGAGTACGTCTACCGGCACACTGCTCAGGAGTAGGTAAAGTCTTGTTGGCTTATCAACCTTGGTCTGAAGTCTTGCGTGTCGTTGGTAATGAGCAACTCTATCCATTTACCCCCAACACGATTACGTCACTCGATGTTCTTGCCGAAGAGCTGGCACGTGTTCGCCAACGCGGGTATGCTTACGATCTCGAAGAAGTTTCTATCGGACTCTGCTGTGTCGCAGCACCAATACGTGATTATGAAGGGCAGGTTATCGCCGCCATCAGTTTTTCAACACCGACTCATCGCTTTCGTACCCATCGCGAACAATACACACGTGCCATTATTGAAGGCGCACAGCGTATCTCGGAGCGACTGGGTTACTACGGAGGAACGTCTGCATGCAAGCTGACAAAATCAAGGTCGCCATCCTCGGTTCCGGCAATATAGGAACCGATCTTATGTACAAACTTCTCCGCCAATCAGGAGCAATGGAACTAGCGATGGTTGCCGGTATCGATCCCACTTCCGAAGGGTTGGCGCGAGCGAGGCAGCTCGGTATTCCAACAGCTACTAACGGTATTGAAGCTATTCTAGCCGATCCCGACATTCGGATTGTCTTCGATGCTACCAGCGCCAAAGCCCATGTACGTCATGCCAGGCTCTTACGCGAACATGGTCGGGTTGCGATTGATTTAACCCCTGCAGCACGAGGACCATACGTAGTGCCACCGGTTAATCTCGGTGCCCATCTTGAGGCGCCAAATGTGAATCTCATTACCTGTGGAGGACAGGCTACTATCCCGCTCGTCTACGCCGTCAGCCGGGTTACTTCGGTACGGTACGCTGAAATAGTGAGCACTGTAGCGAGTCAATCAGCTGGACCGGGGACACGTCAGAACATTGATGAATTTACGTTTACCACGGCGCGTGGTTTGGAAGAAATCGGGGGCGCTCGTGAGGCGAAGGCTATCATTATTCTGAACCCAGCTCGTCCGCCAATTTTGATGCGCAATACAATCTATGTCGTGCCAGAAGGTGATTTCGACGAAAACGCAGTACGCGATTCGGTAGCTCAGATGATCGCCGAAGTGCAACAGTATGTCTCCGGCTACCGCTTAAAGAATCTCCCGGTTATCGAACAGCGTACAACACCGTGGGGGAAACGACCGGTTATCATCATGTTACTTGAGGTAGAAGGCGCTGGTGATTTTCTGCCCACCTATGCCGGTAATCTTGACATTATGACTGCCGCAGCACAACGGGTTGGTGAACTCTTCGCACGCCATCTGTTATCGAAACTAGAGGTACCCGTATGAAAACACCCCGCCTGACTGATACAACCTTACGTGACGGCTCGCATCCGATGCGTCATCAGTTTACTCGCCAGCAAGTGGCTGCAATTGTGCAAGCTCTTGATCGGGCCGGTGTTCCGGTAATTGAGGTCAGTCACGGCGACGGATTAGCCGGTTCTTCGCTCCAATACGGATTTTCGCACACGTCAGAATTTGATCTGATCGAAACCGCTCGTAGCAATGCTGAACGTGCTCGGATCGCAGCGCTTATGCTGCCGGGAATCGGTACCCGTCGGGAGTTAAAAGAGGCAGCGGCCCGTGGTGTACAGATAGTTCGGATTGCGACGCAGTGTACAGAAGCAGATATTTCTGAACAACATTTCGGTCTGGCAAAAGAATTGGGATTAGAGACGGTTGGCTTTTTGATGATGGCGCATATGCGTTCTCCGGAAGAGCTGGTCGAGCAAGCTAGATTGATGGAGGCATACGGCGCCGATTGTGTCTATATTGTTGACTCCGCCGGAGCAATGCTGCCCCAGGACGCAGCAGCACGTGTCCGCTCCCTGAAAGCAGCTCTGTCGGTGCAGGTTGGCTTCCATGCCCACAATAATCTGGGGCTAGGCGTAGCCAATACTCTGGCAGCCCTCGAAGCAGGGGCCGATCAGATTGATGGTTGTTTACGTGGATTAGGTGCTGGCGCCGGAAATGCAGCAACTGAATTGCTGGCAGCAGTACTTGACCGGTTGGGTATGAATCCTGGTCTTGATGTGTTTGGACTCATGGACGCGGCTGAGTATATCGTCGCACCGATCATGCCGTTTCAGCCTTTTCCTGATCGCGATGCTATTACCATTGGCTATGCTGGTGTTTATTCAACATTTCTGTTACATGCCAAGCAAGCTGGTGCCCAATATAACGTTGATCCGCGCGAAATCCTGGTTGAATTGGGTCGCCGCCAGGCTGTAGCCGGTCAGGAAGACTGGATCATCGACGTAGCTCTCGATTTGAGCCGCCGACGGCAATCAAGTACGCAGAGGGGGCATTTGTATGAGTAAACAAACAGCAATGACTTCGACGCCCCAGGCTATCGACGCACGCCTCTTTCGCACGACGATGGGTTGTTTTGCTACCGGCGTAACGGTTATTACCACTGTCCACGAGAATCAGATACATGGCATGACAGCTAATGCGTTTCTGTCAGTCTCGCTCGATCCGCCGCTCGTGCTCGTTTCCATAGGATGCCACGCACGCATGCACGGTATGTTAGCACTTGGTCGTCGCTATGGGGTAAGTAAATTGAGCGAAGACCAGGAATATATTAGCCGACACTTCAGTGGGAAGACAATACCTGATTTCCAACCATCATTTATCTGGCAAGTAGATACACCACTACTGGCAAATGCACTGGCACATATCGTGGCACGCATTATTGACGTACATCCGGCTGGCGATCATACTCTCTTCATTGGTTTAGTTGAATACCTAAACTATCGCGAAGGGCGTCCACTCCTCTTTTTTCGCGGTCAATACGGTAAAATGGCTGCGGTCTCATCGTGAGCAGCGCCAACGTATTTTCCACGAGATGACATTCGACGGAATAAATGTATGGCTCAACAGGTGATGACCGGTCTCCATACAACAAACTTCCACCAGCAAGGATCACTCGATGCCCCGGCGATCCTGTTTATTCACGGCTCTGGTCCCGGTGCAAATGGCTGGTCAAACTGGCATCTAGCCTTGCCAGCGCTGAGTGATCGGTGGAATTGTATTGCTCCTGATCTGATAGGCTTCGGCGATAGCCAGCATCCCGATCCTGCACCAACTGAGATTCGACGTTGGATGCGACTATGGATCGATCAGATGTTAGCACTTATCGATACCCTGGGTTTAAAGCAGGTCGATTTAGTTGGTAATTCAATGGGTGGAGCAGTAGCACTCCATCTTCTGATGGAAGCACCACAACGGTTTCGGCGAGTAGTCCTGATGGGTTCGATCGGTGCTCCATGTCAGCTTACCCCAGAACTCGACCGCTTGTGGGGTTTCTACGACGACCCTTCAGCAACATTACTTGCTCAAGCAATCCGCTGGTTTGTGTATGATGACACCTTTGTGCAAGACCGTCTTGACGAGATTGTCCGCGTTCGTTATGCGGCAGCAATGCGCCCTGACATTCGCCGTTCATACACATCAATGTTCCCAGCGCCTCGTCAAGCGCATCTTGATGCCCTAGTTGTACCTGATGCAGCCCTACGTCGAATTACGCATCCGGTCTTACTCATACACGGCCGCGATGATGCTATTGTCCCACTCGATACGAGCTACTATCTGCTTGAGCGACTGCCCAATGTCGAACTACACGTTATTGGACGCTGTAGCCACTGGACCCAAATTGAGCATAGCCATCGTTTTCATCAGTTGGTGAGCGCATTCTTTGCCGAGCAATGAGGATGAAGATGATGCTGCTTTTACGCATTACGATGCTCGAAGGGCGGAGTACAGAACAGAAAACGGAACTAGCTCGTGCACTCGCGAAAGCCGCCGCGACAGCATTTCAGGTACCATTGGAAGAAGTGCGTCTTATTATCCAGGAAGTACCGCCAACGCACTGGATGGTTGGCGGTACATCGATGGCAGAGTTACGTCGGCAGCATACATCCTCAGAACAATCGTAGAAAGCAAGTACGACACAACTATGGAAAACAAGATGGATTTGAGCGCTGCTGAGATAATGCTGGCTCAGGCGATCAGTAAAGCGCGTGTGATGCGCCAGACGATTAGCGGTCGAAACACCACTTGGCAGGTCGATCTTGACGGTGCCTACCGTATCCAACGCGCTCATTACCCTGATGCTCAGTGCATCGGTTATAAACTCGGTCTGATTAGCCAGGCAAAACAGCAGCAAATGAGTCTGGAGCAACCGATTTACGGTCGTATTACCCGATCAATGATCTACCGGCAAGAAGTGAGCTTAAACAACTTTATTCAACCGCGCCTGGAGCCAGAATTGGCTATTGTACTGCGCCATAGTATCCCTGCGGGCGCCACACCAGGCGTGGCAATGCGCGCCATTGGTGGTATCTTCCTTGGGGTAGATATCCTTGATAGTGTGTGGACGGACTATCGCTTTAGTGCGACGGAAGTTGTAGCTGATAATGCCTCAGGTGGTGGTTTTTTGCTTGGTGAACGTTTACTTGAACAGATACCAGACGGCGACCTATCGCTCTACCTGAACGGTGAACTCCGCACCTCTGGCCCAATTGCTGCACTCGGCAACATCGAACAACAACTCTGTTGGTTAGCCCAAACGGTAGGCGAACTAAAAGCTGGTCAAATCGTCTTTCTTGGCTCACCGGCTCAGGCCATACCGGCAGTAGCAGGGGTTGTTGAAGTCGTTTGTGGGAGTAGTATCCTTCAGGTACAGTTAACAGGAGTAGTCTAATGGATTACCCTTTTTTCCATGTCAGTCACTATATAAATGGTCAATTTATTGATCGTGGACCAAGATTTGATATTTACTACCCGGCAACCAATTACGTCATTGGTTCGGCGCCAGAGGCTGGCGCTGAAGAGGTAGATGCCGCTGTACAGGCCGCCGTTCGTGCCTTTGGTCAATGGAGTCGCATGTCGTCAGCCGAACGGCGCGTACTCCTTAAACGGTTTGCCCAGCTCATCCGTGATCACGAAGCTGAACTGGCAGCAATCGAGACATGGGATGTTGGACGTCCAATTGCCGAAAATAAAGCTGGTTATATTGCCCGAATCGCAGCCAACATCGAATTCTTTGCCGATTTTGCTGTTACCCATGGGAGTGAGGCTTATCCGATGGATAACGGCTACATCAACTACGTGCTCCGCCAGCCGGTCGGCGTTGCCGCTTTGATCACACCTTGGAATATTCCCATGTTACAGGCTACCTGGAAGATGGGGCCAGCACTGGCCTTTGGCAATACCGTTGTTTTAAAACCAGCAGAGCTGACGCCTATTGGCACCTGGCGTCTAGCACAATTAGCGCATGCTGCCGGTATACCTCCAGGAGTGATCAATGTTATTCACGGGTTTGGACCCGATTCGGCTGGCGCCCTTCTAACAAAGCATCCCGACGTCAAACTTATCTCTTTTACCGGCGAAACAACAACCGGTACGATCATCATGGCGGCAGCGGCACCAACCCTCAAACGAGTCTCTTTTGAGCTTGGCGGAAAGGGTGCCAACATTATCTTTGCAGATGTTGATCTTGAGCGTGCTGTTTCGATTAGTTTGCGTTCCTCGTTCTTCAATCAGGGAGAATTTTGTCTCGCCGGGCCACGGATACTCGTTCAACGACCGGTGTATGAAGCCTTCCTCTCGCACTTCCGACAAGCTGCAGCGCAACTTACAGTTGGCAATCCGTTTGATCCTGATGTACGGGTTGGCGCACTTATCTCGCGTGAGCATTTCACACGTGTCAGTAACTATATCGATCTGGCTAATACTGGTGGTGCCAGTGTTATATTGGGAGGTACTCCACCAGTTCTGCCTGAGCCTTTCGCACAGGGTAACTTCCTCCAACCGACCATCA
>NZ_JPIM01000065.1 GCF_000735195.1 Chloroflexus sp. MS-G
GATGGTGCTCTGCGTGAACGTGATCTCGACGATCAGGTGCATCTCTACTGGAGCCGTCCACCGCTACCGTCAATGCGATCCGATGTCTACCTCTATGCGACCGAGGTTCTTGAAAAGGTGCGACTGCACATTCAGGTGGAGCTTGAAGTTCAGATTGTTAATCAGGCGCCGGGCAGTATTGGTGGCGTTCCGTTACCACCGATACCAGTTGCACCGTTGCCCGATCCCGCCCGCCAGATCATTTCTGGTCAGATTCATGTGACGTTGCTTGCCCCGCGATCTCTGGTGGCACCAGGCAGTTGAGGGGCGAGTGTTTGAGAGAAGCGAGCAGGTTCATAGCTATGCAATGTAATCGTTCACCACCGCCGCTGTACATGGGACGAGCAGGTTAAACCGCTCACGAGCCTGAGTGCGTGTGTAGAAGGTACAAGAGCTACCATGCATTCGTCGCGATAGACCCGATACTCGAATTGGTGTGTCGTGATCCTGCCTGAGCGCGCAGATGCCATCAGGTGCGCACCAGATGATGACACACTAACTCCGCACAGAGTGAGGCATCTGCGGTGTTCCAGGATGATGTAGCTTTGTCTTGAAAGGGGGTGTTATGCACCATCACCGGTCTTCTGGCCAGACCCTGATCGAAATGGCACTGGCATTACCGATCCTGTTGACACTAGTGATTGGGCTGTTTACCGTCGGTCAGATCATCCTGACCCACTATGCCGTCAATAAGGCTGTTCGTGCCGCGGTGCATCAGGCAGCGCTAACAGGTGGTAACCGGACGGCGACCGAGACGGCTGCTTATCGAGAATTGAATGGCAGTCTGGGTATTGACCCGAAGACTGGCGAAGTTTTGATCTCGTGTCCGAATCGGCCTTGTCGGCGTTACGACCCGATCACGGTCGAGATACGCTACCGCGTTGCCCTGTGGACGCCGACTGCCCTCCTGCCCTTCGGTGATGAGATCGTGGTACGGGCAAGTGCCACACGTGCTGCCGAGCGTGATCAACAGTAGGAGAAAGCTATGTCTCGTCGCTATCCTGGTCAGGCCCTGCCACTACTAGCGCTGATGCTACCGGCCTTAACGCTGTTTACCCTGGTCGTGATTGAAGTCACCAACCTCTGGCTGGAAGTGGCGCTGCTCGAAGACGCCTTGCAGCAGGCAACCCGCTCGGCTGTTCAGCAAATCGATTACGCCGCGCTGGCCCGCAATGACCAGACGTTACGCGGTAGCCGAACGTGTCGGTCGGTTACAGTGCAACAACCCAGTCAGTGTGCAGCGCTTGTCAATGTGGCCCATCAATTCCTGCTGACCAACTTGCGAAATGCCTCTCTGGTCGATCGCGATCCGGTCACTTTAGCTACTGCTGTGCGTTGGACTATCTTACCTAGAGGAGGAACCTGTGCCAATGTAACAACCGCTTCGCCACTCCTCTGCGCCGAATTACAACCAACGCTGCGTGGGTTGTTCGGTTTGGGAACCATTACGCCACGGATTCGTGCTGCCGACACGATTGATCGCTTAGGTCAACCGTAATACTGCAAGAGTAAGGAGTATTCGTATGTCAGCCATTGGCACCCTTCATCAGGCGCTTTCCCGTCGTCGAAGCAATCCTCTGCCGGCAATCTTGATTGGTCTCGGTGTCATCATTACTGCTGTTTTTACAGTGCTTGCTTTCCTGGAAGCTAGTCGTACCGAGCCGGTCGTTATTCTGGCGCGTGATGTGCCTTATGGGCAACCCATCAGTGCCGATGACCTTACGGTCGTATTGCTCCCACGGCATCGACCGGTCCAGCTTACCGGCATCAGTTCGCCAACGCTGGCTATCGGGCAATATGCCGCCCGACATCTGGCAGTCAACGATCTGTTACAACCATCGATGTTGATGGAACACGCGCCAACACGGCCGGTCTATCCCAACGGTGAAGCATTGACGCCGGGAATGGTCGCAATGCCATTCAGCACAGAGACGATTGGGCCGTTAACCCATCGCGACCGCATTAATATCGGTTTCAACGATCCAAATGGCTCTCCTGATGTGTGCGATCAGGCCCAGCGTGCGGCAGAAGGTCGTCAGCCCACGGTCGTGCCACCATCCTCGCCATTGCAACCACGCCCTTACGCCTGTCGCCTGCTCAGCGGTGTGCGTGTGCTCTACGTCGATACTGAAGTAGGTACCGCTTATCTTGAACTGACTCCTTATCAGTCGCATACGCTTTGGGCGTTGCAGGCAGCCGGTCTCACGTTGTGGGGTGAGCGTTACGGGAGTGATTCGCCGGTTTTGCCAGCACTTGACCGGCTCGATATTGGGCAGATCACGGTTGAGGAATTGGGAAGGTCAACGACTTCGTTACCTGATGAAGCTCAACCATAATCACGAGGGATGGTGAGAGCGGCTACAAATCGCTCTCGCCAATCGCGCAGTGGATTGTATGCGAATAACGATCTGGTCACGATGCGTTCCACACCATACCTATCAAGGAGGTTGTATGTCCTCGAACTGGGATACACTCATTCATTCACCAGCGCCAGTAGCGGAAGATGGTCATGCTATCACCGAGGAGTTGCGCATGTTAGTGCGCAGTGGGCGTTTCCGCGATGGTTGGTATCTGCCGCCAACAGAGGCGTTTGCCCGTCTCGGTTTTAGCAGTACCATTCGTTGGCGCGACGTGGCCTGGTACGGCCCCCTTGAAATCTGGCGCGATCCAGAGCATGGCGTCTCTGACATCCTGTTCAACGGTCCGGCCGATTCACCCTTTTTCGTTGTCCAACGCGGTATGATGGTCAACACCGGAGTCATGGTTCATCCGGCGTGGATCGATTGGACGCAGCGCCAGCTTGTCTGGCGGAGCCACGATATTCCTCCGGATCAACCATTCTCATCATTTATGCAGGGAGTGGTCGATGGTTTGCGCTATGCAATAACGGATCGGCACGCCTCACCCGCTGGCCCCAGCCTTGCCATTCGGTTACTGCCCGAACGGTGGACGACCATTGATGATCTGGTGCAGAGTGCGGTGATTTCACGCGAAGCGAGTGATCTGTTGCTGGCTGCGCTCAACGGTGGTGCTTCGCTGCTGATCGCCGGCCCAACCGGAAGTGGTAAGACAACGCTGGCCGCTGCACTGACGCAAGCCATCGGGAAACATATGCGCTTGGTCATTATTGAAGATGGTGGTGAACTTCCGCGCAGTGCAAATAGCTTGCATATTGAAGCGCCAACCGACACCGGTGGGTTTAGTCGGGCGGTTACCTTTGCTTTGCGCCAGAAGCCTAACTACATTATCGTCGGTGAGGTGCGCGGTGGCGAAGCCATGGCGCTGTTACAGGCTGCTGCCACCGGTCATCCGGGGTTAGGGACGATCCATGCCGCTACGGTACAGGGTGCTCTACGCAATCTTGAACGAATGGCACTGATTGGGTTGGCGAATGAAACAACCGGCGCCGGTCAGGCTGCGGCCCAGATTGTGCGCGGTCTGATTACGTCCGATGCGGTCAATTTGCTGGTTGTGCAAATCGGACGGACGCCAAACGGCAAGCGTGGAGTGTTGGCTGTTGAAGAGGTGTTGCCCCAAGGTGCGCAAGGGCAGAGCGGTGATCCGTTTCCTACAAATCCTCTCTTCCGCTATGACCGTGCAAGTGATCGCCTGGTGCGTGCCGGTTATGTGAACGCAGCCTGGGGGCTTGGGCGGATGTGAGCTGAACGTAGACAGTGAATCGTTGGCACTGAACGTAGATACGGCAATGATCCGACATCACCGGAGGAGCATAATGGAACTTATTATCTTTAGCGCCATTGAAGGATTACAGGCAGAGGTCGAGCAGTTACGAGACGTAGCCGTGCTGGCGCCATCGCGTATTGATCAGGTTCAGCGCTTACTGACCGGCTCCCGACCACCAGATGCTATCTATATTGATGACAGTCGCGGTACTCCCATAGCCGAGCTGTGGGAGGTAACCGCTCGCGCCCAGCAGGTCGGTGCGCGAGTGATGCTAGGTCTGGCCGGTCCGGCTCGTTCGGCGTTGCCTGATGCGCTAGCCGCCGGTATACCGGCAACCGGTGAACGCAACCCGGCGGTGCTGGCCGACTGGATTGGCGCACAAATTGGGCGTCGTCGCGGTAGCGGTGTCCAACGCTTGCCGGTCATTGCTATCGGTGCGGCTAAAGGTGGTATCGGGAAGACCTTTGCGACCTGTGTTCTGGCGGAAGGTCTGCGGCGGCGCGGTCTTGATGTGCTGGTATGGGATAGCGACATCTCGAACCCCGGTCTGGTGCCTGCATTTCGTATTCCGGCCAGTGCGCCATCGTATCTGCATCTGGTGCAGCGCGGTCCATCACATTGGAATCCGACCAGTATTAAACCGTTTATTTTCCAACCTGAACACACTCGTGCCGATCAACAAGGTTGGGGGCGGATCGACCTTCTCATTGGTTCGCATGCGGTTGCCCGTGCCGAAAATGATATCCGCTTACCCGACTGGCAAGGGCTGTATCAGGGGATTATCGCGTTGGAAGGCTATGATGTTGTATTGATCGATACTCCGCCCGATTACCTGCGCCGACCTTACGCTACCCATGTCTTACAGGCAGGGGGAAGTGTCATTTTACCAACACCTCCTGGGGCCCGTGAACGAATGGGGGTCGGTCATATGCTCGAACACTTTACCGAACTGGCTCCTGAGCGACTCGAACGCTGTACGCTCCTCTTTATGGAGCCAGAACGTGGTGTGACCGTCACTGTCGGTATGGTCGCTGAGCTTTTCGCTCGTCGTTATCCACGGATCGGGAATCTCGGTACGCTACCGCGTGAACCGCGATTGGCCAGTCTTGCTGATGAGCACGACGGTTACATATCGATGCTCGACCTTGGTCCGCAGAGCCGTTTCACCCGTGCTGCACATCAGGTGGTCGAGGCATTGTGTGCTCATGCCGGCCTGCAACCAAGATTGCCGATGCCGCAGGTCGGATGGTGGGCGCGCTTGCGTGAGCGGCTCCCTGGTCAACGAACGTTAGCACCCGCAATTTCATAAGTCTCTGGAGGCGATGATGCATCCTGCATACCGACCATTAACGGTGATTGAAGAGGGTGGATTGGCCGATTTGATGCCACAGCAACAGACTGCTACTGATCTAAAGGGCGCCGTCTTGCAGGCGGCCCGTGATCTCCTGCTCCGCGAGCTAAGTCCCGCTCTACTCGATCCGGTTGCGCCTGCAACTGAGCGTGATCCAGAAGTACTGCGCGTGCTACGGGCGGCAATCGGCAAACAAACTGAGTCTGGTGGGCCTTTGGCCGGATTATCTACCGATGATGCCAGTCTGCTCCGTCTCTTTCACGACACGATTGGCTGGGGACCGGCCCAACCATACCTCGATGATGAACGGATTCAAGAGGTTAAGATTATCGGTGACCGTATCATGGTTCAAGAAGAGGGCTCGGATTTTACCCTCGCCCCCGAACGCTTCAGCTCACCACGTCAGGCGCTTGATCGGGCACTGGTGTTGGCCTCACGTCTGGCTGTACCACTTGATCGTAGCCGACCGCAAGATACCTTGCCGCTGGCGCATGGTACCCGGATGCACGTGACGATCCCACCCTGTACTCCTGATGATACTGCCTTGATCTGTATCCGGCGCGGCCGACGTACAGCCTGGACGCTCGAAGACATCCTGCATCGTGACGCCTGTGATGACACTCTCTTTTCTCTCTTGCAATTGCTGGTACGTGCTCGTTGTTCGTTTCTGATCGCAGGCGAAACCGGTTGTGGCAAAACAGCGCTGCTTGAGGCGATTGTCAATTCATGGCCAGGCGAACCCCACGTGATCACCATTGAAGACAACACATTGGAGATAAACGTTCGTCATGCAGCCTGGACACGCGAATTGGTTCAGACCAGCCTCGAACCGCACGCTTTTGGTCGCGCCGCACGTGAGGTATTGCGGCAGACGCCATCACTGGTTGCGCCGGGTGAAACCCGTGCTGCCGAAGCTGGTGCGATACTCGCCGTAGCTGTGAGTGGTCACGCTGTCGTTACCACCATCCACGCTCGCAATGCGTTACGTGCCGTCAGTCGGCTAGCCGATTGTGCAGCGATGCCTGGTGCGTACCTCTACGAAGGTCGGCGGAATAACGCGCTCGAAGACATTTGCGACAATTTCCATGTTGTGATTCATCTGTCGCGTAGCGTCGGGCGTCGCTATATCAATGAGGTTGCGCTGCTCGATGGTTGTGAGGAGACGGCTACTGGGTTACGGCCACGGATCGTTCCGCTAGCATGGGCCGAACCAGAGCGGACCGGTATCCGCTGGTATTGCCTGGCACAAGCACAGCATGATGAATTGATCTGGAATGGTGAAGATCGAACACCGGACATTCTCAAGCAACGTCTGGCTCTGCTCAAGCTGAGTGAACGTCCTCGGGCAGTTGCTAGTAGTCGGGCAATTGTCGAAGATGCTCTGACTCAGGCTGCCCTCGCTCGTCAAACCGGTGCCCCCGAACGAGCGCTGGCAATCTTACGACGAGCCTGGACCGAGCGCAGTGATGAGCGTCTGGCTCAGGCTGCCCGGCAGGCGCTATTGATGATGCCTGTACAGGCACATCAGGCGACGACGGCTGCTCGTGAAACGTATGAACAGATTACAGGTGCGTTGCACAGCCGCCATTGGGATCGTGCAGCCGCATTGTATACCGGGCTTCACGCTGACCTCGAACGGTACGCAGCGTTTTCTCCTCCCGGTGGGTGGTCGGTGCTAGCCGACACTATCGCAGTTGCTCAACAAACTGACCGTGATGCGCGGGCTATCGTTGAACGTGCCGATCAAGCGTTACATCAGGGCCGTGCCCGTGATGCGCTTGATCTCCTGACCAATCTTGATCCAGGCCGACTCAGTGATGAAACGGCGCTGGCGTTGCTGCGTACTCGCTACGCTGCGCTCAATGCCCTGATAGCAACCGGTGAGGTTAGCCCGGCGGCCTTGATGCCGGTTGCTGCGGCGCTGCGGATGCGCGAGGCTGTATTGAACAGGCAAGAGAGCGGATCAGTCCCTGCCGGTTAGTTGTTTCCCACCTTCCCCTTTCTAAACGAGGAAGGGGAAGGTAAGGATCATCAGCCGTGTTGTGCAGATGTGCGCTGCGGTGCGTTTCGCTAATTTCATGGTGATGCGGGGTTTTCTTTATCTTGTCCGATGAAGCTGCACGTTTCCCGCAGGTTTGTGCACGCCATTGGGTGATTAAGGTCAATAACAGAAAAGCAATGAAGGAGTAAAGAATGCCTGCTCTCGATACCCTCACCCATCCAGAAACGGCCTGGTTGCTACGGGCTGCACCAGCTCTGTTGGCTGCCTTGATCACTATGACGGCGACATTTATGTTCCGTCAACCGTTGGCTCAATTCCTGAACCGTCTCCACCGGTCTCGTCTGGTGGCTGGTTTCGATCCGGCATTGACCTGGCGACCGCAGCTCTTGGAAACGCGAATAGCATTGCTGCTAGCAGGGAGTGCGGCAACCCTTAGCAGTGTTGTGCTTGGATGGATCGGTTCCGTCTGGCTTGCGCTGGCTGCTGCGCCGGCTGTAGCCGCACTGGTAGTCCGGCTCGGCTTTACCTTCGCTACATACCGTTACAATCAGCAACTGGAACGTGAATTAACGCCAGCCATTGGTCGACTCAGCGCACTGTTGAGCGGCGGTCTAGGGTTACGTACTGCCTTAGAACGTATTCTGGCTGATATGCCAAACGGTCCACTGCGTAACGAATGGATATGGCTCATCCAGCAACAGGGTACGCCACTGGCCGATGGCAGTATTGCCACGCTCCGTCAGGTCATTGCTGCACTGGCTGCGCAAACCTCGAATCCACGCCACGAGACACTGCTTAACCATCTGGTAGTCGTTGCCGATCAACCGCAAGACCTGCAAGCACGGCGTTGTGCGGCTGCTTATGCTGCATTGCAGGCATCTGAACGACGACGCGAAGAAGCGTTGACTGAACTCGCCCAAATGCGTTACAGCGGTCTGGCTGTTGGGGGAGCAGGCTGCCTGATGGCGTTCTATCTCCTCACAACCCAATGGGAACGGGTGCGGGTGGCATACAGTTCACCGCTGGGTATGTTCTTTGCGATTATTGTCGCTCTGGCTTTGCTGGCACCAATCATTGGCGGTTTCTGGCTCTCGCGTGTCGAGGATGTTGATTACTGAGGTGATCTTGTTGTTGGCTTATGACGGGCGTGCAACCTGTGGACGCGCGTCAGCCGTTATCGTTTCTGGGAGGAGGCTGTATGTCACATATCCTATCAATTTCTACCGCTCCGGCACTCCTAGCCGCTTTGAGTGGTGCACTGTTAGCCGCCCTTGGTGTGGTGCTTCGTCATCAACCGGTCGCAACCAAACCTCTTAATGAACGGCAACGTCTGCTCATCGGGCAGAGTGGGGGGATCGTTCTTGCACTGCTCTGTTTAGGTGCTTCTCTCAGTGGTGGTATCTTCTGGATCGCACTCGGCCTGGCAGCGTATCTAGCATTTGGGATGGTATGGGCGCGCCAGCCCCAACGCAGGCGTGCACGCACCGAGCGTGAGCTGCGTCAACTTACACCGGGTTTAATCGGATTTATTCGGGTCGCATTAGGGAGCTTCGAGGCGCCAAGTATGCTCTTGCGACGCTACTGTACGCAGGCAACACCACGGCAGGTGTCAATGCGTGAAGTCGTAGCTGCGGCCCTGACCCTGAGCGAAGAGCAACGGATGCGTCCTTTTGCAGCCCTGGCCGAGATCGCACGTCGCTATCGCTGTCGCGAGCTGATCGACGCTACTGCGGCTTTGGCTCAGGCCGAAGCCGAAGGGACACCGGTTGAGATGGTGTTGGCCGCTCAACAACAGACGCTCGAAGCGTTGCTGCAAGGCGAATTTCGCCGTCTCATCCGTCGGCGCACCGTGTATCTGCTCTTGCTGGCAGCTATCAGTCTGGTGGTGGGGATTTTACTTAACCTACTGTTCGTTATGGTTGTCGGGAGTAATGTGTTGTCCTTTTGAGAACGGCATTGTGAATGAGGGCTTCGTAAGATTATGTTCCTGCCCAGCAGTGGCGAGGTGAGGTGAGGATTAGGAAAGAGGGATAAGAGCGGGCTAACCCCCCGCCCCTTCCCCGTTTGCGAGGACCTGGAGAGGTTGAGGTCTGCGAGGCCTGGGGGATGAGGTTTGCGGGAGGGCTTGAAGACGATGATGTGCTGCTATGCCAACGGCCTGCTGCACAGGCGGGTCGGAGGCCCGCGCACCCAGGCAGGCCTCTGGCCTTCATCAACCGCCTCGATGACGGTAATCAATGGTTTAAGAGGTGCCAACGGCCTGGTGTACAGGCGGGCCGGAGGCCCGCGCACCCAGGCAGGCCTCTGGCCTTCATCAACCACCTCGATGACGGTAATCAATGGTTTAAGAGGTGCCAACGGCCTGTTGCACAGGCGGGTCGGAGGCCCGCGAACCCAGGCATACCGGAGGCCCGCGCACCCAGGCAGGCCTCTGGCCTTCATCAACCGCCTCGATGACGGTAATCAATGGTTTAAGAGGTGCCAACGGCCTGGTGCACAGGCATACCGGAGGCCCGCGCACCCAGGCCTCTCTATGGCGCTATCACCGGTAATGTTGCTTCAACCGTCGGCTCAATCGTCAAGAGGGAACGATGAACCCAACCTTCTTGCTGGCGTGGGTTAATGATCCGCAACCAGACCCCGTCAGCGGTTCGTCCGAGCAACACCACCGTCTCATTAGCGTGAATTTGATCGAGAACAGCGCCTTTCAGGGAGGGTTCGGCCCGTACATTACCACCGTTAAATACTATAGCCGTTGGTCGGATCGGCGTTGGTGTTGGTGCCGGAGTAGGCGTTGATGTTGGTGCTGGCGTTGGCGTTGCTTGCGAAGTCGGTTTAACAACACCGATCCCTGCGGATGATGAACCTTGTGATTGAAGATTACTTGACGAAGCGGTATTGGCTGTGCGTAGAGGAGCACCACCTGATTGCACGAGCGTACCTTGCCCATTGAGAGTAATCTGCGGTATCCCGGCGAACAGGAGAGCGATACCGGCCAGTACAAGGTTCAACCCAAATGTACCGAGAGCCAACAGCATCCGATCCTGATTCCGTTGTACCTGTTGGGCATTATGGATTCGTTCCGCATCGCTTAACCGTTGCAACAGAATCTTATCATCCCACAGTTCAACCGCCTGTCCGCGTGCTTCAAGTCGCGACTGCGGCGTAAATGAACTGGTAGCGACAAGGATGGCCCGGTCGGCACCCTGAATGTGGAGTGCACCGACCAGATCGCGCACATAATTGGGACCTACCGATTTACTGTACCGTTTACATTGAACCAGATAGCGTAAACCATCACGCTCAGCAGTAATATCGACGCCACGATCACCGCTTCCGCCACGTATCACCACATTTTTCCAGCCTAAATCTTCAAGAAGGAGGGCAACGCGCTGTTCAAATTCGCTCGGCGAGAGTTCTAGCAGTTGCCGCCGGCGCAAGCGTAAAATCCGAAGGTCGATAAGCCACTGGTTGATCAAGAAGATGACGGAAAGGCTCCCGATGATGAATACAATCTGCCAGAGAAGAGGTTGTACAAGGGTAAGACTACCCAAAATAGCCAAAAATGTCGGCATGACAATCGTTGCATGCAGATTTGAGCTGTTGTAGGAAGAACGTTGCCTGGAACGTCGCGCCATGTTGAGGTCTCCTGTTATGAACACTTCACCACAGCGCATAGTACCAGATCGGTATTACACGTCCGTTTCCACGTCGTCTGCGTTATAATAGTTTGCATACACATATCTTGCCCAGGAGGAAAATCACTGTGAAGTCGCTGATACAGGCCCGCTGGATAACACCATTACTGGTTGCTACCGCTGCATTAGTGCTTGATCAACTATCAAAGCACTGGATTGTCGTCCAACTTGGCCCTGAGCCAATGACCCGTTTCATTCCGCTGGTCGGTGACAACATTCGATTGGCATATTCACAAAATACCGGTATCGCTTTTAGCCTGTTCCAGGGCCAATCTGATGTCTTAACGATTGTAGCGCTCATCATCATCGCCGGTGCTGTGTATCTCTACGTTACGCAACTACCTCATCGGCGTCGTCTGGTACAGATTGCAATTGGTCTGATCCTCGGTGGGGCGTTGGGGAACGTCGTTGATCGCGTTCGTCTCGGTTTTGTGGTCGATTTTATCCAGGTCGGCTGGTTTCCGATTTTCAACCTGGCCGATAGTTCGATTACCGTTGGTGCTGCGCTGTTAATGTTGCAGTACGCGCTCGATGAAATTGCGTGGCGGCGAACCCGGCAGGCAATGATTTCACAATAGGTATGCACTCACGCTGGATGCTGATAGCTCTAGTTGCCGCGCCAGTCTTTGCCCTTGACCAATTGAGTAAGGTTTGGATCACCGACATTCTGTTGCGGAATAATCAACCAATTCCTTTGCTGTTCGATTGGGTGCAACTGGCGTATCACGAGAATACCGGTGTCGCCTTCGGCCTCTTTCCCGATCAAGGTGGTTGGCTGTCGGTAGGAGCCGGCCTGGTGTTGTTATTGCTTGCTTTTACGTATCAATACCTGCTCCCTGCCGAATCAACCTGGGTGACGATAGCGGTAGGAATGATCTTTGGTGGCGGATTGTCAAATCTGCTTGATCGGATTCGGCAGGGCTACGTTGTTGACTTTATTCAATTTGGTTGGTGGCCGGTGTTTAATCTGGCCGACGGCGCGATTACGCTGGGTATAGCGGCACTGGCATTCCACATTATCTTTATCGGTGATGAACCGGTGCCACCTGAACCAGAACCGGTCGATGATGGTTTGCTCAGCGAGCTGTTGAGTCGCGATCCGGAGCCGACGTCGACGACTTCATCACGTCATCGCAACTCGGAGTCATCGTCATGAATGCAATCGGTGATGTAACATGGCTCGAAGCTGATGAGCGAGTGATTGTGGTGCCATCAACTTCGGCCGGCGAGCGAATTGATCGCTTTCTTGCCAATGTGTTCCCCGATCTGTCACGGGCACAGGTACAACGTCTGATCGAGCAAGGATTGGTGCTCTACGATGGTCGGCTTACACGCGCCAGTCAATCGATCCGACCGGGGATCGCCATTCAAGTCACGATTCCACCACCGATTCCTACCGAACTTGTGCCCGAACCTATCCCACTCGATGTCGTGTATGAAGATGCCGATATTGCGGTGATCAACAAGCCGGCAGGAATGGTAGTGCATCCGGCGCCCGGTCATGCACGTGGCACGCTGGTGAATGCGTTGCTAGCGCGCTATCCTGATCTGGCGATTGGTGGTGAGGTTCGCCCCGGTATCGTTCATCGCCTGGATCGTGATACATCTGGGCTATTGGTCATCGCTCGCCATGACAATGCTATGCGCGACCTGATCGCCCAACAGCAGGCTCGTCGTATGCGCAAACTGTACCTGGCGTTGGTTGTCGGGCGACCGCCAGAGTCTGGTACGATTGATGCACCGATTGGTCGTGATCCTCATGATCGGCTGCGGATGGCTGTTGTGCCTGATGGTCGCCCAGCTCGTACTC
Organism: Chloroflexus sp. MS-G; assembly: GCF_000735195.1. GTDB lineage: Bacteria > Chloroflexota > Chloroflexia > Chloroflexales > Chloroflexaceae > Chloroflexus. The sequence goes on from NZ_JPIM01000065.1 coordinate 12,585, forward strand.
ATTACCGGCTATTGGCTACCTTTGGCGATTATAGCTTGCTGGAAGTACAACTCGAAACCGGTCGTACCCATCAAATTCGGGTACATATGCGCTATCTCGGTTATCCAATCGTTGGCGATCCGGTTTATGGTCCTCGGCGTTCACACGGGCACTTGTCTCGCCAATTTTTGCATGCCAGTAAATTAGGTTTGTTTCATCCCCGTGATGGGCAGTGGCGGGAATATACTGCACCTTTGCCGACCGACCTCGCAACAGTATTACGCCAACTGTCGGAGAAGGCTTCGCGCCGTTGAAACCGCGATATGCTACAATGCGTGAGTACAGCGACGATGTACTCCGTTGTTTTCCGTGTTCCGGTGTCATACGTAGGTAGGAGATCAGTATGCGTAAGAAAATTAGTATTATTGGGGCAGGGTTTGTCGGGTCAACAACGGCACACTGGCTGGCTGCCAAAGAGCTGGGCGACATCGTTTTGCTCGATATTGTTGAAGGTATACCGCAGGGAAAAGCTCTCGATCTCTATGAAGCATCGCCGATTGAAGGTTTTGATGTGCGGGTGACCGGCACGAACAACTACGCCGATACCGCTCAGTCTGATGTTATTGTCGTTACTTCAGGTGCACCGCGCAAGCCCGGTATGAGTCGGGAAGATTTGATTAAAGTGAATGCCGATATTACCCGTGCCTGTATCAGCCAGGCAGCGCCACTCTCACCGAACGCCGTGATTATTATGGTCAACAATCCGCTTGATGCTATGACCTACCTCGCTGCCGAAGTCAGTGGTTTTCCCAAAGAACGGGTGATCGGGCAGGCTGGTGTGCTTGATGCAGCGCGCTACCGCACCTTTATCGCAATGGAGGTCGGTGTTTCCGTTGAAGATGTTCAGGCCATGTTGATGGGTGGTCATGGCGACGAGATGGTACCTCTCCCTCGTTTCTCGACGATCAGCGGTATTCCGGTGAGTGAGTTTATCGCACCTGATCGTATGGCACAGATCGTTGAGCGTACTCGCAAGGGTGGCGGAGAGATTGTAAATCTGCTCAAGACGGGTAGTGCCTACTACGCACCGGCAGCCGCTACGGCGCAGATGGTCGAAGCAGTGCTCAAAGATAAGAAGCGCGTGATGCCGGTATCAGCGTATCTGACCGGCCAGTATGGCTTGAACGACATCTACTTTGGAGTGCCGGTCATTCTCGGCGCCGGTGGGGTCGAGAAGATTATCGAGCTACCCCTCAACGAAGAAGAGATGGCCCTCCTTAACGCCTCGGCGAAGGCAGTGCGGGCAACGTTAGATACCCTGAAGGCATTGTAAGCGTATGGTGGGCGATGAGTACCAACCGGTACCATCGCCCTGATCTGCTCTACACAGGTAGGAGATATGGCCAGTTCGGCGAAATCGTCAACTTCAACTTCATCATCGCAACGATCGCTATCGGCCTGGAGTCCCTTGGGTGGTGAGCGTTTCTACGCCATTGCGCGCTGGATTTTGATCGTTTTGCTTGGCGTTGTAACCCAATTTCTTACGAATGGTGGACTCTGGCCGGTGACCGCTGACGTAACAACACTTGAAGGTATTTTCTGGTTGTACGCTGGTTTTACCGTTATTGTTACTATTCTCACGTTTCTGCCATTCGCCGCCAATCTGGTGAGTCTGTCGTATTTGTTCGATATTGGGTTTATTTCGCTGATGACGTTTTTCGGCGGTGAGCGGATTGTAATCTTTTTCCCACTCTACCTCGTACCATTGACCTACGCTGCCATTCGTCAGCCGCTCTCAATTAGTATTCTTTCCGGGTTACTAGCTGCCGTTACTTATGGTGCAGCGTTTATTGGTTGGCGACGCCTGATTGCACCTGATACCTTAATGACTCTGCTTGATTATGTTGCGTTGGCCGTGCGTTGTTTCACACTGGCTATTGTGCCATGGGTTACTGGGAATCTGGTCGAGCGTCAGAGTGAGACCAATCGCCAGCGGGTGTTACTTGCTCAACAAGAGACAGAGCAGGCACTCTCTGAAGCACATACCTATCGCGATCAGATGCGTTCGCTCTATCATGTTGCACTGGCTCTGGGAAGTACTGCTGATTATCGTCAAGTACTTGACACACTGCTGCGCGAAAGCCAAAAAATTGTGCCTTACCGGGCTGGTATTGTGTTATTCGCTTCTGGTCAGCCTAACGAACTCTATGTTGCCTTTGGCTCGAATCTGGCGCCGGGTGATCTCAACCGTTCATTGACCATGGATGCCGGATTAGCGGCTGCACTGCGTGCAAATACTGCTCAGGTGATTACCTCGTTGGCCCAATTTCCTTCTTTGCAAGAAATAAACACACTGCGCAATTGCAAAGCGGCCACGCTGCTCCCGCTGCAAGCCGGTATGCGTGTGTACGGTCTCTTTGTGGTGGCTACCGATCAGGTGCTCAATACCGATCAGGTTGAAATGCTCATGGCACTTGCCAATTATGCCATCGTGGCCCTGCACAATGCCCAACTGATTTATGATCTGAAGGAGGAACGTGAGAAATTACTTTCCCGTGAAGAAGAGGTTCGTCGGCAACTGGCACGTGATCTGCACGATGGCCCAGCGCAGGCGATGGCTGTTATTACAATGAAAGCTGAGTTTATCAAGCGGCTGCTTGACCGCGATCCGGCACAGGCGTTGGCTGAACTCGACGAGTTGAGTACGATTGCCAAGCGTACCAATTACGAAGTACGCACGATGCTGTTTGAACTGCGACCGTTGATGCTCGAGACCCAAGGGTTGAAAGTTACCCTTGAGCAGTATCTCGAGCGATTACGGGCGAAGGCTGGTGATACGGCGATTATCCTAGAAGAAAAAGATATTGAACAGGTTCGGCTTGGTTCAAAGGTTGAAGGGGCGCTCTTCAATATCATCCAGGAATCGGTCACGAACGCGATTAAGCATGCCAAAGCCAGACACATTTGGGTACGGCTGCGCCGCTTACCGAATCAGATGCTCGAAGTAGTTGTTCAAGACGATGGCGTTGGTTTTGACAAGGCCGCTGTCCTGAAGTCTTACGAGCGGCGTGGCAGCCTTGGCTTGCTCAATATCGATGAGCGTGCCCGGCTGGTAGGTGGTCGGGCAGAAATAGACTCTGCTCCTGGCCAGGGTACTCGGATTACTGTTTTTGTACCGGTTGAGTCATGAATCCTTATCTCAATCCACAACGAGTTCGGGCTGCTTTGCGAGCGCTTCACCTGCGTCCAACTCGCGGGATGGGCCAGAATTTTTTGCTCGCTGGCGATATTCTGAATACTATCGTAGCTGAGGCTTCCCTGACCGCATCAGATACGGTCATTGAAGTGGGGCCAGGGCTGGGTGTGCTTACCTGGGAACTCCTGCTCCGCGCCGGCAGGGTGATCTGTGTTGAACTTGATCGCCGTCTGGCCGACCGTCTGGCCGCTGAGTTTCGTGATCGGCCACATTTCTATTTAGTGCAGGGCGATATCCTGAAGTTTGCGCCAGCCGATCTGTTACGCCGCGCTGAAGCCGCTCCGCCTTACAAGCTGGTCGCGAATATTCCATACGCGATCACGGCGCCGCTACTGCGCCATTTTCTCGAGGCAACCATCCCCCCTGACCGCAGTGTACTGCTGGTACAGTGGGAAGTAGCGCAGCGGATCTGTGCTGGCCCCGGTGATTACAGTGTCCTGGCCCACGCAGTTCAGTTGTATGCCGAACCGACTATCGTCACGCGCGTGCCCGCTTCGAGTTTCTTTCCTGAACCGGCTGTCGACTCAGCAGTTCTCCGGTTGGATCGGCGTGCCCAACTACCGATTGCCGAAGCCGATGTGAACGATCTTTTTCGGCTGATCAAAGCCGGGTTTCTGCATGCTCGTAAACAACTGGGGAATGCACTCGTCGGTGGGCTGGCAGCGTTCGGTGTCCATGTACCCCGCGAACGAGTCCTGCAAGCGCTCCAGAAAGCCGGTATCGATCCGCAGCGCCGTGCCGAAACGGTGACACTGGCCGAGTGGGCAACGCTTCTTGCCAGTTTGCCTGAAGTGAGAATGCAGCAGTGAGCGGTAAGGGTGGCTTCTCACTCCGCCCTTCGGTAGGATTGTATTTTGTTCCCCTGTCCGTTCCTGCATCGGTTGAGACGGATGCCCAATCTGTCTTCAGCCGTACTATCCCCGTATATCCCTGCCCACGCCTCCAACTGTAACGGCTGGTTCCTCCTCCGCCCAAATGGCGTTCTCCTGAAAGCTTGATCAAAAAACCCCCTTCCTCGCCCGCAGCGCGGGAGAGGAAGGGGGCTAGGGGGGAAGGTGAGGGGGTTAGCCCTCCCCCCCCGGCCCCTCTCCCGCAGCGCGGGAGAGGGGTGGTGTATGAACGCGGTATGGTTGACAGTTACGGGATCGTCCCTGCTTCGCTCATCCCCCTGCCTCGCCGGGTGTGGAAGCGGAAGGTGGCCAGGGGGGAAGGTGAGGGCGCCAGCTCCGTCTTTCCTGCCGCACCTTAAAATCTTTCCCCTTTTTAGAGTGATCTGGGTTATATTACTAAAGAGGAACTTTTTTATCACGCTGGAGGAATGTGTGGCAGAGCAAACAACACCTTATTTTGCGAATCTTTATCGACAAGAATTTGCAAATTTGATCACCTTCCGCAAAAATGGTCAACCAGTCGTAACACCGGTCTGGTTTGCTGAACGGGACGGCAAGATTTATGTTATGACGACCGCTAATGCCGGTAAGGTCAAGCGTATCCGTAACAATCCACGGGTTGAGATCGGGCCATCTGATCGGGCCGGTAAGCCCCTAGGTCCTACCGTACCGGCGCGGGCTCGTATTCTCGGTCCCGACGAAGCTAAGATTGCCCGCGAGGCTCTCGATGCCAAATATGGCTTGATGAAGGCGATGTTCGATTTTTTCATGAACATTCGCGGTACTGAACGAGCCTGGATCGAGATCGCGCCAGTTGATGAAACTATCACGTCCTGATAATTCTGGGCAGTGGTAGTTGTGAACTTGGAGCACGGGCAGGATTGAGGACGTCTGGTCCGTGCTTAGTCCATTATCATGGCGGGTTCTAAACCCGCGTCGCCAGTTGCCTGAGAGCGCGGGCAGGATCAGGGGTGTCTGGTCAGCACTCGCGATGTATGACTGGATGCCATCGCTTAGCGCATCAGCACGCAATCGAGGGTTGTTGGAAATCTACCTCAATCCTCTTCTACATGCGGAGCGAACATGTGTCAAGTGAAGGTGTCGGCGGCCATACGCACCTCTATTCACTTGACACACAGCGCCATGGGGTGGTATAAGCGTAGTGAGCATTATTCTAAACCAGACTTGGCGCCCGGTTGCGCTTCCCAGGAGAGAAGAGTGTGAAACATCCGCAACGCGCTTTGTTTGCGCTGATGCCCGTGCTGGCACTATTACTGTTGGTAGCATTAATGGCAGCCACACCGCCTGCTCCGCCACCAACATTAAGGGCGGTGGCACTATCGCCATTAGAAACTGCTACGGCAGTACCTACCGCTTCTGCAACGCCGACCCCATCACCCCAGCCGTCACCAACCCTCACCCCAACCTTAGCTCGCCGTGAATTTATTGAGTCGTATGAAGTGAAAGTTGCGCCCACCAGTTTCTTACCCGGACGTGGGCCGGTCTTGCCGGGTGAGTTTGTCTACGCTGGTCGGCGTCTTGATTTTTACGTGGGGCGTGGCACATTCAGCGCCGATCAGGTGCTCGACATCGCCGTGAAAGCTGAATATGCGCTGGGATATTTGCAGCGCCGGTTTGATGTGCAACTCACCGAGCGGGTCTCGGTCGGCTTCTACAATCCGGTGTTGGCGCCAACCCATGATACTCGCGGCATTGCGTATACCCACGACCGGACAAATATTCGTATCTTCTATCGATCTGACGAAGATCCTTACCATGCGTTAGTGATTTTGACGCATGAATTAGCGCACGCCTTGCAGGCTGAGGCATACGGCCGTGAAGCACAGGCGCGAGCTGATCTGGTGTTGCTCGAAGGGTTGGCTACCTGGATTTCTGGTGAATACTGGCTGAGCCTCTCGGAGTCCTCATCGTTCCAGGCTCGTGCCCGTGAGTTGTACCAGGCTGGCTATCGGGGTAATCTGGCAGCACTCGCCAACAGCGCCAATTCTATGGCTGCCTACGAAATGTGGGCCGGCTTTGTCGATTACCTGGCCCGCACCTACAGTTGGGATAAGTTCAACGAACTGTATGTGAACGGACGGGGACGAGCGCCTGGTTCGGCTGATTATCGTGGCATCTACGGCAAGAGTTTTCAAGAGCTTTACACTGAGTGGTACACTACCCTGCGCTAAATCTGGCCGCTATATCCACAATGTGCATGCCATCGCTCTCTAAGGGAGTTACCCCAAAGCTGCTTGTGCTCTTCTACACAGACGATGCCTGTATAGGCGAGTGTAACAAAAAGTATCACGCCTGGCTATATCGGCCAGGCGTGATGAGCACAGTTTCGTAGCAAATTACTTGATAGTGTTAGCCAGTCTGTTGAAGAGGTTGGCGATATTCCCACCAAGCAGCGTCAAAGCACCGATAACAACCACTGCGATCAGAACGAGGATGAGTGCGTACTCGACTAGACCCTGGCCCTCTTCCTTGGCGAAAAAGCTGCGAAGCATTGTGTTCCTCCTGAATACTAGTGCTGTTAAACTATACTGTGGAACATCTCCACGCTTCACAGTATAGATCGTTCATGAACGATTGCCAATAGTCTGAAAGTACTAATTTTGAATAGTACCATCGCACAGGAATATTGGTCCTTAAACGTACCTTTGTACTATGTGTGGATGAAAAATTTTTTATGTTTTAGTCGGTTAGCTGAGAGATTACTACATTCTGTCAAAGGAAATTATTTCACAAATGAATAAGATTGTCAAGCTGAATGAACATGTCACAATATATATCTGAAAGGTGAGTTCCCCATTCACCCCTTCGGTATCGTGATACCTTCCGAAATGCGAGGCAAAGGAGATGCCAGATTGTCACCGGCGTGCGCTGTGTGTTGTATGTTCGGAATGATAGACATCGAGAAACACTATGGAAATACGGATCCAACTTCTGATGGAACAAACGAACGCGCCGTTTGATCAATCACCATCGCGGCTGTCGAGTCGATCCTGATGAACAGGACGCTTTCATCATCAGCAAATACCTGTCGCCAGGCTGAATGTAATGCCAGGAGATTAGCAGGCGCCGATCCTCTGCCTACTAACACAGCATCGGGTTGCTGACGGCGCAGAATGGCATCCCAGTTGCCCACACCGAAGTGAAAGTCAACATACTCTTCATATATGTCCGGTGGATACACCGTTTCTCGTCGTCCATCCATTCCCACCTGTACCTGTGGGCCAAGGTGCCAGATCAGATACTGACCCCAACCAAAATCACACATGAGCCGACCGCGAAATCCACTCTCCCGAAGTAAGGTTGTTGCATTGTACGGGACACTGGTCGCACTGATAAAGCTCCATTGATTCATTCCCATGCCGAAGAGCAGGATTAATCCTGATCCAACCAATGGCAGTGGTTGCAGCCAGCGTGGGATTGGTACATCACGGCTTTGCCGGCCGATCGATGCCTGCCACGCTGCGCCAACGTGTGGTGCAATGAAGATGGCAAAGGCGATCCCCATCAGCGGGAGATGACGGATAGCAACCAACGGCATCATCCCGACCAGCCCAAACAATCCCATCAAAACGATGTTACGGGGTAATGGTGATACGTATCCTGCCCAAATGGCAAGGCTCATCACGGCCAGATATATCAATCCCAATGGACTGCGAATAGGTAGCGGCTGCCAGTCGGCAATCTCTGGCCGGTCGCCGGTCGCAGTTTCAAGCAGAAAGTGTAACAATTCATAGCCATACGGATTAACAAGCGTAGCCAGAGCAGTTACTGCAACCGGTGGCGCCACACTTCGCCACTGTTGCGGGTTAAAGAACAAATGGACAATCGTCCATACCCCTAACACGCCACATCCGGCGAGGAATCCGCCGTGTAGATTCACCCAGAGCGCGACGATAACCGGCATCAGCCAGAGCAGCCGATACCTGCCCCGTTCGGCTTCATCAATGATGATCAGGGTACAGGTAAAGAAGAGAAACGTGAACACTTGTGGACGAACAACAAGACTAAACCAGATGGTCGTCAGGACAACACATAACCAGACGAGCAGGGCCGGTATGAATGGCAGTTTTACTGAATGAACCAATCGCCAGAATACGAGACCAAGGGTAAGCCATGTGACAATAACCCGCAGCAAGATCAGCCCCGTATCGCGCCCGATCAGCCAGGCCATTCCCATCAGGACTTCCATCAACCATTCGTGATTGATCCATCGGTATCCTTCAGTGAGGTACGAGTATGGATCAACCTGTACAATACGGCGCTGCTCAATGGCATCGAGGCCAAACCGCAAATGCCCCCAGAGGTCGGGATCGGTGTAAGAACGTAAGCTAATGATAAAAACAACAGCAAATACACAAGCAACAATCCCAACGTGCCAGCGTGTCCAGCGGAATTGGTGAATATCTGGTAATTCCTTCATACGAGTTTCCATTATGCAGTGTTACATGGAATGAGCTTTGAGCCGATTCAAATATACCTCAAACAGTAGGGCGAATGCCATCGAACATGCACTTGATGCCAGCAAAACTGCTACTATGGGTCGGTCGCCGAGTACGACGCCAATCCAAGGCACGACAAGTGATATCGTGAGAAAAATCTTGGTTACGGTATGTTTCGCCGTGTTCGTGAGCCAGAGAAAGGGAAGTAACAGCATAGCGTAATCGTAGTTATTAACGTAAGGAATTGACAGCAGTGCAAGAACTGATGACCAGTATACTGTTACTTCAATTGTTGTATCAAGACGCGATTGGAAGATAAGCCACCAGATGAAGCTGCCAACAAGTGCTATTCCTATCCCAACATATAGCGCGGTTGCGGTATCAGCTTTGCCGGTCATAGCTGATACGAGCAATGTTGCACCACTCGAGCAGTCGTCACAGGTAGTGAATGTCGTTTGCTCACGAAATCCAATCAGCGTTCGTATGTAGTCTGATAACCAAAGTGGATTTATAATGAGACAAATTATACCTATACTGATATGAGTAAATATTATGACCTTTAGCGGTTTATAATAGCGCTTGAAAAGTAACCATCCCACAACAAATAAAAAGATAAATCCACCAAGATGTGGTTTATACGTGAGAAGGAACATACCTACAACAAGAAGTGAAATTTGACTGTGAGTAATCGCAAACATGATAAGGGCTATTCCTAGCATAAGGGGAGCAATAAACTGACCCACGATGAGAAGCATCCAAATACTCGACCAAGATAGTGTGAAAAGGATAGCGTATACTTTTGATTTAAAGCTCCAACTATTTGTGATAAAATATAGTGCTGTTCCAATAATAGCTATGTTACACCAAAACCAGAATCGGGCAGCATAATCGGGGGGAAAGAGTCCTAGGAAGAAGAAACTGTAGACAAACCAGGGTGGGTATACATAATACGGTAGGGTAATATCCTGTAGTAAATCACCGAAAACTTGATATGCTATTGATGACTGAGCCGTGTAATCGTAGATGTAAACCCCTCGTACAAGTCCATACGCGGTGTTGTACAACATCCAGAAATCTGTCACGATTGGAATAGGCAATGGAATAAGCGCCAGTGCCGCGATAGCAAGGATGAGTACAACGATCCCTAGAATGATGTTGGCTGAGGATGTTATTCTTCTGTTCATTGGAAAGATTCTTGTCTTATTCCTTTCTCACGGCACCGGAATCGTCGCCGCGACCCGTGTTCCACGCCCAATGGTGCTCTCAATCCCAAATTCGCCCTGTAACAAGACCTCGATCTGCTGGCGCATATTTGCTAGTCCCATGTTCTTGCGCGTTCCCGAACTGGCAATCGCTTCTTTGACCGCAAAGCCGCTGCCGTTATCTTCAATCAAAATTTGTAGGGTGTTGTCACTCTGCTCAAGCATAACCCGCGCCTGCGTGGCGCCAGAATGCCGCACGATGTTGTTGATCGCTTCTTGAATGAACCGGAAAATGGTGACTTCGTAGTGACTAGGGAGGCGCTGATCGAGGTTTTGCACCATCAAGTTAATATCAATTTTGTGTTTTTCTGAAACCTGAGCCACGTACCGGCGCAGAGTCGGTACCAATCCAAGATCATCGAGGGTCATCGGACGGAGATCAAAGATGAATTTGCGTGTCTCCTGAAGGGTATTGTTTACAGCGTTTTTGAGGGCAACCAGTTCGGCTCGGGCCTGATCCAGGTCGCGATCAAGCAGTCGCTGGCAGATTTCGGCCCGTAAGACCAGATTGCTCATCGCCTGAGCCGGGCCGTCGTGCATCTGAAGCGAAATACGCAGTCGTTCGCTCTCTTGCGATTGGATGATGTTGGCGATCATGGTCTGTGGATCGAATGGCAAATCGGCTACTTTTGCGCTACGCTCTAATTCGCCTGCGGCCTGTTCGAGCAGTTCAACGACATCGCTGAGCAGATTCTGCCGGTTGCGTAGGGCTTCGCGACGATTCTGCAATTGTTCGACTTGTGCGCGCATCGTTTGCAAGCGCATCTGAAGTTCGATAAACGTCGTGTAGAAGGTCTTGATGTCGGTCTTTTCGTAGCGTTCCAGGTTTACATCGAGGTCGCGTACCCGATTGGCAATGGCAGTTTCGCGCATTGCCAGCCGATCAACCTCAGCCATATTCTGGCGTAGCAACGACTCGACCTCGTTGATTTCGCGGCGGGTACGTTCAATCTCTTCGCGGTATGATTGAATGGTGGCGGTGATCCGCTGGTGTAATGCTTCGCCTGACACGGCTTTCTCCTGAGTTGCCAGTATGCCTTGTATCGCTGCTGTTCAGATTATAGACGGTTCGGCGGCAGGATGCAACGCAGGGTTGAGAGCCTATCCGAAATAGGGTGCAGCAATCGGGGCGTAGCGCTGCTGCGCCCGTACATCAGGATGCAGCGATGGCGCACGAGCCGCTCGCCCGCATCGTGCAGTTATCGATCTATCATCCATATCTTGTGCGATTCCGTATCTCTACGTCAATTGTCAGCTTCTAACGCATATAACGATCAGGATTTGGTATCATACCATGCAGAGTATCGCGCCAGATAGAAGGTTACAGGTATGGAACTTCGTCATCTACGCTATTTTGAAGCTGTCGCCCGTCATTCTCACGTCACTCGTGCTGCTGCTGAATTACACATTGCGCAGCCGGCACTAAGCAAGCAGATCAGTCAGCTTGAACGCGAGCTAGGTATTGCTTTATTCGATCGCGTGGGGCGTAGTCTGCGGCTGACCGAGGCCGGTGAGGCGCTGTTGCCCTATGCGCGTGCGGTGTTGGCGCAGGTTGAAGAGGCGCGAGCGGCAATGGCAGAACGAGTTGGTCTGAAAGCCGGGCGCGTGTCAATCGGTGCACCACCGACGGTAGGAGCACATCTGCTTCCACCGTTGTTGACAGTTTTTCACCAGCGGTATCCGGGAATTACGTTACGTTTGCACGAAGCCGGTATTCAATCTCTCCTCGATCTGCTGGAGTCAGGCTTGACCGATCTGGCTGTGTTGGCGTTGCCGGTCGAAGATGAGCAACTGGCGGTGGCGCCGTTACTGAACGAACCGTTGGTGTTAATCGTCGGTCCCCTACATCCGCTGGCGAAACGAAGTGACGTCTCGATGAGCGAACTACGTAACGAACGTTGGATTTTGTCACCGGCGAATTATGAGTTGCGTGAGGCAACGTTAAAAGCCTGTCGTGAGGCTGGCTTTACGCCACAGACGGTATTGGAAGGTGGCGAGACCGAGACGCTGGTTCGCTTCGTTGCCGCCGGTCTGGGCATCGCTCTGGTACCGGCGCTGGCGGTATCTGGTTTCAGTGGTGTGGTCAGCCTGAGTGTACGCGATCAAACCCTGACCCGTTCGCTCGGTCTAGTCTGGCGCCGCGATCGAACGGCTTCACCGGCGGCCCGTGCGCTGCGTGAGTTTTTGGTCAATGAAGTGAGTCAGCGCCCGATAGAAGCGTTTATTCGTCCGTAAGTGCTTCCAGACGGGCAAAACTGGCCAGTAAGCGCCGTTCGCGATCTGAGAAACGAACAGTTACTTCTTCGTCGCCTTCAATCAGACGGCTGCTCACCACGATCCCCTCGCCAAAGGTCGGGTGACGCACGTGCTGACCGGGGAAGAATGCTGCCTTCATCGGTGTTGGCAGAGGGGTATTTTGCCGTGAGTTCCGTTGGGTGTCCTTGCGTTGCGTGAATGAACGATTGCTGAACATGGTGGTCTGCGGTGCCGGTGTAGCCCGATACCCACGATAGCGAATCTGTTTAACAAGGGGAGCAGGGATGTCGGCAAGAAACCGCGAGCGCACACTGGTGGTGACACGCCCGTACAGAGCACGCTGCGTTGTGTAGCAGAGGTATAATCGCTGTTGGGCGCGCGTCATTCCGACGTAGAGCAGACGACGTTCTTCTTCGATGGAGTTGCGATCATTCGTTGCCCGGCTATGGGGGATCAGACCTTCTTCAATTCCCACCAGGAAGACGTGGGGAAACTCTAACCCTTTTGCCTGGTGCAATGTAATACAGGTCACCACCTCGTTGTTCCGATTCAAGTTATCAACATCGGCGATCAGCGCAACGTCTTCCAGAAACGCATTCAATTGATTCTCAAGCGGCATATTCATATAGGCCAGTGCTGCATTGCGCAACTCCTGGACGTTCTGCCAGCGATCGGCGGCCTCTTCATCTTCGTATTCGCGTCTGAGGGTTGCCAGGACTTCCAGACGGCTCAGCAGCAGATCGATCAGATCGCCAAGGGACATCATAGTATGGAGCCGGTGCAGGTCGTTAATAAGCGTGTAGAACTCTCTCAGCGCAGTGCAGGCCCGGCTTCCAAACGGATGCGCAATGGTATCGTTTTCCACCAGTTCACGTAATGCTTGATAGAGCGGCACGCCCATCTGACGTGCCCAGACAATCAACTCGTTGACTGTCCGTTCGCCGATGCCTCGTCCTGGCCAGTTGATAATGCGTTGCAGGCTTACGCTATCATACGGATTGGCTACCAGGCGCAGATAGGCGAGAACGTCCTTGATCTCTTTGCGTTCGTAGAAGCGAACCCCGCCAACGACCTGATAGGGCACATGCGCTGCAACCAACGTCTCTTCGATCAGACGTGACTGAGCGTTAGTACGGTACATAATCGCACAATCACCGGGACGGGCGATACCCTGGGCGATGAGGTGGAGAATCTCATTCACCACAAATTGCGCCTCATCTTGATCGTCTCTTGCCTCGTACAACGTTACGGCTTCGCCCTTCCCGTTGGTCGTCCAGAGCCGTTTGGGATATTTCTGCAATGGGCTGGCATTAATGAGCGCTTGTGCAGCATCGAGAATGGCTTGGGTGCTGCGGTAGTTTTGTTCGAGTGCGATAACGGTTGCTTCTGGATAATCCTGCTCGAACTGTAAGATGTTGCGAATATCGGCGCCACGCCAGGCATAAATACTTTGCGCCTCGTCACCGACGACGAAGAGGTTCCGATGGCGTTCTGCCAATGCCCGTACAAGTAGGTACTGAGCGCGATTCGTATCTTGATACTCATCCACCAGCAAGAAGTGGAAACGCTGATGATAGTAATCGAGCACATTGGGGTGCTTGAGGAATAAGCGCACCGTTTCAACGAGCAGATCATCAAAGTCGAGTGCATTGCTCTCGACGAGCAGCTCCTGATAACGAGCATAGCAGCGAGCCACCATCTCGTCGAAATAGCTGCGGATCGAGCGGGCAAAGGTCTGAGGATCGATCAACTCATTCTTCGCGTGCGAGATCGCACTCAAGATCGCACGCGGTGGGTACTGCTTCTCGTTCACATTCAGTTCACGCAGTACCCGCTTCATCAGCCGCTCCTGGTCATCACTATCGTAGATCACAAAATCGCGTTCGCGACCCAAATGCACAATATCACGACGCAGCCAGCGGGCACAAATGGCGTGGAAGGTGCCAACGGTCAAATCGTTTACCGCTTCACCCACGAGCATAGCCAGCCGTTCACGCATCTCACGCGCGGCCTTATTGGTGAAGGTTACTGCCAGAATCCGGAGCGGATCAATGCCGATCTCAGTGATCAGATAGGCGATCCGATGCGTCAGTACTCGCGTTTTGCCGCTCCCCGGCCCGGCCAACACCAACACCGGTCCCGTCACGGTCGTAACGGCGCGTTGTTGTTGTGGGTTGAGATTCGTCAGCAGGTCAGCGGTCATTGACAGTAGTTGCTCGTGCAGGTTTTGTTCAATTCTTATGACAGTATAGCATATTCTCCCTCTGCTCCCGAGTAGGTCTGGCTCGGTTTCAGGCTTTTCACTGTTGTCACTAGCATCTCCAGAATAGTTCGGGGGACGGTGGCGAGCAACTGGCCGCCCTCACCTTCCCCCCTGGCCCCCCCTTCCTCTTCCACACGAGGCGAGGAAGGGGGGG